>JAKAAZ010000005.1 GCA_021802085.1 Acidobacteriota bacterium
GCTCTTTCTGCGGTTGCTCCAACACGCGGTCGTCACGCCACCCACTCGATATCGGCTTTCGCGCTCTCTCGCCCAACCACTAAACAACAAGCAGTAGTGGTCACTGTACTCAGGCAGCTACCCCGCTGACTAGAAAACAGCGCGTTGGAATTCTTGGTCGGTCGCCCGGCGCTTTGCGCATCGGATATTGAATTTTACTCGCGCACTCTCGCGAACGCGTAAGGGCCCTCGGGGATCACGGCGATACGTGCGTTCTCAGGCAGTCCGCTTAACAGATTCGCAATGGCCGTCTCCGCGCTGGAGAAACTGCGCGATCCCAATGCGCCCATATCCTTACTTGTTAGTCCTGGCGTGTAGAACAAAATGGCGTGCTTGCCAGCCACGAGCGCAAACTTCTCCAACTGCCATTGATCGACCTCGACCGGCGCTTCTTCGATTCGGTCCAGAAAGCCCTGGGGTCCCGAATATGCGAGCAGCATCGCAGCAAACTCCGGAGAGCCGACGCCCTCGGCGCACTCACTGAGGATAAGAATTTTCCCGCCGGGCTTCAGGATGTGCTGCACGGCGGTCACTCCTTTGATGGTCTGGTAGAAAGTCAGATCCAGTGGATAACCGGCAGCCGTCGTAATCACGGCATCGACATACTCCGGCAGGTACTCGATCGACGAGTTCTGCAGAAATTCCACCCCGGCAGCATGGGCTGCCACTGGGTCCCCGGCGAAGACCCCGGAGATCTCACGTGTCCGGGTCAACGTCACATCGAGGATGAAATCGTGACGCGCCATGCTCGCGATCTCCAATAACTCCGTATGCAGCGGATTCTCGCGGATCGATCCTTCCGTTGCTTTGCTCTCCCGCATAAATCGTGGCGAATGCAGGACCTTGATGGTCTCCTGCGCCGCCAGTCCGGGGGCAACCAATTTGCGCCCGCCAGAAAATCCAAGCATCAAGTGCTGTTCAATGAATCCAAGGGTGATGTGCAGGTCCGCTGCCATAAATCGTTCATCGATATAGACCGGCGTGCCTTGCTTCGTCGCCCCTAAAAAGCGGTGGCGTTCCAGGTCCCTCGCATCGTGATTGACGATCTTGTAGGTTGCCGCAATCGTCGGTCCCAAGATGGTCCGCAGCTCCTCTTCCGTCGCGGCGCGGTGGAGTCCAGTTGCAATGCAGAGCGTCACATTCTCCGGTGCAATGCCAGCTCGATGCAGTCGGTCCAGCAGCGGAGGTAACGTGACGGAGTTCGGTGCCGGCCGTGTAATATCGCAGACCGAGATGGCAGCGCTTCTTTTTCCGGCCGCAAGCTCCATCAGCGGCAGGCATCCGAGGGGGGCATCGAGGGCCGCGTCTAAGGCTCGCCGTATATCCGTCACCGGCGATGCGGAGCGTGCCTTCAAAACTTCGTAATGCGGTCCGTCCGGCAGCGTGAGAATCAAGCCTTGTTTGCCGAATGCTACGGCCAGCTTCATTGGCTCTTCTCCAAATGCGTGCGCAGTCCCTGCGCTTTGCTCTCTATTCGCAACACTTCATGCTCCATTATTTTGAGCACTCCGCAGCGTCAGTAGAGTCAGCTCCGGACGACAGTCGAAACGAAATGGCACTCCGACAGCACCGATGCCGCGGTTCACATATAGTTGTAAACCGTTCTCCAGATGAAAGAGCCCCTCTACATATTTGCGGCCCAGCGGTGGAGTGTACATTGCGCCCACAAAAGGCAGCCGCACCTGGCCGCCATGCGTGTGCCCAGAAAGCATCAGATCGACACCGCCGCGCTGTATCACATCATCGGCATAGTCGGGCTCGTGCGCCAGCAGAATCACCGGCTCGTTCGCCGTCTGCAATCCGTGCGGCGCGGCCAGGTGCAGGTCCGGGTCGCTCTTGCCGATATCTTTCACACCGGCGATCCACAGCCGCGCACCCTCCCGCTCAAAGGGCACATGCGCGTTTGCCAGTACCGGCAGCCCATGCGTTTCCAGCGCATCGGTAACGATGGCGGGGCCCACGGTGGCGTCGTGATTGCCCAGCACGCACCATCGCTGCGAGCAATGGATACCGGCGAGGATCTCCGCGCAACGATAGCTGCTCTCCGCGCCGAATGTCGACGGCATTGGTCCTTCGCTCACATAATCGCCCGTGATCAGAACCAGGTCCGGCGCCAGACGGTTCACCTGATCCACCACCTGCCGGACAAAAAACGGCTCGGTGTACTGCTCGTAGTGAAAGTCGGAGAGTTGGGCGATGCGCAGCCCGTCGAGGGCTGGGGATAGTCGCGCGAGCTCGACCGTGCGATGCGTGATTTCAAGATGATGGCGTTCGTATTCGCTGGAATACGCCAGTACACCGGCAGCTCCCAGGCCGGAAAGCTGAAGAAATCGTCGTCTCGTGATGCGGGGTTGGGGATTATCAGGCACTATCCATAGAATAAAGCATCGAGAACAGTAACATACTGCACAAATGACGGTGCTAAGTCGTACTCTCTTTTACAATCGATCCATGTCGTACGCTCAAGCGGTGGAGAGTTTGTATGCACGGGGGCACGAACTAGCTCACGCCGCTGCTGGAGCTGCGGACATACCCCACCGTAAATTCAATTTGGCACAGATGCGTAGTCTCATGGCCGCGCTGGGCCAGCCGGAGACGCGATTTCCCAGCGTCCTCGTTGCCGGTACCAACGGCAAAGGTTCCACGTCGGCCATGCTGGCGAGTATCCTTCGGGTTGCCGGCTATCGCGCTGGGCTCTACACCTCTCCACACCTTTCGCGCATCAATGAACGCGTCCAGATCAACGGCACGACCATCTCGGACAATGATTTTGCCCGCCTCTATTTCCGCGTGGACGAAACCGGAGCCCAACTGGTGCGCCAAGGCAGCCTACCGCAACATCCCAGCTTTTTTGAAACGATGACGGCTGTCGCCTTCCTCTATTTTGCCGAGCATGGGATTGATCTCGCAGTGCTCGAGGTGGGCATGGGTGGACGCCTCGACGCCACCAATATTGTTGAACCTCTGGTTTCCGTCATTACCGATATTTCCTTGGATCACACCGAATGGCTGGGCACTACCATCGACGCCATTGCGCGCGAAAAGGCAGGAATTCTGCGGAAAAACGGTGTGCTCGTCATATTACCGCAGCACCCGGACGCCAATCGTGCGATTGGGGAAGTCGCGGTAGCCCTCGGAGTCAAAGCCACCAGCGCCGTCCCCTACATGCCGCCCGGCCCCACTGCCGGGGAAGATCCAGTCGGGCCCTATTCTGTGACCATCGCTGGAGAATCCGTGGAACTGTTGCCGGGACTGGTCGGCACACACCAACATCGCAATGCGGCACTGGCTGTGGCTGCAGCCTGTGAATTATGCAACAATAACAGTTACAACATCAGGGCGTCGCATATCGCTGAAGGAATTCGTAGCGCGCGCTGGCCCGGCCGCCTCGAGCTTTTCTCCAAAACCGATGCGCATCCGGCAGTCCTGCTCGACGTGGCACACAACCCTGCCGGAGCTTGGACGCTGCGCTCGGCGCTAAGCAACTGGGCCGCCGTGGCACGTACACCGCGAACACTGCTCTTCGGCTGCTTACGAGACAAGGCATTCGAGGAAATGGCGCAAATCCTCTTTCCAGTCTTTGATCGTGTCATCCTGACAACGGTCCATTCGCCGCGAACAGCCGCTTTGCAGAGTCTAGAAACTGTAGCTCGATCGCTTGGAGTGGAGCCCGAAAGCGTGACTTCGTCGTCTGCAGGTATGGAACTGGCGCAACGTCAAACTCCGCCGGACGGCCTGATCGTCTGTGCCGGTTCTGTATATCTTATCGGCGCGCTGCGGGAGTCTCTCCTGACCCAGCGAGGCAAGGGGTAGAGAATGTCAACAATGCCGGAAGATGTTGAGCCGATCCCGCATCCGCCGGTGAAGGATGGAGAACCGGACGTCCACTCCTCGGAGGTTCGGGACTCCGCGCTATTGTCGGCTCCACCCCCCCTGGAATGTCACAGCCAATTTTTTCGTTGGCTGACCTATCTCGTTTTGGTGCCGTTATTTTTGCTGGCTACGGCGGCGTTTGGCAGCCTCGCCTTGTTGACTTCCATTTTCGATGGCAGCGGACGCATCCAGCACTCGATTGCTCAAGCCTGGGCTGGAGTTCTGCTGCGGATTGCGCTTTGCCCGGTCCGCGTGATTGGCGCGGAGAATTTTCAGAAGACGCAGGCGGCCGTCTATGTTTCCAATCACCTGTCGTATATGGACACGCCAGTGGTACTGAGCAAACTGCCATTCCAGTTTCGCATCCTGGCCCGGCATGATCTGTTCAAGATTCCCTTTATCGGTTGGTATTTGCAGCGCTCCGGCCAGATCCCAGTGGACAGCAGCCGTTTGCGCTCGTCGCTCGGCAGCTTGAATCGCGGCGTGCAGGCTTTGCGAGCAGGCATGCCGCTGGTCATTTTTCCTGAAGGCGGCCGCTCCTTCGATGGACAACTTCAGCCATTTCTGAGCGGTCCCGCTTATATGGCCATCCGGGCACAAGTACCCGTTGTTCCAATGGCCCTGGTGGGCACGCACGAGTTGATGCCCATGCATACCTATCATCTGCATCCTCGGCCTTTGCTACTGATCGTCGGCGCACCAATTACGACCGCCGGGTATACCAGCAAAATGGCCGATACCCTCACCCAGCGCATTCGCGATACTATATCGGCAATGCACCAGCGGTACGCGGGGACGGATACTGTGAGTCCCTGCGAGACGGCGACTCCGCAGTCGAGGACCCTGTGACGGAAAAAACTTGCAACCGGCCACGTATTGGAATTCCAACGCCCACCCTCGCTCAGACTGAGTATAACCAGCGCGCATGGCCGCAATACGCCGCTGCTGTCGCTCAATCTGGCGGAGAACCGGTCGAGATCCCGCTCACTCTCGATCCCACCGCGATCGCAAAGCTTGCAACAAGCTGTCAGGGGATTCTGCTGCCGGGCAGCCCCGCGGATATGAATCCAGCGAAGTATGGGCAGCCGCGGCAGCCGGAAACCGCTGAAGCCGATCTGGCACGGGAGAACGTGGACGAATTGCTGCTCCAGGATGCGCATAACCTATACAAACCACTGCTCACCATCTGCTACGGAACGCAGTCGTTGAATTGCTGGCGGACAGGCACGCTGGTGCAACATTTAATGCAGGTACCCGTCAATCATCGCGCCGGCGGAAGCGTGGCAGTCGCCCATTCCGTCCTGATTGAACCGGATTCCCACTTGGCAGAGATTGTCGGCGTGAGCGACGAAGTGACGCGCAGCGCGGATTTCCTGCGCCTGTCCGTGAATTCGAGCCATCACCAGGCCATCGGTATTGTGGGTGATGGCTTGCGAGTCACGGCCCGGTGCCCACAGGACGCGGTGGTGGAGACAATCGAGGGCCAGCAGCCCGGTCATTTTGTCCTCGGCCTGCAATGGCATCCAGAGCGCAGTATGGAAACGAGTTTCGCTAGCCAGCTTGTGTTCCAACGCTTCGTGGAGGCTGCCTCCGCCTGGCAACCGCGGGCAATCACCGACTCGCTTGGCTAGAGCGGATTTACAGATACTGCAATCAAAATGAGAGGAGTCATTCTGAGCCCTTCGGCTTCGCTCAGGGTAAACTCCACGAAGAATCCAGAGGGTGATGGCGGCGTTTACGATGCGGATATCGTCTGGATTCTTCACTTCGGTCGCCGCAGCGACCTCCGTTCAGAATGACTCTCCACCACAAATGACTATACAAACTGTAAATCCGCTATAAGCTTCCTCCATGACTAGCAAAGTCATATCTATGAGCCCACGAGGACCAGCGGAAATAGAGTCTCGCGTGGCACCCATGCTGCTTAACCCTTTGCCATCCGGAAGTTATGACCTGCTGGCGCAATATGTCGATCTGCTTTACCGATGGAATCGACGGATAAGCCTGAGTGCTGTACGCGACCCTGAGGTACTGATCGAGCTGCATCTGGCGGAATGCCTGCGTGCAGCACAGCGGATCCCCGAGGGCGTGGAGTCCGTGCTGGATTTCGGTTCCGGTGCCGGACTCCCCGGGATCCCAATGCAGATTGCGCGTCCAGATCTTAGGGTAACGCTTGCCGAGTCCCAAAAGAAGAAGGCGGCCTTCTTGCGGGAGGCAGTACGCGAACTTCGCCTAAGTCGGGCAACCGTGTATCCGGAGCGAGTGGAAAATTTGCCCGAGTGCTTCAGCTTCGATCTGGTCGCGCTTCGCGCCGTCGACAAAATGGCGGACGCGCTGAAAGCCGCGCTGCCACGCGTTCATTCGCAGCAGACAGGGCGAAAGGGTTGGTGCCTGGTTCTGACTTCGCAGCCAGAAGTGGAGCGGGTCCGCGACCTTCTACCAGCAATCGACTGGCTACCGCCGGAAGCGGTCCCGACAACAAATCAACGTGTCCTTCTGTTAGGTCATCGCAGCCGATGAATCCGTCCCACTACTCGGACAGATTCCCAAAAGAGCCAGGCGAGACCCAAATGTTCCACGTGGAACAACGTCTTCACCTGTCCAGACTGGCTGCATTCCGCGCCAATGTTCCACGTGGAACAACCGCCCAATCTCCTATCTTTCAACATTCGTTTGGATAAAAGTTTTCCACCGCGAGGCCTAGTGAAAAATCTTTTTGCTCGCTTGCGTAATTCGCCTAAACCATACCAAATACAGCGCATACGCCAGACCGTGGCGTTACCTTCGTAAGTCTTCCACAGATTTGTCCCGGAAATGCACAGCTGACCCAATTGCGCGAAGCCGCTTCGTTCGATACCCTACCGGCTCAGCCCATGAGAAAGATTATTGCCGTCGTTAATCAAAAAGGGGGGGTGGGCAAGACCACAACTGCGATCAATCTTTCGGCAGGTTTCGCCCTCGAAGGCGTCCCGTGTATGCTCATCGACTGCGATCCTCAATCGAATTCAACCGGTGGCCTTGGGTTCGCCCGCGATGAAGATCGCTCTTCCATCTACAACGTCTTGATTGGGGAATCCACGGTCGCAGAGACGGCCCTCGATTCCGGCGTCGAAAACCTGAAGCTGCTTCCAAGCAGCAAACATCTGATTGGCGCCAATGTCGAGCTGGTGCAGGCCGAAGATCGCGCGTATCGGCTGCAAAAGGCTCTGGCAAAATACGATGGACCGGAGCAGCTCATCGTTCTTGATTGCCCGCCGGCGCTAGACCTGCTAACCCTGAATGCACTCGTCTCCGCGGATTCCCTTCTGATTCCCATGCAGGCGGAATATTTCGCCCTGGAGGGCGTCAGCGAGCTGGTTCAAACACTCAACCGTGTTCGGGATGGGTTTCGCCCAGAACTCGCTATCGAGGGTGTTGTCCTGACAATGTACGATGAGCGGACCAACCTGGCGCAGCAGGTCACGGAGAATCTTCGAGAGTTTTTTGGCGACAAGCTGCTGAAAACGGCAATTCCGCGAAATATTCGGCTGGCAGAAGCGCCCAGCCATGGCAAGCCGGTCCAGATTTACGAGCCACGCTCTCGCGGCGCCGAAAGCTATATGGAGCTCGCTCGGGAGATTCTGCTGCGCAACAAGATTGAAAGCCCGCGGGAAAAAGCACGCCGTGATGCCGCCAAGCGATCTCAAGGAGCGAAGGTCCGCTTCTGGCCCTATACCTGATTCGCTTGATTTTGGCCTGTGTTAGCCGGGACGACAGCAATGTGCCCGCAAATGAGTTCTGATGGAATGGATTTCCGTATGGAGAGTTTCGCCGTATGTCTCGAATAGAAATAAAAAGTCCAGGTAAAATTGAGGTTCCCAAGCGCCGCGCCCTCGGCAAAGGCTTGGAATCGCTTCTGTCCACGCATGCCCCGGTAGAAAGTGGTTCGCGCGAACAAGCGTTGGCGGCAAGGACGACCCCGCATAACGGCGAGGCCCCTCTTGTCTCGCATCCGGGTGGCACGCCCCGCGACATTCCTGTCACTCAGATCGACGCCAACCCATACCAGACCCGAATGCGCGTCGATCCGCAAAAGCTGGACGAACTGGCTCGATCGATCACGGCCAGCGGCGTCGTCCAGCCGATTATCGTGCGCCCGCTTCCCAATGGCCGTTTCCAACTGATTGCCGGCGAACGTCGCTGGCGCGCTTCAGAAAAGGCCGGAAAGACCACCGTACCTGCCATCCTGCGCCAGGTTTCCGACGAGCAGGCCATGGAAATGACTATCGTCGAAAATCTCCAGCGCGCCGATCTGAACCCGATGGAACAGGCGCGCGCCTATGACCGACTTAGCCGGGACTTCAAAATGACGCAGGAGCAGGTGGCCCAGCGGACAGGGAAGGATCGCGCGACGGTGGCCAATTTTCTCCGTCTCCTGCGTCTTCCAGCTGAGGTCCAAGGGAAGGTGGAATCGGGCGACCTAAGCTTTGGTCATGCTCGCGCGCTGCTGGCGCTGGATTCCGCTGAGAGAATCTTGAAAGCCATGGGCAAGGTAACGGCATTGGCGATGTCGGTTCGGCAAACCGAGACCTACGTGCAAGGCCTGCTGAATCCGGAAAAGAAACAGCAGGATGGCGAACATAAAGCGAATGTCCATCCGCTCGATCCTAATGTCCGCGAAGCTCAGGAACGGTTGCAACGCCAGCTTGGACTTAAGGTTCGCATCGAGGACAAGCAAGGTAGGGGTCGAGTCGTGATTGAATACTCGGGTCTGGAAGACTTCGATGCCCTCTTAACGGCCTTGGGCGCGGCCATATAGGTGGCTTGAGTCGCATGAGACCTTCTGAATGGCTGTTTCGCTATCGCAGGTCGGCGCTGATTCTCATCTTTGTTTGTGGATTTTGGGCGCCGCTCGATCGACTGCAGGGCGCGCATCCGGCGTCTACATGGCTTTGGCTCTCTGGCGTACTGGCCAGCCAGGGGACTCTTTCAATGGCCACATCCACCGTTCTGGTCATGGGCCTGGCCATTCTGATGGCGTTGCTGGCAGCCTTGCTGCGCACCTGGGCAGCGGCCTATCTTAGAAGTCCCGCGGTCCAGGACAGCGAACTGCACGCGGAGCGGGTGGTCGCCGATGGCCCCTATCGGTATGTCCGGAATCCTCTGTATGTGGGGCTGTGGCTGTATACCTTGGCCGTGGCGATTCTGATGCCTCCCAGCGGCGCACTTTTCGTCGTGATTGCCGTGACGGTGCTGATCTTGCTGCTAATCCGTACCGAAGAACGTAACCTCGCCACAGAACGCGGAGAAGCATACGCCGCGTATGTGCTCATTGTGCCCCGTTTCTTTCCGGCCACTTCGCCCCGCGTTCCCGCGGGCGCGAACCAGGCACGCTGGATGCAAGCATTTATGGGGGAAGTTCACACATGGGGTGTGGTGGTCACGTATCTGGCGTTTGCCGATCGATATAACGCGACTATTCTCATTCAAGGCGTATTGATCTCCCTTGGCATTTCCATGATGCTTCGAGCGTTCTTGGGGCCCTCCGTGCCTGACGCTGTATGAAGCCTCAGGGTTCGCCATCAGGCCACGAAATCCTGGATAGCTCAAGGTTGTGATCCGTGAACGGACTTGGAGTTGTCGCTGCAGCAGCATATCGCCACAGGCTTTCCTCGCCTGTGGCGGCAGTTCTAGACATCGAAATATTGGGGCTGATCTGAAGTGAAATCTGGGTCCCGCCGCCGATTCTAGAGAGTTTCTCCTATTTGGTATAGAGCGCGACACTGATATTGTCGTCCTGAGCCGAAGGCGAAGGATCTCGCGGGTTGCGCGAACCGCGAGGTCCTTCACTTCGTTCAGGATGACAACCTCTCTTTGCCAATCGCTATACAGCAATTGGAGAACAGCTATAGCCAACGGTCCGGTCGGCGGCGCAATACCCCGGACCCGTTGGCAAACCGTCGCCTCCCGAAGGTTCATCTCCAGCGGATGCCATACACTCGAAAATTACGGTTGCTCATCGCTCAACGACGGAGGTACGTCCTTTGCCGCCGAACCCCACGAGTGATTGGGGTTGGAGCCAAGGTCGAAATGCAATGTGCCACCCTTGGTCATGTCCTGATAGGCAATCCAGTTGCGCTGTTGGGCGTGGCCATTGAGCTGCACGCTTTGGATATATGGAGTTGATTCTGGGTTTGGAGACGTTTCGATAGTGAATGCCTTGCCGGAATATGGAGCCTTCAGGCGGATGACAACCTTGGAGAAGACCGGGCTGACCAGTTCGTAGGCCAGGCTGGATGGGTCGATGGTGTAGATGCCCATCATGGTCATGACTGCCCAGGAAGACATTTCGCCGCAATCGTCGTTGCCGGGGATGCCATCGGGAGTGTTCGTGTAATTCTCCGCCAAGACACGGCGGACGACACGCTGAGTCTCCCACGGCTTGCCGGAGAAATTGAACTCGAACGGAGCTTCCAGATCGGTTTCGTTGTATGGGTTGTAACGATTGCCGTACACCTCGGGCTTCTTGTAGTCAAAAAATTTGCCGAGCCGCTGGTTGAAGAGGTCTGGGCCCATCGCCTGAACCAGCCAGGCCATGTCGGACGGCGCCAGCCACTGGTAATGCCAGCCCGAGCCTTCAACAAAGCCGTGCCCATGGTGTCCATCCTCAGAAGGGTCAAAGTACTGGACCCACTGGCCGTCCGCATTGCGCGGACGGAAGAAACGGTCCTGCGGGTTGAAGACATTGCGATAGTAGAGCGCGCGCTGGTATAGCATCTTCGCATCGTCTGTCTTGCCCAGCTTCAATGCCAGACGATAAAGAGAGGTGTAAGCAATAGCGTCCTCTTGAATTTGCGAGACAGAACCGTAGTCGATTTTGTCGTTGGGGACGTAGTGGATCTTGTTGATCCAGTCGATACCGAGCTCACCTTTGTAGGGGGCGTCGGGCGGAGGAGCTTGCGTCGCATCCAGCAGCATGCCCTTCCATGCATTGTCGATATCGAACCCGTGCAGGCCATCCAGCCATGTCGTGGATAAGATGATAGTCAGCGGACTGCCTGCCATCGAGTTCGCATAGTAGTTGAGTTCGGGCCAGCGGGGTATCCAGCCTCCCTGTTGGTACATCAGCACGACGGATTGTGCCATGTCCTGTGTCCGCTGCGGCTCAATCAGTGCCAGCAACGGCATTTCGCTGCGGTAGGTGTCCCAGTCAGAGTAATTGACGTAAATCAAATGGCCGGAAGCGACCTGATGAATTTTCTGGTCAAACCCTATATACCGCCCGTCGGCATCGCTGAAAACGGTGGGCATCAGCAGGCTGTGATACAGGCCGGTGTAAAACACCCTGCGCCTGTCAGGCGTGCCTCCGGTGACATCGATAGAACCCAGTGCCTCGTTCCATTCTGCATTTGCCTGGCTGCGAACCTGAGAGAAGCTCTTGCCGGCTGCTTCTGTTTGTAGATTGTTCTCCGCGCCGGCCTGGTCCACGTAGGAAATGGCAATTTTCGCCGTGACGGTCTGCGCATGGTCCGCAGCTGGCCAGCTGGCGTAGGCGCCAATCCATTGGCCATGGTCGGTTTGGTTTTCGGTGCGGTTGCCATCCGCCAAATTTCCTGAATCGGCAGTTTGAATGCCATTCCATGTTCCGAACTTAGAAAATGGGTGGTCGAAGGTCATCACAAAATAGACCTTGTAGGTTTGTTCGTGGCCGCAGAAAATATGATTCACGACATAGCCTTCGATTTGCCGATCGCCTACGATGTGTACATTGGAGGCTGCTGTGTCGTTCAGCGTGTGGCTAATGGGAACCAGAATGTTCGCCGGTTTTCCCGCCGGAAATGAAAATTGCGCCAATCCAGTGCGGTTCGTTGCGGTGAGTTCAGCATTGATGCCCCAGCGCAATAAGTTCACCTGGTAATATCCCGGCGCAGCCGATTCCTGGTCATGGGAATACGGCGACTCGAAATCGGTCAACTGCGTCAGGACGGGACCGGTGGTTCCTGTGAAGAACACTTCCCCGTCATTCGGACATCCTGGTCCGCTCATGTGTGTCATGCTGAAGCCCTGGATCGTGTTCTGGTAATAGTGATAGCCATATCCAAAGCTTTCGGTGTCCGGGCTGAGTTGCACCATGCCGAAGGGTACTGTGGCTCCCGGAAACAGATTGATGTTGCCATCCGGCCCGCGGTCGGTGCCTATCAATGGATTGACGCTTATGGATAGCCCTGTTGCGCCTGTGTTTTGTGCGGCCAATCTTCCCGTCAAAAACGACAAAAAGCCGAGCAAAACCATGGCCCGCATAGCTAGTCCGACAAAATTCGCTCCATGACGAATAGCGAAGGGCGGTACTCGGGAGAAGTTGGGCCGCTTTGCGAGGACTTGAACTTCGGCTGGCGTAGCGTGCGCCTGCGCGGGTGTGTTCCGAACCAGTTTGCAGATCGATAAATTATCAATATGAAACGAACCACCTCTGTTTGACATGCGGTCTCCTATTGGGTGTCTTGTCTTGGGTATTGCGGAATGAATATGTGCTCTCGGCACCGTTCTGCGGCATTCCCATTGGGCTGCTCCTTGGGCGACAGAGGGTCACTGGCGCCCGCACTTGGCGTAAGCTCCAATTCCATCATTTTTTCATGATTCCGAAGGTCAGTTGCTGGGTTTCCTTACCCATAAATCATGGTTGCTCATCGCTTAACGACGGCGGTACATCCTTTGGTGCCGAACCCCACGAGTGATTGGGATTGGAGCCGAGGACAAAATGCATGGTACCCCCACGACTCATGTCCTGGAACGTAATCCAGTTGCGCTGTTGCGCTTGACCGTTGAGCTTCGCGCTTTGGATATACGGATTCGCCTCCGGGTTGGCAGACGTTTCGATGGTGAATGTCTTGCCGGAATATGGAGCGCGCAGATGGATGACGACTTTCGGGAATACCGGACTGACCAGTTCGTACGCCAGGCTGGCCGGGTCTACCGTATAGATCCCCATCATGCTCATCACTGCCCAGGAAGACATTTCGCCCGCATCATCATTGCCAGGAATACCGTCGGGGGTGTCCGTGTAATTCTCCGTCAAGACGCGACGGACGGCACGCTGCGCTTCCCATGGTTTGCCGGAAAAGTTGAACTCGAATGGAGCTTCCAGATCGGTTTCGTTGTACGGGTTGTAGTACTGGCCATACCATCCTGGCTTTGGGTAGTTGAAAAATTCGCTCAGGCGCTGGTTGAAGAGGTCCGGACCCACCGCCTGAATGAGCCAGGCCATGTCCATCGGCGCCAGCCACTGGTAATGCCAGCCCGAGCCTTCAATAAAGCCGTGGTCGTTTTGGGCGGGGTCAAAGTTTTCTACCCACTGGCCATCCGAATTGCGCGGGCGGAAAAACCGGTCCTGAGGATTGAAAACGTTGCGATAGTAGAGAACCCGCTGATAGAGCATCTTCGCATCGTCCGTCTTGCCAAGTTGTACCGCCAATCGGTAGAGGGATGCGTAAGCAAGGGCGTCCTCCTGAATCTGCGAGACAGAGCCATACTTTACTTTGTCGTTGGGCACATAGTGAATTTTGTTGATCCACTCCATGCCTTCCTCGCCGATATAGGGCTTGCCCTCCGGCGGAACTTCGGTAGCATCCTTCAGCATTCCCTGCCATGCGGAGTCCATATCGAATCCATGCAGCCCATCCAGCCACGCCATGGACATTACAATCGTCAGCGGGCTGCTATTCATCACATTGGTATAGCGGTTGATTTGCGGCCAGCGGTCAATCCAGCCTCCCTGCTGGTACATCAGCACGATCGATTGAGCCATGTCCTCCATCCGCCGCGGCTCAATCAGCGCCACTAATGGCATTTGGCTGCGATAGATGTCCCAGCCCGAGTAATTGGCATAGATCAAATGACCAGAAGCAACCTGGTGGATTTTGTCGTCAAACCCGAGATATCTCCCGTCGGCATCACTGAAAATGCTCGGCATCAACAAGCTGTGATAGAGAGCGGTGTAAAAGACGGTACGGTTGCTCGGAGTGCCTCCAGAGACATCGATCACACTCAGCGTCTTGTTCCATCTGGCGTAGTCCTGCCGGCGGATCTCAGAAAAACTTTTGCCGGCTGCCTCTGCCTTCAAATTGTTTTCCGCGCCGGCCGGGTCCACGTAGGAGATCCCAATTCTTGCAACGACGGTCTGGGCATGGCCCGCAGTCGGCCAGGTGGCATATGCGCCAATCCATTGGTCGTGACTGGTTTGGGTCTCCGAACGATTCCCATCCGCAAGTTTCCCCGGACCGCCGTACTGATCGCCGTTCCAGGTGCCAAATTTGGCAAATGGGCGGTCGAAGGTCATCACAAAGTAAACTTTGTAGGTTTGTTTTTTGCCACAGAAAACTTGATTCTCCACGTACCCGTGGATTTCGCGGTTCCCCACTACCTGCACATACGCGCCCATGGTATGGTTCAGCGTGTGACTGATCGGAACCAGGATGTTCGCCGGTTTTCCAGCGGGAAACGAAAACTGCGCCATGCCGGCACGGTCCGTCGCGGTCAGTTCAGCGTTGATCCCCCAGCGGGATAGGTTCACCTGGTAATAACCCGGCGCGGCCGATTCCTTGTCGTGGGAGTATGGCGACTGGAAATCGCTGACCTGCGTCAGGACAGGGCCGGTGGTGGGACTGAAAAATACCTCTCCTTCGTTCGAGCATCCCACGCCACTCATGTGGGTCATGCTGAAGCCCTGAATCGTGTCCTGGTAATAGTGATATCCGTACCCTTTGCTTTCGGTGTCCGGGCTGATCTGCACCATGCCAAAAGGCAGCGCCGCGCCTGGAAAAAGATTGATGCCGCCGCCCGGCCCGCGGCCAGTGTCAATGAGCGGGTTGACGCTGGCTGCCGGGTCAGTGGCCGACTTGTCCTGTGCGACCAAACCTCCCGTCATCATCGACATAAAACCAAGCAGAATCATGGCCAGCATGGCGAACCTGAGAAAATACGCCCCCTGTACATGGCTAGGATGGGCCGCAAGGCGGGAGGAATTCGCTTGCCTCGCGGAGCCTTGAGATTCTGACGGCTGAGGGTATAGCTGTGCGGCTGTCTTTAAAAGGCCGTTGAAGATTGGAAAGTTACAAATACCGAACGAACCACTTCTGTCCGACATGCTGGTCTCCTACCGGTGTCATGTTCTGCGCAATGCGTCATGAATACGTGCTCCTGCTGAAGGTGCCGCTACCGTGGACGCTTCGATGTATGTCGAAGAATACCGGGGTTGCGGCAGGCGCAGGTCTTCCTTGGGCCAGAGCCAATAATGCAGGAATGAACACCTGCGCTAAGCATGAAAGTCTCAAGGAAGCCAGTCACGTTGCCACATTTGGCTTTAGATACGAAACTACGATACACCCTTGGGCGCACCCTGATCGAGATACTTTCCCGAGCGGGCATGCGATGGTGAGACTGCTTCGCCGTTACAACGAAGCGCTCTCATCGCGGGCAGGTCGAACCTGAATTTCGACCGACCGTGTGCCCAGTTCTCCATGACGAGCTTCCACTCGAATTCTCCCTGCACCCCGCGCTGCTGCCCTGATCCATACCGCGCCAGCACCTCCGCTGTCGGCCAATTGAAACGGGTTGTCGCCCACAATCGTTCCCGGACCGCTGATCCGCATGCGGACTTCGCCGTCAGCATAGGGGCGTGGAGCGCCAAATTTATCGACCACTCCAAACGCCAGCCTGGTTGCGTCCGATCCGCTTCCCACCAGTTCCTTGTCGTCTGCCTGTAACCAGAGGCGATCTGTAGTCCTGTCAGACGAGAACGAGCGCGATACCACGAGGTTGTCACCCACATATCCGTCGATTCGAAGCTCCGGCTTGCTGGAACCGTCCACGATGAGATTGGCGAAAAATGGCGGATATTTTAGATGAGGAAATCCAGTCCGATCGGGACGGAGAGCCGCATGCTTGTGGCCATCGATCGACAATTCCAGCCGCTCGCAATTTGAGAAGATAGCGACCCGTTCACCCGGCCCGGATGGTGAATGGGGACCGAAGTCCCAGTAAAAACTCGGCTCAATGACTGGTCGGATTTTTGGATCGATTTGCGCGCGATAGAACGATGCGCCCAGTTTCGGAATGCGGAAAACATCGGCCACTCCTGGACATTTCACTCCGTCATAGGAGTGAAGCAGGCTGGCGTAATCAAATGCACACCATGCGATCACCCCTCCAATCCGTGGATAATCCGCGCCTCTGTCATGCGCCTGGGCATGGAAAAGCGCTTGGTCTTGCTGGAGCTTCAGATCTCCAGCCCGGCGATATACGCTATCGAAACCACGGCCGCGCTCGTAATTGAATTGACCCACTGTTTCCGTGATGAAATATGGCACTCCCGGCAGCGGCTCGCGTATCCCCACACTGCCATCCGGGGCTGCATGATAATCATCGAACGCAAACACATCCTGGCGCCACTCCTCGCGCCAGTTCTTCAACGAAGAAGGAGTCATGGTCCCGGACGTGGGCCGCGAGCCATCGAGTGCGTTCGCTGCGTTTCGCGTGCGTTCATACAACGCTGGATCGTTGCGAGATTCGTTAATCCTGACCCCCCAGATGACGATTGCAGGATGGTTTCGGTCCCGACGCACCATTGCTTTGACATCGCTGACGGTCAGATCTTGCCAGGCTTCATCGCCAATGTATTGCCAACCCGGAGGTTCCTCCCAAACCATCATTCCCAGTTCGTCACATGCATCGAGAAACGCCTCGGATTGCGGATAGTGGGAACACCGGACCATATTGCAATTGAATTCGTGGCGAAGAATCTGGGCGTCCCTGCGCAATAGCCGCGGAGGCGCGGCAAAACCGACATAAGGATAGAGTTCATGCCGATTCAATCCGAATATCCGGAATCGATGGCCATTGAGGAAAAATCCGTCGACTTCAAACCGCGCATCGCGAAATCCGACCCGTATCCGGTAGTCATGCACCGGCTTGTCGTCTGCGAATAACGCAACGACGAGGGAATAAAGATGGGGGGCGGACACATCCCACAGCTGGATGTTTCCCAGGTCGCCCAAACTCAGCGACACTTCTCTTTCTCCGGCCTTTTCCAGCCCCACGCTCTTCGATGCGGTGGCAACCACTCGCGCACCATCCCGGAGGCTTGCCGCCAGGCGACTGGGACGTGGCAAAGGCACACCCACATCGATTGTGCATGTAACTTCCAGTCGCCGGTCGGAAGCGAGCACATTCACGGGTTTGGCAAAGACATCGCTGATGAATACCTGGGGGACAATGCGAAGCTCAACAGCGCCATTCATGCCTCCGGGCAGCATGTAATCGACGGAAACAGGGCCACTGGGAGAACCGGCCGGCGGAATGCCTTGCCAGCGCGAATCCACCGTGACGGCCAGTACGTTTCTTTCTTCTATCAGGCTGGTGATCTCCCTCTCAAACGGAAGAAAGCCACCCAGGTGCCGCGGTAGAGTGTGGCCGTTCACTACGGGATTCGCAGCAGCCATGATCCTATCGAAATGCAGAAAGACCCGCTGCCCGCGGAATCCAGCAGGCACCGCAAAATGACGGCGATAGAGCCAGACATCCTGCCAACTCGCTGGGTCCCAATTTTGCCACGAAAGCGGAGTTACGCAATGCGGCAACGCGACGCGGGGAAATGGGCCGTCATTGAACCCCGGCTCCAAGGCTGCGGCATCGAGCTTCCCCCCGAAAAGCCAATCTCGATCCAAAGAGAGCGCGCGGCGCGCAGGCCCACTGGGTGCGGCGATCGAGTTGCTGTTCGTGCCCCAGCCCCCAAGAATCGGAACGGACGTCAGAGTGGCTGCGGCGGCAGCGCAGTCGCGGATGAAATCTCTTCGAGAGATATGAGCCAGGTGAGTTAGGTTCTTGGGCAATTCTTCAACTCCTTCACTTTCGAAAATGCCTCCTGAGCTTGTCTCGAACGGCTTGTGCGCGCCAGTATACGAACTTACGCTATTTTTCGTGCATTCGCCGAAAACTCCAATCGCCACCGGAGCGTCTCCATTGTCGTCAAAGAGACCGGTTTCGCGCAAATGATCGAGCGCGCCAAATACACGCCGGCGCATGAAACCAGCGATGTAGTTGACCAGGCAGCAGACTTAGCCGAACAAGTAGCGTTGCGCGGGGATGGAAGACTCCGGCGATTCTTGACATCCCGGTGACGTCCGCAATTATGGACTCCGCGGAGTCAGCGAGCCTTCTGGAGTTTTCGGTGGAATTTCTTCGGCCAACCCGGCCGAGAACGGCATCAGGGGCTTGCCTCGATACGATTTGCGGATCATACTGGCATTCCTGACTCACTTTAGTAATCCACTCGGGGATGCAATAGAGTGACAGGCTGTAGACATCTGTGATTATCGGATTGAAAAAGTTGGCCGGAACCGGCAAACTCGTTAGTGTGACCGGCATCTATTCGATACAGCAACGCCGAAACAAACTCCCCTGGGCCGCCCGCCGGGGGAAGAGCGTGGTTCGCCAGGCGACGGCAGCCTCCATATATGAGCCAGCGACCTGCGTGACAATTGCAACGGGCGATGAAATTTTAGGCCTTCCCCAAGGAGTGGATCGATATGTACTCGAAGTGGCGCGGTTTCTGCGGAATTCTCTCCCTATGTGCATCTCTCGCTCTGCTGGGTTGCGGCAGCACCGGCAACACCAACGTACGCGCAGTGAATGCGTCGCAGGGATTAACGGGTAACTTCACCATTCAGGTCGGTCAAACCGGGATCGCATCCAGCTTGCCGTTCGGTACGGAAGGCGTGCAGCCGAAAGGGCAATATTCGACGGACGACACTTCTGGAAATTATCGGGCTGTCGCCGCAGGGGCAAATCAACCCCTGGTCGCTTTCACGACGCCGGGCAACAAGCTCGTTTCCACGACGCAAACATTCGCCGCTAACGCCTACTACACCATTGTGACGTTGAGTCCCGCACCCGCCATACAATTACAGACGCTCACCGACGACGATACTGCTCCACAGAGCGGAGACTATAAATTGCGTGTGATGGATACCTCAACATCCGCTGGAGCTGTGGATGTATATATAACTGCATTAGGGGCTGGCATCAGCGGCTCGCCTGTGGTGGGAAATATGCAGTTTCAGCAAGTGACGTCTCCGTATTTACAAGAACCTCCGGGGACACTGGAAGTGTATGTTACGCCTCATGGCAATACTTCCATGGTATTGGCTTCAAAAAAATTTACGCCGGCTGCGGGGAAGATTTACTCCGTCTTTTTCCTCGATCCGCCTGCCGCTGGAGCGACCAATTACGGCGTGCTGATTGTGAATGATCCCATAGAAACCGGCACAACCATGTAGTTGCAGCCGCCCTGAACCCGATAACGAACAATGCCTTCGCTATGCGAAGGCATTGTTTTTGCGTGACAGTCTGAGTACGTTTAAGTTCCTTCCGACCAGCCGGCCAGATACTCTTCCTGCTCGGGGGTTAAGCGGTCGATCCTGCAGCCCATGGACTCTAGCTTCAATCGTGCCACGCGGCTGTCCAACTCCAGCGGTACCGAATAGACCTTCGGTTCGAGCTTGGAATGGCTTTGAATGAGATATTCGGCGGACAATGCCTGGTTGGCAAAGCTCATATCCATCACAGACGCAGGATGACCCTCGGCGGCGGCCAGATTGATCAGGCGGCCTTCGCCCAGCAGATAAATGCGGCGCCCGTCCTTCAGCGTATATTCCTCTACAAACTCCCGCGTGGGACGCTGCGCGGAGGACAGATGCTCCAGCGCTGGAATGTCGATTTCCACATTGAAATGGCCGGAATTGGCAACAATCGCTCCGTTCTTCATCTGCTCGAAGTGTTCCTGCCGTATGACGCTCTTGTTACCGGTCACGGTGACAAATATATCGCCGATTTTAGCGGCTTCCGCCATGCTCATCACGCGATGGCCGTCCATGACCGCCTCGATCGCGCGCACTGGATCCACTTCGGTTACGATGACATCTGCCCCCATACCGCGGGCACGCGAGGCCAGACCTCGACCACACCAGCCATACCCTGCCACCACGAACCGGGAACCCGCCAACAGCACGTTGGTGCAGCGAATAATGCCATCCAGCGTGGATTGGCCCGTTCCGTAGCGATTGTCAAACAAGTGCTTGGTGAGCGCGTCATTCACCGCCACCACGGGATAGCGCAGCACGCCTTCTTTTGACATCGAGCGCAGACGAATCACGCCTGTGGTTGTTTCCTCGGTGCCGGCCAGCACGCCTTGCAGCACATCCTTGCGTTTGGTGTGGAGAATGGAAACCAGGTCGCATCCGTCATCCATCGTCAGATGCGGTTTATGGTCGATGGCTGCCGTGATATGCGAGTAGTAGCTATCGTTGTCCTCGCCTTTAATCGCATACGTGGAAATCCCATAATCGCGGGCCAGGGAAGCGGCCACATCGTCCTGAGTAGACAGCGGATTCGAGGCGCATAGCGCTATATCGGCACCGCCGTCCCGAAGAGTGATCATCAGATTCGCGGTCTCGCTAGTCACATGCAGGCAGGCCGCAACGCGCACTCCCTTCAGCGGTTGATGTTTGATGAATTCTTTGCGGATGATCTGCAGCACAGGCATCGATTGGTTGGCCCATTCAATGCGGCGTTTCCCCTGGTCGGCCAGGTCGAGATTTTTTACATGCGAAGGAACGGTCGTCGTCGTTGCCATAGAAGTCATTTCTTTCCTGGATTGAAAATGCCCGCCGTTTCTGCGGTCTTTTGGGTGGAAGTTCCAAATAGGAACACTCGCCGTCCCATCGTCAAGGGTATCACTTCTTCGGCGGGGCGAAGAAGGACGAACTACGTTCCAAAGCCAGCAAATTTTTCTTCCTCTCCAAACCCCAGCGATAACCGGTGAGTCGCCCGTCTTTCGCGACGACGCGATGGCACGGAATGACGAGGGCCGCTGGATTTTGGCCGCAGGCGCGAGCGACCGCTCGCGCTGCGGTCGGCTGCCCGAGGGCCTGGGCGATTTCACCGTAGGACCGGGTCTCGCCGCATGGTATCTGTTGCAGCGCGTCCCAAACCCGCCGCTGGAACGCCGTGGCGCGTACATCGAGAGGCAATGTGGCACCGATCGGATGCTCTTCAAGCCGCGCCAGCACGGCGGACAGTCTGGAGGCGAGGGCTTGGTCGTCGCGTTGAAGATGGGCGTACGCGAAATCGCGCTCCAGATCTGCGATCAGTTGTTCCGCAGTATCCGCAAAAGCGACGGCACACAATCCGCGATCGGTAGCCGCCACCAGAATGTGGCCTAACCGAGAAGCGGCAATGGTGTATCGAATCTCTTGTCCGGTGCCGCGCCTGCGATAGGTGTTTGGCGTCATACCGAATTTCTTATCGGAATGCTCATACACGCGACTCGATGACCCATATCCAGCTTCATACATAGCAGAGGTAACGGACGTGGCTGTGGCCAACTCATGTTGCAGCCGCTTGACTTGCCGAGCAGCCACGTATTGGCGGGGAGTAATACCGAGAACCTGACGAAACTGCCGTTGTAAAGCGTATGGACTCATTCCCACAGCCGCGCCCAGCTCAACTAGGCCAGGAGCTTTCTCGCGAGGCTGGTCGAGATAGCGGCAGGCCGCTGCCAGCAAAGACGTTTGAGGGTGAACGGAGTCAGGCTGGCAACGCTTGCAGGCACGATATCCCGACGCGCGGGCCGCGGCAGCTGTGGGATAAAAGACGACATTCTTCCGTGCCGGTCTGCGGCTTGGGCAGGAAGGCCGGCAGTAAATGCCCGTGCTGCGGACGGCATAGACGAATTTGCCGTCGCCCCTGGGATCGTGTGCCTGGACATGGTTCCAGGCAGATTCTGTGTGAAACGCTGCCATAGGTAATCAGGATGGCATTGCCGTCGCGCATCTGGCTATCCGAATCTTGCGGTCAAAAGAAAATAATGTGGAAATTCTCTGACCGATGGATGCGGTTGGAAGCGTGCGATATGGTGATACTCAGGAAAAACTACCCCGTGGGCGCAGGAGACACACTCCCAATATCGCCATCCGAAGGCGCATTGCGGAACGGAATGCAGAAGTTCGCGCAGCTTTGAAGCAACTGCCATTGCATCGGCGCGGCAGCTGGCGGCAAAGCGTCGTTTCGCAGAAAGGGCAGGCTGCTGGAGCCTGCCCTTTGTTTCATCTACTGGCTACTTACTTTTTTGCGAGGACTGCTTCCTTGACGTTCGCCTGTTCCCGCAGCGTGGCCGCCTTATCGGTCGTTTCCCAGGTAAAGTCTGGATCGTTGCGACCGAAGTGACCATAAGCGGCCGTCTTGCGATAGATGGGCCGACGAAGATTCAGGCTTTCGATGATACCCCTTGGCGTGAGCTGGAAGTTTTTACGGACGAGCTGCTGCAGTTTCTCTACCGAGATGGTTCCGGTTCCAAAGTCATCGATCAGCACGCTAACTGGCTCCGCAACGCCGATGGCGTATGCCAATTGCACCTCGCAGCGTCTGGCCAATCCAGCGGCAACAATGTTCTTCGCGATATAGCGCGCCATGTACGCCGCGGAGCGATCGACCTTGGTCGGGTCCTTGCCACTGAACGCGCCACCGCCATGACGGCCCGTCCCGCCGTAGGTGTCCACGATGATTTTGCGACCCGTCAAGCCGGTGTCGCCCATGGGTCCGCCGATCACGAAACGCCCGGTCGGATTGATATGATATTTTGTGTCCTCATCCAAGAGTTCCGCCGGGACGGTCGCCTGAATGACATGCTGGAGGATGTCGGCACGCAATTCCTCGTTCGAGATGCTTTCCGCGTGCTGCGTGGAGATGACAACGGCATCGACGCGAACGGGCTTGCCTTCCCGGTTATACTCGACCGTCACTTGGCTTTTCCCATCTGGACGGAGGTAGTTGAGCTGGCCCGACTTGCGTACCTCGGACAGACGTCGGGTGAGCTTGTGGGCCAATGAGATCGGCATTGGCATCAGCTCGGGCGTCTCATCGGTGGCGTATCCGAACATCATGCCCTGGTCGCCAGCCCCACCGGTATCAACACCCATGGCGATGTCGCCAGATTGCTTGTTGATGGTTGAAATCACAGCGCAGGTGTTGGAGTCGAAACCATAGACGGCATTGTCATACCCGATAGAGGCGACAACGCCACGCACCAGGGATTGAAAATCCACATAGGCACGGGTGCTGATTTCTCCGGCAATTACCACCAGTCCGGTTGCGGTCAGGGTTTCGCACGCAACCCGGCTGAACGGGTCCTGCTCCATGCATGCATCCAGAATGGCGTCTGAGATCTGATCCGCAATTTTGTCTGGATGTCCTTCAGTTACGGACTCCGAGGTGAATAACAAACGATCTTGTGTTGGCAAAATTCCTCCTGGTGCGGCTACTGCCTTGCTGTGCAACCTGGACTGCAGCCGATGCGGTCTTGGAACCCCACTAGCGCATGAGACGCAGCATAGGGAAAACGAAACAAAGACCGCTTCCCTTCAGGCTAACAAATGTTGAAATCGGAAGGGCAATAGAACCTCAGCCAACGGGGAAGATGGGCCCATGGCGTGCCGATTACGGCAGTGAACGGGAACGACGGCGATGCGTCTGATTCAGCGGAGCCTCGACACGGGGCAAAGCTGCCGTCGGATTCACGAAAGATGCAGCGTAGTGGGTTGGCGAAGAGCTGGTCGACGCCGTCATACGCTGATGGACATATCCCCACACGGCCCAACCCAGTCCGGCCAGTAACAACAGGAGGCCCACCACGCCGGCCCACCGCAGACTTGGATTTTGAATTTTTCCGTCCCTCGTGCTGGAAACATTGAGCGCGAATGCAGCCCAGTCCCTGTCGTTGGCCGTGATAGGAGGGTTCTTTTGCCCACTGGCATCCAGAAAACGCTCCACCCATTCACTTTCATCCAGTCCCAGACAGCGGACATAACTGCGCACGATGCCTTTGCCGAGTATTCCGCCAGGCAACTGATCGAATGCCTCGGACTCAAGCGCCTGCAGACTGCGGACAGTCACCTTCGTTGTCTGAGCAATATCTTCCAGACTGACAGAACGCCGTTGCCGTTCGCAGCGAAGTGCTTCTCCGAAGTGTTCCATGGATGTCGTGTCAGCAGTCACGAGACTATCTCGTTCATTGCATTGATTATTCTATGTTTGCAGATTATTCCTGCACCATATTCGAGTCAAATCAAATAGGCCGCCATCGAGCTTTCAAGTTACCCCTACGTATCTGCATAGTACCGATTGCCATAGGTTGATTTTTCGCGCATTTCGCGTCGAAAAGCGATCGTTTCGGCGAGTCGATATACTGGAAGCGGCGTCATAGTGCGCCTTTCTCATTTCGGCGAACGACCTGAGACACCCTTCTTTGGACGGCCCATTTGGGTGGTCGTTATTGTTGCAACCTTATGAATAAACTCATCTTCGGAAACCTTGTCTACCGACCTCTTCGCTCGCTTCTCAGCCTGACGGCCGTTGCGATTGAAGTGGTAATGATTCTTTCCGTTACAGCCATCATGTTGGGCATGCTGAATGACACGAAAGCGCGCACCAGCGGCATCGGCGCGGACCTGATCGTGCGGCCCGCCAACACCAGTTTTCTCGTAGGGGTCAGCGGCGCGCCGGTGTCCGCGAAAGTTGCCGATGTACTGGCCCGTCTGCCTCACGTTGTCGTCGCCGCCCCAGTTGCCGTGCAATTCGTCACTGGAAAAGCCCTTGAAAACATCTTCGGCATCGATTTCGAAAGCTTTAACGCGCTCAAACCTTTTATTTTTCTCTCAGGGACATCGTTTGAGCGCCCATTCGATGTGATCGTGGACGACGTGGAAGCCAAGAGTAGCAACAGCAAAGTCGGCGACGAAATCTCCATCATGAACCACCAGTTCCGCATCTGCGGCATCGTGGAACATGGCCGGGGAGGGCGGGAATTCATCCCACTCGGCACGCTGGATCAATTGACGGGTTCCGAGGGCAAGGCGTCGGTCTTCTATCTGAGATTGGACAACCCTGCGAACGATACCGTAGTCGCGCAGGAGATCGAACACACTCCCGGCATGGGAGGGTATCAGGTGCAAACGATGCAGGACCTGCTCTCGCAGATGACGCCGAGCCGACTGCCTGGTCTGGAACCGGCGCTCTACACAGTCATTAGCATTGCGTGCATCATAGGGTTCCTCGTCATCTTCCAGTCCATGTATCTGGCCGTCATGGAGCGGACGCGAGAGATCGGAATTTTGAAGGCGCTAGGCGCATCGAAAGCCTACATCGTTTCGGCCATCCTGCGAGAAACCGGAATGCTGGCGGTGGGAGGCATCGTGCTGGGAATCGGACTCAGCTATGTGGCGCGTGTCGGGGTCATATCCAAGTTTCCCACCATCGCTTTTCCCATTACGCTCCAATGGATCGTGTGGGCGACCCTCCTGTCGCTGGTCAGCGCATTGATTGGAGCCCTGTATCCGGCATACAAAGCGGCGCGAAAAGATCCTATCGACGCCCTGGCCTATGAATAATCGACGGCGGCAGTGAACAACGCCCTGGTCGCGATAGTGCGATCAAGGCGCTTCCGGCTGGGAGGCCATGGGATAGCGGAATGCGTGCTGCTTCCAGCGCGCAATCGGACCTTCAAAATATCGCCACGAAAGCGCTGAGATTCCCAGGGAAGCGACCAAGCCCGCGATGAGTGCAACACTGTGCGGAACATAGTTGCGCAGGGCCAGATAGATGGGATAGTGCACCACATACAGGCAATAGCTGATCCTGCCCAGCCAGCAGAGTAGGGGCAGACGCAAAAACCTTGGCAGCATTCCCGAAGTGCCGCTGACCGCCAGTGTGACGAGCAGCCAAAGCGACCATGCCAACCAGAGCACGGTATAGTCGGTGGCGTTGAAAATGCGCTGGTCGAAGACGCTTCGCTTGGTGATGCCGGTGGCAAAATCGATCCAGACGGCCAACGCGATCAGCGCTGCAACGCATCCATACAGCCGAGGCGCGTGGCGCTGGAGATTGGTTCGCCAGCGGGGGCCATGGTCCTGCCATAGGATACTCACAAGGCATCCGGCGGCGAGTGAATCCATCTGCGCCAGGAACAACTCCTGACCGCTTTTGGGGTCTGGATAAAAATAGCGGGCCCAGGGCGTCAGCAAGAGAATGAGCGCCAGGATGGTCAGGAGCGGGCCACGGCGCGCGCGAGTGAAGGCGACCAGGGGGCCCCAGAGAATGTAGAAATATTCTTCCACCGATAAGGACCACAGGACGCCAAGACCCATCACCACCCAGTCGGGATGTGGCACGATCTTGAGATGGGTAATCGGCGGCGGCAGAAACGCCTGTAAGAAACTTATATACAGCAAGACAGTTTTACCTGGCTGCGGAGTTCCAACGCTCGCCGAGGCCACGAAGTAGACCAGCAGTGCAAGAAAGTAGAGGGGAAACAGGCGCAGGGAGCGCCGAGCATAGAAAACCTTCAATGCACCGGGTTGGTCGGTCAGGCGGAGCAGAATCGAAGTGATCAGGAATCCAGAAAGTACAAAAAAAAGATTGACTCCCACCCACCCCCATTGCGGTCCTAGAAGAAGCAGGGTTGGATGATGGATGTAGTGGCGCATGATCACCAGCGCAATGGCGATGCCCCGCAGTCCGTCGAGTTCCAGGATTCGCACCGGACTATTGGTGGTGGTGGTGAATGAGATTTCGATGTTCCCCACAGTTGGTTTCAGCCTCTGCGATGCTCATGCGGCAGAATAGCATCGTCCAATCGATTTTCGGCATTTGGAAGTCATGGTTCTACCCCACCCGACGCCATCCGTTGGAGGGACAGTCCTCGAAATCATTGTCCCTTTTCGAGCGAATACGAGACAATGGCATTGATTTCAGCTTAATGCCGGAGAAGTTTGCGTGACTAAAACAGCGATTATTATTGGCGCCGGACCAGCCGGCCTGACTGCCGCCCTGGAATTGCAGCGGCATTCGGATATTCATCCCATTGTGCTGGAGGCGACAAACGAAATCGGTGGAATTTCCCGGACGATCCGTTACAACGGCAACCGGATGGATATTGGCGGCCACCGCTTTTTTTCCAAATCCGATCGGGTGATGGAATGGTGGCTGGATGTGATGCCCGCGGCCACAGTCGATGGCGCAGGCGGCGCGATTCCAATCAGCTATCAAAACAAGCAGCGGACGATCCATTCTGGCGAGCGGAACCTTGACCCGGAACGCGATGATCTGGTGATGCTGGTGCGCCCGCGCAAAAGCAGGATCTATTTTCTAAGAAAGTTTTTCGATTATCCCATCAAGTTGACCCCGGAAACGCTGCGCGGGCTGGGGCTGCCACGCACCGTGAAGGTCGGGGTCAGCTACCTGCGCGCGCGTGGTTTTCAGCGCAAGCCGGAAACATCTCTGGAAGACTTTATTGTCAACCGCTTTGGCAAACAACTGTATAGCTTGTTCTTTGAGTCCTACACGGAAAAAGTGTGGGGCGTGCATCCTCGGCACATCAGCGCGGAATGGGGAGCGCAGCGCATCAAGGGCTTGTCGCTGACCAGCGCGGTCAAGCATTTTGTGAAACAAGCATTCTCGGGTTCGAAAAAAAATTCCGGCGACCTGAGCCAGAAGGGGGTGGAAACTTCTCTGATCGAACGCTTCCTGTATCCAAAATTTGGCCCCGGTCAGCTTTGGGAACATGTGGCGTCGATGGTACAGGAGAATGGCGGCGACCTGCACATGCAGACCCGCGTGACAGAGCTTCGAGTCGAGGGAAACAAGATTTCCGAAGTTGTAGCGATCGATGCCAAAGGAAAAACTCACGTCTATCCGGCCAACTATGTGATCTCCACCATGCCCATTCAACACCTGATTCGCAGCCTGCAATGCCCCATACCGGCGGATGTGAAGGAAGTGAGCGAAGGTTTGATCTATCGAGATTTCATTACCGTGGGGCTCTTAGTGAATAAGTTGCTGGTAACTGAACCGGATGGCAGCCCTCTGAAGGATACGTGGATTTATATTCAAGAGCCGGACGTTACTGTGGGTCGTTTACAAATCTTCAATAATTGGAGTCCGTGGATGGTTGCCGATCCAACCAAGATGTGGATCGGCCTGGAGTATTTCTGCAACGACACCGATCCGCTGTGGAAAATGTCGGATGAGGACATCAAGAAGTTCGCCGTCGCGGAGATGGAAAAGATCGGCATTCTGCGTAAATCCGACGTGCTGGATGGTCATGTGGTGCGCGTGCCCAAAACCTATCCGGCATATTTTGGGACCTATGATCGATTTGACGTCATCCAGAAATTTACCGATCGGCTGGAAAACCTATTTCTGGTGGGCCGTAATGGAATGCACAAATACAATAATCAGGACCATTCCATGCTGACGGCGATGGCAGCGGCGGAAAATATCATGAACGATGTACACGACAAGTCCAACCTGTGGGCCGTAAACACGGAGCAGGAATATCACGAAGAAAAAAAGGCATGAGCTAGCCGGCATGCGACATAGATGGCGTTCGGTTCTTCTGGTGCTGACACTGTGCCTGCTGGCGCTCCGGCTTTGGCATATCCGCGCAGACTTTCCCGATTACCATTTTTACAGTCAGGATGGCGCGAGGTTTACCGACGAAGGCTTCTATACCGGCGCCGCGCTTCAGCATTTCACGTTAGGTCATGCATATGTTCCGGGAGGCTGGAATCCCGGTGTGTTTATGCCGGTGTGGCCGCTGATGGTGGGGCTGCTGTTTCACTTTACCGGGATCAGCGTGACCGCAGCACGGTCGCTGGCCGTGGCTTGCATCTGGCTGAGTGTCCTGCTTGCTTATGCGGTATCGCGGCAGTATCGATCAAAATCGTTCGCTTGGGTTACCGCGTTTCTAATTGCGGCGAATGCACTCGGATTTTTCTTTGGACGCCTCGCTTTACTCGAACCGGCATTCGTCATGTTTCTGCTGCTTGCCATCTATCTGGCGGGCCGCGTGCGTCCGGGAGATTATGCTCTGGCTGTTGCCGTCGGTGTCGCATTTACTCTCATGACACTCACAAAAACGACGGGAGCTTTCGTCTTGCCGGCTGTTCTCTATCCTATTTGGGCAAGCAACCGAGAAACGAATGGATCGAGCCGCCTGGCTAGCTGGAAGCTCATTGCGACAGCTTTAGGCACAATTCTCCTTCTGCTTGGTTCTGCGAAGCTGATCTGGTTTTTTCGATTTCGCGAAGATGCCCAGATCATTCTGGCGGTGAACCCCCTCTGGCAACTGGAAAATTCTCCCCCTCGCCTGCTGCGCTTTTTCTTTCGTGGAACATGGGTCGATCCGGTGCTATTTCCCTTGGCATTGGCAAGCTTTGTGGCCGCAATAGTACATCTGCGGTTTTTGTGGCTCGATACTCTCTTCACCACCGCATTTCTATGGGAGACCGGATACGCTGCGTTTATCGTCTTCCACTACGACGGGCCGCCGCGATATTTTGTTGCGGTGATTGTCCCCACGATCTGGCTCGCTCTGATCTTTGCAGAATGGCTATGGCAGCAGCATCGCCGCGTCGGAATCATCATAGTCGGCTGCATCGTTGTCTCCATAGCGTGGAACATCGCATCGATCGGCGAATATCTGTTGCATCCCCGGTACAGCCTGGTCGATGCCAGCATAGGAATCAAGCAGGTGATCGTCGCACAACATCAAGCCAACGCTGCGTCGAACGAACTGCTGATTGGCCGTGGCGCGGACGAAATTTCGTTGTTGAGCGGCGGCTTCCCAGCCATGGACAGCGATGGGTCCATGCCATTGGCGCAGAAGGTCGACGTATATCATCCAGGCTGGTTCATGACCTGGACACACGACCCTACGCTGCGCCAGGATGCAGTGGGGGCAGAACGTCGCATGGTGAAACGTGCCATTTTTCCCGATCTCGACCGCACGAATCGGGCGGGCATCGTTCTCTATCAGCTCTTTCCCAAGGGTCCGCGCTGATATACCGCTTCGCTGCAATTTATTTATTCATGCCGACGTTGAATGAAGCGGAATCGGCTTGTACCAGTTATGGAAAGCACGCATGAGTGGCCGTTCAATGAATAGATAACAGATCACACCAACGACGATGCAGAACATGGCCCCAAGAAGTACTCCGGTATCGGCTCCAAACCTGCCGAAAATCCGCCAGAAATGTTCCACCACGCTGCGCGCCGGAATCGTACAGAGATAAATGGAGTACGACGCATCGCCGAGAAAGACCAACAGTCGCGCTGGCATGGAGCGCATGGCTGGATTCCAGAAGATCATGCCCGCGACGAGTAGAGCGGACGGCACTCCCCAAACGCCCACACGCAGCCAGCAATAATATCCCGCCATGATCCAATCTTGCTCGCTCGCCTGGCCGTATCCGGTAAATATCGTTGCCGCCAGCAATACCGCTCCAACGGCGGCCAGCCAAGGGCCGATACTTGTCGTGCTGGCGCCATTTTTCTGAGTATGCGCGAAGACCAACCCAATAATGCAACCGAAAACAAATTCCAGGACGATCGGATTCATCCAGATCACGAGCAATGGGCGATGGATGCCCACCAGTGTTCCCGCGATCACCATCCCGCACAGGAATATCGCGGTATTCCGCGCCAATGAACGTGGCGCCCACACCATGAAGGCCGTCAGGATGAAATAAAAATACATTTCGAACATCAAGCTCCAGCCGAGCGAAAGCAAAGGAGCATTTCCCCGATAGTGCTGCGACGGAAGCAACAGTAGCGTGGGTAACCAATGAAATGAATGCCAATGGACCTTATGCTTTCCAAGTTCGTCGATCATAAGGACCACACATGTCAAAATCCAGTAGAGCGGGAAGATGCGTGTAATCCGCCTTGTCAGAAACTCGCGAGCACTAGCTGACCGGTGACCGGCATTCCGATCCGCAAGGCGCACAGCCACCTGGGAAACGATGAAGCCGCTGATGGCGAAAAAAATGTCAACGCCGCAGGCTCCGTAGTTCTCCCAATGGAAGAATCTGCTTTGCCGCGGGACGGCAAAGAACTCTGCCGCATCGATCGAATGCACCCAGACGACGAGCAATGCAGCAATCGCGCGAAGCGCCTGCACGGCGAGTAGACGTGAGCCGAGTATGCTGCGTCCGGACATCGCGTTTGTAGTCGTTGGGATTTCGCGCACTATTGCAAATATAGAGGAATGACCACGTGGTCTGGGAAGGCTGCGGAATTTTGAGAAAAGATGCAAAGATCGATGATCCGATTGCCTGACTCTGGAAGTACAGGTCCTCGAAATCTAAATGTGGCAGCTGGTAGCGCCGCGTTTTTCCAGATATTTCTGGTGATACTCTTCCGCTGGCCAGAAAGTTTCTGCGGGAACGACCTGCGTGACGATGGGTTTGGAAAATTTGTGCTCAGCCGTGAGGCGAGCGATGGTTGCAGTCGCGGCCTGCTGCTGCTCAGGTGAATGATAAAAAATGACTGAGCGGTATTGCGTTCCGTGATCGGGTCCCTGTCGATTCAACTGTGTCGGGTCATGCTCCGAGAAGAATGCGAGAAGCAGCTGTTGATAGCTTACGCGCGACGGATTGAACGTGATTTCCAGAACTTCCGCATGGCCGGTCCGATCCGTGCAAACATCTCGATAGGTAGGGTTTTCGAGAGTTCCACCCTCATAGCCCACCTTCGTCTCCACCACTCCGGGAATCCGATCAAATGAAGCCTGCACACTCCAGAAACATCCCGCTCCAAATGTGGCCTTTTCCATACTCTGCTCCGGAGAATTAGTACGCCATTTCGCTCTCTAGGAGTGTGTCGCTCATAAGAGTTGGAAATTTGATAAACCACATAGAATCAATAACCTACCAAACGTGGTAGATTTGGTGAATTGTTGATTCTAAACGACGAAAAATCTATGCCCGACAGGCT
>JAKAAZ010000195.1 GCA_021802085.1 Acidobacteriota bacterium
GTATCGTCGGGCTCTTTCGCCACGAATGACAATTTTCTTCGCGTCCACTGGAGTGCGGCGGCTCCGGCCCACGCGCGCCCGCAATTTGCGATAGAGTCGATTTTGTGGCGAAACATCGAAAGGAACCCCAGCCTGCGGTCGAAAATCATGACCGTCTTCGACCCCGCCGAGGCCGCACCACTAGCGCGCCCCGCCCGCCTGCGAATCAGTTAAACAGCGCGGAAGTGGTAAGCGGACGCTGGCTGGTCAAGGCTCTTCTCATCGTCCTGGCTGTAGCCGGCCTCGCGCTCTATCTCACGGTTTGTCTTCTCTTCTATCAGGGCCAGTGGCAGTTCACATTTTTCCCGGTCCAGGAAACCACCGCCAGTCTCGCGTCAGCCGCTGCCAAAAGCGGCCTGCCAGTTACAAATGTGCGGTTCGACACCACCGAAGAAGGAATGGAGCAGTTGGATGGCTGGTGGATTCCATCGACAACCATCGGCGCCAGCCAGCCGTCGGCTCCGTCCCCCGCTCCGTCACAGATGGTCCTGCTGTTTTGTCCCAATGGCCGCACGGATTTGCCGGAAAATGTCGACGCGCTCAAGGCCTTTCACGCGCTCGGCATTCCAGTCTTTGCGTTCGACTATCGCGGCTTCGGAGCCAGCCAGAACACACATCCCTCGCAGCAGAAAGCCTACGCCGACGGCATCGCCGCCTTCGATTATCTAACTGGAATGCGCCACATCCCTCCGCATCGCATCGTCGTCTACGGAGCGGGCCTCGGTGCTGCCGTCGCTGCAACTGTGGCGCAGCAGTCGCCGAAGATCGCGGGAATCATTCTTGAAGATCCGCAACCCTCATTCACCCAGGAAGTGAAACGTGAGCAACATATCCATCTGCTGCCCATGTGGCTCGTCTTTCAGGATCGATTCGATATCACGCACATTGTGCCCAGGCTGCCAATGCCGAAGCTGATCCTCGTCACTCCCACGGTGCCGGAATACGCTCCCGGCGCTGCGAAACTGTACGCCAGCGCCACCGCTCCAAAGCAGTCCGTAGAGATCAATGCGCCGCGCGGTGTGCCGGTATTCACACAACCGCAGTGGCTCGAAGCCGTCAGCAATTTCCTGAATACCCTGGCCGCGCCCTCCGCCGAACAATAAATCCAGCGCTTCGCCAATCAATCCGCCGCCGAGAGCATTTCCAACCGACCCTGCAATCTCGGGGTGAAGCAAAACCTCCGCATTCCAGTAACTGCGAAACCACTCTAGCTGGACAATAAATCGCCCAACTCCGCGGCCGCCGCTCTGTCAATGTACGCCGTCGCATCCGGATGCGTGCGCAGAATCGTCGCAGGGCACTCCGTCGAAATCGCCTCAGTCAGCGTGCGCCGCATGATTGTCGCCTTGCGGCTGCCGGGAATCGTCACGATCAGTTTCGGCACACGGAACAGCGCCGGAATAGTCAACGTGATCGCCCGCGTCGGAACATCCTGAAGCGTCTTGAACCAGCCCTCCGCCGCCTGCTGCTGCCGGCACACCGCATCCAGATGGACAATCTTCACGTCCTCCGCGTCGTGGAAGTCCGCCTCGGCCGGATCGTTGAATGCCAGATGTCCATTTTCCCCCACGCCCAGCAGGCATAGCTGCGGATCGGCAACACGCAGCTGTCGCGCGTACTCGCGGCACACGGCTTGCGGATCCGCCGCGCTTCCGTGAATGGCATGAAACTCCAGCATCGCCACCCGATCCGTCAGGTTCTCTCGCAAATACCGGCGGAACGATGCAGGATGGTTCTCATCGATGCCCACGTATTCATCCAGATGGAAACCATTCACCCGATTCCACGGCAGACCCGGTGTGCCGGTCAGCGCGCGCAGCGTTTCCAGTTGCGATGCTCCCGTGGCAAAAATTACCGCGATCTCCTCGGCCGCGCTGGTTTGCTGTCGCAGATGTTCCGCAACCGCATGCGCCGCTGCGACGCCCGCGGACTTGCCGTCGGGATGAATCTCCACTTTCAAACGGCCCACTTGAATGGTTTGCATCGTGCGACTTCCTGTCTCCATAATTTTTATCCCAAAAACTTCCAAAAACTTCTTGTATATCCTTATTTTGACCACTCGCTCTGCCCCGGCAACGAAATCCCGCGCCCGGAGGACCGCCGTTTTTGCTACGATTGCGACACATTCGAATTTGGACAGCACCTCCACTAAATATTACGCTTTCGATCCATTGCTTACGCTATGACAGCCTTGAAGGGATCTTCTGTTTCATTCCCTTCGCTTGAGGGGCACGATGAAATCCAAAACAATTACCGGGCGCGATCCATCGAGCGGAGCCGTACTCGAAGTCAACTTCGTCGATGGACACATTCAAGCGATTGCGCCCAGCCTTGCCGACGAGTCAGCCTGGCTCTCGCCCGGTTTCATTGACCTGCAGGTGAATGGCTACCGCGGCAGCGACATCAATTCCGATACCGTGGATGCCGACGTCGTGATTGCCCTGACCCAGACGCTGCTTTCGATGGGCGTGACTACGTTTCTTCCCACCATCGTCACCGCTTCCGAAGAAAAAATCATTCGTGCCCTCCGTGCGATTGCCAAAGCCCGCCGTGCCAGCCCGACGGTGGCCCACGCCGTTCCGTTTGTCCACGTCGAAGGACCGTACCTCTCCGTCGAGGACGGCCCGCGCGGCGCGCACGCAAAAGAATATATCCGCCCTGCCAGTCTGCCGGAGTTTGAGCGTTGGCAGGCAGCCTCCGGCAATCTGGTCGGCATGGTCACAATCTCTCCGCACAATGAAGTCGCTTTGGAATTCATCTCTGCGCTCGCAAAAAAAGACGTTGTGATGGCGATCGGTCACAGCCATGCAACGCCGGCGCAGATTCATGCCGCCGCCGACGCGGGCGCGACCTTGTCCACGCACCTCGGCAATGGACTCGGCAGCCCGCTTCCCCGCCACCCAAACCTGCTTTGGGCGCAGCTTGCGGACGACCGCCTCGCCGCGACCTTCATCGCCGATGGCCATCATCTCCCACAAGACACACTCAAGTCGATGGTCCGCGCCAAGGGAATCAGTCGCAGCATTCTTGTCTCGGATTCTGTGGCTTTAGGCGGGATGTCGCCCGGCTTCTACGACACGGCTGTTGGCGGCGCGGTCCAGGTCACATCCGAGGACCGCATCGTCAGCGCCATCGGAGGAGGCTTCCTGGCCGGTGCGTATCGTCCTCTGGTGGATGGGATCGCGCATGCTGCGGGCATCGAGGGTGTTGCGCTCGGCGGCGCTATCCAGATGGCAACAGAAAATCCAGGCCGCTTCGCTGGCCGCCGCGGTGCTCTGCGCATCGGCGCGGAGGCCGACCTTGTTCTCTTCGACTGGAATGCCGCAAACAGCGCGCTGCAAATCCTGACTGTCCTGGTCCAGGGCGCGCAATTGAAATGATCGCGGCTACGCTCACCCGATCGGTGTCCTCGCCAAAGGATTGACACGTGTTCCCAGCGGCAAAACCTTCTTCCATGGACGATGAATATAGAGTCCGATCATCAAAATATAAATTCCGATATAAGTCGAATAACCGGCCAACAACACTAGCGCGCCACGACTCGTAAGCTCCATTCCGGCAATCAGCAACAGTCCCAGGAGAATGGTGATCCCTCCCAGAATGCGCATTATCATTCGTTCCCGTGGATGGGCGTGCAAGCGAGAGGCAAAGTGCAAATCCCAGCCTCCCCACACCAGTCCCTGCAGCCCGGCGAGCAAGGCCAGCAACTGCACTGAGCCCCACGTACTCAGCCAGAAGAACAATCCCGCAACCAGCGAAGTGATTCCCAGCAGAAGATACACGTGCAGTTCCCGCCGATGGTTTCTATGCACCGCCAATCCAGCGATGCAGTCGATGACGCCAACCAGCAGCAGCCCCGTTGCTGTGATCAACACCGCCACGATCGATCCTGTGGCTTCGAAAAAAATGTTGGTCATCGTAGTGCTCACCCAAAACAGCGTGAGACCAAGGCCGATCATCAAGAGGCCTTCAATGATAAGGACAGTGGTGTGGATTCTCGCTTCTCTGACCATGTGCGGTTCCCCCCGGCTCTATCTTATCCGCGATGCTCAAGTCCGTCCTTTTTCAATGTGACCACCGGGCATTGTGCCGAACAGATCAGCCGATACGCGATCCCCGCAGGCAACAGGGAGGCAAGCTTCCTGCTTCGCTCCACACCCAGCACAATCAAGTCCGCTCTATTGCGAATGGACTGGCGGATCATCGCTTCGACCGGTTCCCCGTATACATGATGCACCTGCACCTGGATGCCCGACCCCTTCAGCGCATCGACCAGCATGTCTGTCTGAGACTGCATCTCCATGTCCAGTTCCCTTCCCGGCATCTCGGGAATCTCCTCGACGACATGGACAAGGTCAATCTGCGCATGTGTCGTCCGGGCCAGAGAAGCCGCATAACGCAAAGCGCTTTCCGATGGATGCCGCACCACCGAGGCATAGAGAATGGTTCGCAACGCAAGGCTCTTCCGCGGAATGTCGTCGCATCCCGGTCCCACCGTCAACACAGGACAGGACACCGTGCGCAGAATCGACTCGGCCACCGAGCCAAGAATCAGCCGCTCCAAACCATGCGCGCCGTGCGTACCGGCCAGCAGCAGGTCTGGCTTCTCCTTCTGAACGATTCGTTCCACCTCTTCGGCTACCGGGCCTTCCGCGAGAATCGCCCGGCTCTGGATTCCCTCCTGCCTGAGTTGGCTTGCCAGTTGTTCCAGGTCCTCCGCCATCGCCTGCCCGATCTCCGGCGCGGTGTACACCGCCCCAATATCCGGGGAGGAGGCGTTGACGATACTCACCACATGCGCCAGCAGAACTTCCGAACCGTACAACCTGGCTAGATTTTCCGCATACGCGAGCGCGGCACTGGAGGACTTGGAAAAGTCAATGGCGACCAACAGTTTTTGAAAGGCATTGCCCAAATGTTCGGACTCAATGGCGGCAACAGCATGACTGGACAGCTCCATAACAACCTCCGTGGACGGAGTTCCCAACTTACAAGACTGGGCTCAAGTCAGACCGATCGGCAGTGACGCCCTGCACATCTGTTCGTGACGGTCATCACGTCTGCCGCTGATTCCGCTTCATCTCGGAGGTGTGGATATATATTTCACCCGCGGCGGTGCCCAAATCTGGGCACCCCCATCTCGATTTTGAGATGTGGGAGTTGGAGCGGACGAATATGCCGCGAGTGCACGGTTCTTCCCTGCTTCATCGCGAAGCAAGGATAGCCTGCCGCCTGCCTAGCAAACGGACTCCATCACAGGCTCGTACACCTCCCGCGGCCGAGAAGGGTGAAGCCCCTGCAGCAGTATGTGGATCACGTCCGCCACGTTATAGCTGGAGCGGCCCGGAGCAAGGAATTGCGGGACGCAGCTCAGATCGTCGCCGGCGGTCACCACTCCCTGTTCTGTCCGGCTTCCATTCCTCACCTGCGGATAGCCGATGTTCGCCAGCAACGCATTGCACAGGCATTTTCTACCTGCGGAATCTTCCGCATTGCCGCCTTTCGCAACATAGAGGCTCAGCGGTTCGGCGGCACAACGATAGCCAATTCCGCCATCCGGCGTTCGATACGGCTCATGCAGAAAGCCCAGATCGCAAATCCGCGGCCTGGCGGCATACACTTCCGGTTCCGAACCGGTGCCCTCCAGGCGAGCAACCTTGAATGGAAATCTCGTCGGCGATGCCAGCGGGTCCGTAAAGACATGCGCCTCGCCGGCAATCGCCTTGGCCAGCAGCGCCTGCTTGTAGTCCTCACGCAATCCAGACTCCACGGCAAACTCAAATGCGGTCCCAACCTGCACTCCCGCAGCGCCCTGCGCCAGCGCTTCACGCAACTTCTCCGGATGCCCATATCCGCCCGCCAACCAGAAAGGCACGCCCAGCTCGCGCAGTTTTTCGATGTCGATGGCATCCCGCTCACCGTAGATGGGTTCGCCCGCTTCCGAAAGCTGGACCTTCCCCCGCGGAGGAGCGTTGTGTCCGCCCGCCGTCCGCATTTCAATCACCAGCCCATCCACTCTGCCATTCGCCTTCTTGAGCATGGTCGCGGCCAGCGTATTGGACGAAACGATCGCGAGAAATTTTGGCCGCGTCAGCGGAGCAAGCTCGTACTCCATACAGTCGCGCGGATCGAAGTGCATCGTCGTATCATCGCTCTCCAGCGCGCCCGTAACATGCACCGTGTATTCCGCCGGCTGATGCTCAGCCAGGCGATCCAGCACGCCTGGAATTTTCAGCGGGATGCCTGCACCCATCACCACATATCCAACCCCAGCCAGCATCGCCCCATAAATCGTAGGCAGATGTGCCGTCTGGACCTTTTCCAGATAATTGATTCCCACTGGATTCGCGTGGCCCTGGCGAGCCAGAAATACCTCCACGAAATTGCTGACAATATCCAGCTCAATCAATTCGCGCGGGTTGTCTTTCTTGTGCGGCGGCGCCACCCGGTACGGCGTTCGTTCGCTCTTTCCGCCCGGGATGAAATACTGCTGCCACACGCGTTCGGCCATCGCGGGAAATGGAAACGCATCCAGGCCCCTCCGCATGTGTCCGCCAGGATCGCCATCTTGCAAGCGTCGCGCCAGTATCTGATCCA
>JAKAAZ010000196.1 GCA_021802085.1 Acidobacteriota bacterium
CCCATGGTGTGCTTTGTCAACGTAGCGAGCGTGGACCGAATCATCTATTCGATCTTCCACCGATTCAACCTCGAATGGAAAACCCGCACCCTCCGCCTTTTTACACAAGCAGCTTGACATCACCGTTGCGCATGCGCTTCGGCTGCTGGAATTGATGGGGCGCACGGACATCCCGGTGGTGCCGGGCGCTAGTTCTCCATTGATCCGCACAAAGCAATGGACACAGGCGTGGGAGCAGATGCACGGCAAGATTTCCTATCAAGGCGCATGGAGCAGCTTCCGGCCAAATCATGCGCCCGATGAGATTCCTCCCATGCGGGAAGGAAGCCCGACGACGAAGCCGGATGAGGAGGGAGCCGCGCACTTTCTTATTCGGATGGTGCATACGCATCCGCACCAGGTCACCATCTATGCCGCCGGGCCGATGACGGACATCGCGCAAGCGATCACTCTCGATCCGCAGTTTGCGGAACTTGCCGAAGAGCTGGTGATCATGGGCGGCAGCGTCAATCCGCACACGGACGATCCGGAATTTGTCGATGACCCGCGGCATGAATTCAACCTATGGTTCGATCCGGAAGCATCCAGCATGACGCTGCATGCGCACTGGGCAAAAATCACCGCGACAACGGTGGACGTATCGATCGAAACCCATCTTACAAACGAAATGCTACAGAAGTTGCGCCAAACGCACAGCACTGCCGCACAATATATCGCCCGATACACGGAGCGCAAATCTGGCGACCTCGACTATATGTGGGATGAGTTGGCAGCGGCCGCGTGGCTGGATCCGAGTCTGATTACGCGCGAACGATATGTCTATATGGATGTGAGCCTGGAGAAAGGCGGCAGTTATGGGGATACGCTGGTGTGGTCGGAGGCGGACAAGCCAGCCTTGGACCTGCAAAAGGTCCATATGCAAATGGACGTGGATTCGGTCCGGTTTGAGAAGTTCTTTCTCGGTTTAATGTCCTCGCCCACTCCACATGCACTCCATCCCCAGTTGCCGCAGGAACCGGTTGCAAGAGCACATTGAGCGAAGGGACGCAGCGCTCGCATCTTCAGCCGATCTGCTGCCATTTGTGGACCTGGTACTTGCTGCTGCCGGTCGCGGAACCGTGGCCGGTGCGCCAGGCGAGGCGCAGCGTCTCTCCATGGATGCCCATTTCGAAGGGAAGCGAGCCATTGCCGTAAATGCGTGCGGTGAGCCTGTGGGTCGCCGGCGCTTCGGCATAGAGCGCGACGTCGGCCCATGGGATCACGCTGCCGGTTTTGACATACACGGGGATGTTTTCGGTCGATGCAGGTACGGTGATCTTGCTGCCGCCCGGAATGCGGGCACCGGTCCAGAAATTGTGCCAGTTCGTTCCGGCGGGCAGCACGATATCGCGGCTGGGTTCGCCGGCAAAGAGCGGAGCGACCATCATGCGATCTCCCACCATGTACTGATCATCGACTGTATTCAGGTTCGTATCTGTGGGCGTGTCGAGAACCAGCGCGCGGAACGGTGGTGTGCCGTCATACGCGTAGCGCTGAAACGCTGCTGTTAGATATGGCACAAGCTGCATGCGCCAGCCGATGATCTCTCGGCAACGCGCTTCTACCTGCTGCCAGTTTGCCATCAACTGGCCCGCGTTATTCAGCTTGCGGTTGAGTTGCTTCCAGGGCGGACTCTGAATGTACCAGCCGTTGACCATCGCGAGAGGCGAGAAGACGACACTTTGCAGCCTTCGAATCAAGTCTTCGACGCTGACGGCATCGCGCACCTCGGGGCACCAGAGCAGGCCGCTGAATCCAGAGTTGGCGAGAGCGCGAATGAACTCGCGGTGGTCGTACAGATCGCTGTAGAGGACGAAGGGATAGGGGGCGGCCAACGCTCCACTGGAGCGTACCAGACCATAGGTGGGCTGGCGCCGCTGACGGAACTGTTCCCAGAGTGCCGCTTGATAGCGAAGGCCGAAGAGATTGTGCATTTGCTCGCCATCGACGCCGGAAGGGAAGCGGCTTAACTCTGGGAAGGACCAGCCGCCGGTGTAGTCGGAGTTGTCGCACTCATCCAGCTTGAAGCCGCTGATGCCCATGTCAATCAGCGTCCTGCCGTGGAAGTCGCCAAAGCGCTCGCGGGCCTGCGCACCTTGAAAATCAGGAACCAGGCCGCCCCATACTCCGTAGTCGCCGGAATAAGATTCCAGCGGCGGGAACAATGGTGAGGCGGGATGGGTGAAAGCGTGCTCCCAAAGATTCACTCGATACTGCAGGCCCTGCGCCGAACGTACAAAGGCCTTCGGGTCAGGGAAACGGTTCGTGTCCCAGACGAAAGTACAGGAGTACGCGTGAGACTGCCAGCCGGGTTCGAGCCCGATCACATCGCAGGGAATCTTGCTGTCCCGGAACTCGCGAGCGAGATCGAGAACATACTGCTGCGTCGCACGAGCGTCGGCGCGATACCAGAAGCCGAGTCCCCACTCTGGAGGCACAGGGCCGCCGCCAGAGAAAACGTTGTAGCGACGCACGGCGTCGAGCATCGAGGGTCCAGCGAAGAGATAGACATCGACGCCCGAAGTGCGCGGAACCTCGATCGTGATGCGGCCAGTGTCGCTGTCTTGCAGGCTGTGCGTGTAGTTTGGATCGGGGTTGCTCGCCGTTACGGTTGCCAGCGGGTGCGTGGGTTTCGGGCGCGCATCGCCAAGATAGAAGACCGCATAACGCGCCGTGTCGACCAGAATGCCGACGCCTTCTGTGGTGACATAGAAGGGAACTGGCGCGTGGCTGTCGCCAGTGTCCATTTTTGGATCCGCATTGACGCGGACGACCTTCTTTTTGCCGCGCTGTTCGAACGAAAGAAATTGCAGGCCAAGTCCGTAGAGTAGTTCATTCTGACGGAGCGGAAGGGAAACGACACAGCCGCGGGGCGTGATCTCGCCGGCGAGTTTCGGTAGTGGAATCTCGTGGATGCGAGGCAATCGTGCGAAGGCTTCCGTTTGTGGAGGGACAAGGCGCGTCGAGACGGGGGTGATTGCTTCGGGCTTGCCGATGGTCGCGCGCCAAACGCCGGGGTGAACGGGGAGCCATGGTGTGGTGTGTTCCCCGGCGGAGGTTGCACGGATTTGGGCGTCGAGCAGGCCAGGAAGTCCAGCGAGGGCGACTCCGCTGGTGACAAGTCCCTTGGCGAGACCGCGCCGCGTGAGCTTCAACGGGTTATTCCCTCGACCGGCGTATCGTCGAGCGATCGCAGGCGGCGGCAGGCTTCGGCGAGTTCTGCCGGCTTCTTGGCGTAGCAGAAGCGGAGCAGATTTTCGCCTCGCCCTTCGGTGAAGAATGCAGTTCCGGCAACAGAGCCTACGCCGCAGCGGGCGAGAAGATTCCGTGCCCGTTCCTTTGCTGTCGCGCCGGGCAGGTGGGTTGCGTCGGCGAGGATATAGTAGGCGCCATCGGGAACGGACGGTGTCAGGCCGGCGGCGATTAAAGCGTCGACGAGTTCATCTCGCTTTTGTTGATACTCGGTGGCCAGCGCGGTGTAGAAATCATTCGACAGATCCAACAGACCGGCGACTGCGCCGTGTTGCAAGGGCGAGGGCGCGCATATGTAGGTGAGGTCGTGAAAGTAGCCGATGGCTGGAATCCATCGAGGGTCCGCTGCGAGATATCCCAGCCGCCAACCTGTGATGCTGAACGTTTTCGAAAAGCCGGAGAGGGTAATGGTGCGTTCCGCCATACCGGGGAGCGAGGCGAAGCTGATGTGCTGCGCGCCGCCGTATAAAAAATACTCGTAAATTTCGTCGGTGATGACGAACAGATCGTGCTGTTCGGCAAGGTCGGCGATGGCTTCCAACTCGGCGCGGGTGAATACTTTGCCGGATGGATTGCAGGGCGTATTGATGACAATGGCGCGCGTTCTACCGGTGATGACTTGCCGCCGCCGGTCAAGATCCAGCTCCCAATGAGGGGCCTCGAGCAATACGCTGACTGGCGTTACGCGTTGGGATTGCAGGATGTGTCGGTGGAAACCATAGAAGGGTTCAAAGAGCAGGACTTCGTCGCCAGGATTCAACAGCGCCATGCAGGCGGCATGGAAACCGCCGGTCGCGCCAGAGGTGACCAGCAGACCGGATTCGGGATCAGAGTGGATGCGGTTGTACTGTGCCAGTTTTTTGGCGATGGCAGCGCGCAATGTGGCGATGCCATCCAGACGCGTGTAGATATTATGCCCGCTGCGAATGGCGGCGATGGCGGTTTCGACGACCGCCGCCGGTGGATCGGTATCGCACACTCCCTGGGCAAGATTGATTCCATGAACCCGGTCGGACTCGACGGACATGGCGCGTATCTCCGATTGGAGAATGTCCGCGGAGATCTCGCTGAATGCCAGCTTTGCGGTAGGAGAAGGATCGTGGGCCATCGTTGTTGTCGACACGACTTGCAGTGTATAGGTTTCGCGGATTTCTGACCAGACGCGGTAGCGGCTTCGGAGTACCTCTGGATTCGCGCTTAGGTCAGCGATACTTTCAGCACCGCCGCATAGTCTCTCTTCGAGCGATACTGAGTGGGCAAGCTGACGCGCAATCCCGCCGCCGCGATCATTTTGCAGAAATCCCGTCGCTGCATCCTTGGCTCCTTCTGAACGTTTCGTTCGCTGCCGTGAGTCGCACTCAGGAATGGCTGGAGCCTGATACTAGGGGTTCGCTCGCCCCTATGTCAACGAAGGCCGAGACTTGTCAGGGATTTCGAGCTGAACCGATGCGGCGTTTTCCGGGCCATGTTACGAAGGATTTCAAGGCAAATTCATCGTATTTTCACGCGGATAGTCTAGAAAGAGATGTGCCTCCGAAAAGCACAGCAGCGACCGGGAAACTGGCGCTTGAATTTTTCGATCCCGATATTATTAAGAGGGACCCTCAATGATTCGTCGACTTCTTGCGTTGGCTATTATCACCACCGCAAGCGCCTTCGCGCAGCAGATCTCGCTCACTGGAGCGGGATCGACATTTGCCTATCCTCTTTACTCCAGCTGGGCCAGCCACTATCACGCGATGTATCCCAACGTGGAGGTGAATTACCAGTCCATCGGCTCGGGCGGCGGTATCCGCCAGTTGATTGAAGGCACGGTGGAATTTGGCGCGACCGACGGCCCCATGACGAACGAGCAACTGGCCGAAGCACAGCAAAAACGCGGAACAGCCATCCTGCATTTCCCAACGGCGCTGGGCGCGGCGATGCCTTCCTATAATGTTCTCGGCGTGACCGCCACGCTGAAATTTACGCCAGCCGCGTTGGCGGGCATCTATCTGGGAAAAATCACGAAATGGAACGATCCCGAGATTCAGGGACCGAATCCGGGCGTCCGGCTGCCGAATGCCAATATTGTAGTCATCCACCGTTCGGACGGTTCCGGTACGACCTATACCTGGGCGGATTATCTGGCCAAGGTGAGCCCGGAATGGAAGAGCAAAGTTGGCGTGGGAACGTCAGTGAATTGGCCGGTAGGCCTGGGTGGAAAAGGAAACGAAGGAGTAGCCGGTCTGATTCGGCGCATTCCGAACTCGATCGGTTATATTGAACTGATTTATGCCGTTCAAAACCACATTCTTTATGGCGACGTGAAAAACAGTTCCGGCAATTTCATCAAGGCCGACTTGAACTCGGTGACGGCTGCCGCGGCTGGGGCCACCAAGACGATGCCGACGGACTTCCGCGTTTCCATTACGGATGCGCCTGGCGCAAACGCCTACCCCATCTCTACATACACATGGTTGCTGATTCCGGAGAAGCTGAACGATATGACGAAAGCCAAGGCGCTGAAAGCATTTCTGCGCTGGGGTTTGACGACAGGCCAGCAATATTGCGGTCCTCTGACCTATGCTCCTTTGCCTGCGGCTGTTGTACAGAAGGAACTGCTGCAAATGAAGAAGCTGCAATACTAGGGTTGCAGAACTGTCAGGAGTAACAGATGGCCAAGGCTGCGCTTGTTGTCCCTGAGATCCCATTTCAATCCCGGGGACTGGATAGGAAACAGACATGGTGGGAACGCCTGCGGAAGGGGGATGAGGTCGTCCATCTCATCACCCTGGCGGGCGGATGGTCGATACTCGTCATCACAGCACTACTGGTGCAGCACCTGTGGGTCTATTCGCGGCTTTCGCGGCACGCTTTCGGATGGCATTTTTTAGTCGACAGCACATGGGACCCGGTGAATGGCGTGTTCGGGGCGTGGCCCTTTGTCTATGGCACGGTGGTGACCTCGTTGCTGGCGCTGGCGATTTCCATCCCCATCGGGCTTGGCTCCGCGATTTTCCTGGCGGAGCTGGCACCGCGCAAATTGTCCAATGCGCTGACATTCCTGATTGAATTGCTGGCGGCGGTGCCCAGCGTGATCTACGGGCTGATTGGAATTTTTCTTTTGATTCCGGTGCTGTTTACCGTGGTGCCGTACTTTCAGAAATACTTTGGCTGGATTCCCATCTTCAATGGCACGTTTTATGGTGTCAGCTATTTTTCCGCGTCGATCGTGCTGTCCATTATGGTGGTGCCATTCATCATTTCCATTTCGCGGGAGGTGCTGATCGCCGTGCCCGTGTC
>JAKAAZ010000197.1 GCA_021802085.1 Acidobacteriota bacterium
CTTCGAGAAAACCCAGATTTCATGCGCCTTCCAGCCATTTCTATCCCATACTGACTTGTCTGTATTCGCTAACCAACTGAATCTATTCTAGTTCTAGCCGGACACTAGTGCCTCCGTACATTCGCTCCACGCAATGCCTGCCAGCGCCAATCGCTACGACGGCAGAAGCAGGCCTAGTCGCAGTTGATCATCCAGGGGATGCCAAATTGGTCGGTCAGCATGGCAAAGCGCTTCGCCCAGAATGTCTGCTGAAGCGGCATTTGTACCTTGCCATTTTGTGACAATACCTGGAACAAGCGTTCGGCCTCCGCGATATCTTTCGTGCCGAGCGAGATGGAAAAGCCCTGCGGTGTTTGCTGGTGGCCGGGAGGCGCGTCGGAAGCCATCAATACAGTGCCGCCTACAACCATCCGAGCGTGCAAAATCTTGTCGCGCCATTCCGGCGGCGTTTGCGCCTCCGCCGGCGTGTCCGCGTGGGTCACCATGGCTTCGATTTTTCCTCCGAGGTGTTGCTCATAAAATTTGAACGCCTCCTCGCAGTTTCCGTTGAACAATAAATACGCATTCAATTGCATTTTCTTCTCCTTTCGCCCTTGCATGGTTGAAGTCTTTGCGGGAAATCGATTCGCATCCACGTCGAGCACCCGCTCAGCACGCTCGGGCCTAACCCTGGTCGTATGCTTCCTGTAAGCGTCGAATGTCGAGCTTGTCCATTTGCAGCATGGCGCGCATGGCCGCGGCTGATTTTTTCGCGTCACTGCCGTGCAGCAGTTTCCCCAAAACAGAAGGAACGATTTGCCACGACAAGCCGTATCTGTCCTTGAGCCAGCCGCAACGGCTCTCCTGGCCGCCATTGGAGAGCTTCACCCACAAATCGTCGACTTCAGCCTGCGTCTCGCAGTTCACGACAAGAGAGATTGCTTCTGTGAAGTGAAAATGCGGGCCGCCATTCAACGCGATGAATTCCTGCCCGTCGATCTGAAACGACACGGTCATGACCGTTCCGGGCGGCCTTCCGGACGCATTTGCGGCTTCCTCTCCGTAACGAGTGATCTTCCCAATCTTTGCATTCTTAAAAATCGAGACATAGAAATTCGCCGCCTCTTCGGCTTTGTCGTCGAACCATAAAAACGGTGTAATTTTCTGCATCGTCGCTCTCCCGTGAATCGTCGACATGAAGGAACACAGGCTCTCTGCCTGATTCTCTTTACCCTCCGGCAATGGCACCAAGAATAATCAAGGGTTCCGTTCCAGACACCACCGCGTCGGGCAGTGGAGCATCGGGCGGTTCATGTGACAGGTCTTGCTCACAGGCAAAAAATCGCAGGAACGGTCGCCGCTGTTGCGTCACCTGGTCGCGAATCGTTCCGCGCAGCATAGGATAGCGGGCCTCCAGCGCGTCGACCACAGAACGCTGCGTGATCGCGCCTTTCATTTCGAGCGTCACCTCGCGGCCCACGCCTGCCAGCGTCCGCAAGTGCGCGGGCAGCTCGATTCGCACCAGCCTCGGCGTCATGGCAGCGTTTGTACCTCCACCGAAAACACGGCGGGAAGGTCGCGCGCAATCGGCGCCCAACTGTCGCCGGCATCCGCCGAGCAGTACACCTGGCCGCCGGTGGTGCCGAAATACACGCCGCATTCGTCCAGAGAGTCTACACTCATCGCGTCGCGCAATACATTCACGTAGCAGTCCCGCTGCGGCAGGCCTTTCGTCAACGGCTCCCATTCGTTGCCGCCCGCGCGGCTGCGATAGACCCGCAGTTTTCCATCGATGGGATAATGCTCCGAGTCGCTCTTGATCGGCACGACATACAGCGTCTCCGGCTCGTGGGCGTGCACGTCGATGGCAAAGCCAAAGTCCGTCGGCAGATTTCCGCTCACCTCCTGCCATGTGTCGCCGGCGTTGTCGCTTCGCATCACGTCCCAATGCTTCTGCATGAACAGTACTTCCGGGCGCGATGGGTGCATGGTAATGTGATGTACGCAGTGGCCGACCTCGGCATTCGGGTCGGGGATGTACTGCGAATGGAGGCCGCGGTTGATGGGCTGCCAGGTCGTGCCGCCGTCGTTGGTGCGAAACGCGCCCGCCGCGGAGATGGCGATGTACATGCGCCCTGCGTTGCTGGGATCGAGCAGGATTGTGTGCAGGCACATGCCGCCGGCGCCGGGTTGCCAGCGCGGTCCGGTGCCGTGTTTGCGCAATCCGGAAAGCTCCTGCCACGACTGGCCGCCGTCGGTCGAGCGGAACAATGCCGCATCTTCCACTCCCGCGTACACCGTGTCCGGATCGGTCAACGAGGGTTCCAGGTGCCAGACCCGTTTGAACTCCCACGGATGCGGTGTGCCGTCATACCACTGGTGCGTGCCGGCAACCCCGTCGTAGGCGAATTTGTTTCCGACCGGCTCCCATGTCTCGCCGCCATCGTTGGAGCGCTGAATCAACTGGCCGAACCAGCCGTTGGTCTGCGAGGCATACAGCCGGTTGGGATCGGCGGGCGATCCCTTCAGGTGATACATTTCCCAGCCGCCGAAGAACGGCCCTTTGACATCCCAGTTTTTGCGCTTTCCGTCCGACGAGAGCACGAATGCGCCTTTGTGCGTGCCTACCAAAACCCGTACCTTGCTCATTTCTTTCTCCTTTCAGTTTCTCGCGCTAACTCTGTAGGCGAAGTGTCGTCAAATTTTGGAATCAGAGGAGTCGAATCCCGTTCCCGCCATCGTCGGCGAGTTTCGGCGAGAATCTGTTCACGGCTATTTTCCATGTGCGCAATCAAGTCGCAGGGCGCTGCCGTCGCTTCATACTTTGCACCCCAGAGCAACAGCTCCAGCATCACCGGCGCAAGGTCAATGCCTTTCTGAGTCAGTCGATAGTTCACGCGTCGCCCATCCGTCTGCTCTGGCTCCGTCATCAGGATCCCGGCCGCTTCCAGAGTTTTCAGCCGGTTGGAAAGGATATTTGTGGAAATACCTTCGCCGGATTCCTGAAACTCCTTGAACGTGTGGTAGCCGCGCACCATCATGTCGCGGATGATCAGCAGCGACCAGCGATCGCCGAACTGCTCCAGAGAGATGCTGACAGGGCATCCGGATCGGCGTTTCGATTTTGACTTTTCCGGCATGGGGGTAAGCCGTCCATGTTACTTGCAAAATACAAGCAACATGAAACAATTAGCAGAAACACTTGCGAAATGCAAGTGAATGTTGCCTGGATTTTCGGCAGAAAATCTCCTGGTTTGGATGTCCGAGGCGGTAAACGAAGCCTGCGGATCTTGCCTGTAGGCAACCTAAAGAGTACGGCCACGTCCAAAAGAGTGTAAAACGCGGGGGATGCATGATCGTAGAGATATCCCGCAATCCAATCGTTTAGCCTCAAACAATAAGTTTTACTGAAAAAGGAGAAAGTTTGTGAGAAAGCCTTCGTGTCGTCGTCGCTCAATTTTTCCGCTCGCATTGACTGTTGCCGCACTGCTAGCCCTTCCAGCCATCCTGCAAGCGCAGTCCGTTCGAGTCAACTGGGCAAAAAAAGCCTCATTCACAGGCGATAAAACGTATGAATGGATTCCTAGTAAAGACACGAACCATCCATTTTACCGCCAGTATGTCGGGCAATTTGTGCGGGCTGAACTTGCCAAAAAGGGCCTACGAGAGGTTTCCGCCTCGCAGTCGCCCGATTTGCTGGTCACCTATCACTTCCTGACCCAGGAGACCGAGGATGTACAAACGAACGGCTTCGGCTACGGTGGTGGTGGTGACGGCTGGGGCGGCTGGGGGATGGGCATGGGGGATATGGGCATGGGCATGGGGGATATGGGCATGGAAGATACCACGACCACCGAAGTGCCGGTGACCATGGGAATCCTGACTGTGGACATGATCGACGCAAAAACAAAGAAGATCATCTGGCGCGGACAAGCGACGGAGGACAACGTTCTGAAGAGCACAAAAGGCGAGGAGAAAAAGGTCAAGGACGCAGTTGATAAAATGCTCGATCATTTTCCGCCCAAATAGGCGTAGATTCACTGAATTGCGTGAACATCGAGCAGTCGCGCAATGCGGCGTTCGCATTTCTGAGGACGCGCGGCGTGAGTCACTTCCGCGGCAGGGGACAAGTACGCACGCCGGCTAGGCGGCGAGGCCGCGCGGCTTCACGTGCGAGCGGATAAATTCCACCGTGGTTTCCAGCGGCGTTCCCGGCCCGAAGATTGCTGCCACGCCTTGCTGTTTCAGGAAATCGATGTCCTGCGCGGGAATCGTCCCGCCCAGCACCACCAGGATGTCATCCGCTCCGCGCTCTTTCAGCAGAGCCATCAGTCGCGGCACGATCGCGTTGTGCGCGCCGGAGAGAATGCTCAACCCGATGCATTGCACGTCTTCCTGGATCGATGCATTCACGATCATCTCCGGCGTCTGGCGCAGTCCGGTGTAGATGACTTCCATGCCAGCATCGCGCAGCGCGCGCGCGATCACTTTGGCGCCGCGATCGTGACCGTCCAGTCCCGGCTTCGCCACCAGCACGCGGATAGGGAATTCATTTTTTGGTTTGACGCTTGGGTCGATGGTCAAAGGCTTCCTCGCGGTGTCCCTGTTTAGTCAGAGCATTTTCCCTGTTACCGTAATGCGGGCTTCATACTATCCCACCCTGGCTTCGCTACGATTGATGGGTACCCGTAACATTCCACGAGTTGTGAAACTGCTTTACGTCCAACTGGATTCTTCATAGGTCCCATACACATCGCGCAGCGCAGCGCAGATTTCGCCGATGGTGGCGTAGGCGCGGACACAATCCAGAATATACGGCATGGTGTTGGCGTCGGAGATTTTCCCTTTCTCCGCCTGTGGCTCGCGGGCGGCGGCCTGACGCAGCGCACTCAACCGGCGGGTAACTTCTGACTGCGAACGACGGACACGAAGGCGCTTCAACTTTTCCGTTCGCGACTCGCGCACGGTCTCGCCAATGTAGAGAATCTCCTGCGGCGTTTCTTCCACCACAAAATCATTCACCCCGACGATGATCTTTTCCTTGGCCTCGACAGCGCGCGCATATCGATAGCTGGATTCCGCCAATTCCTTCTGCGGGAAGCCCTGCTCGATGGCATGCACCATCCCGCCCATTGCATCCAGCTTGGCAAAATATTCGAATGCTCCCTGTTCCATTTTCAAGGTTAGAGTTTCGACGAAATAAGAGCCGCCCAATGGGTCGACGGTGTCCACGACGCCGGACTCATACGCCAAAATCTGTTGTGTGCGCAGCGCAATGCGCGCCGCCTCCTCGGTCGGCAAGGCCAGCGCTTCGTCGTAGGAATCCGTATGCAGCGATTGGGTTCCGCCCAACACTGCGGCCAGCGCCTGAATCGCCACCCGCGCAATGTTGTTCATCGGCTGCTGCGCAGTCAACGATACGCCTGCCGTTTGCGTATGGAACCGCATCCATTGCGAGCGCGCCAGCTTGGCATCGAAGCGCTCCGTCATCAGGCGATACCAAATCTTCCGCGACGCGCGAAACTTCGCAATCTCTTCAAAGAAATCGTTGTGGCTGTTGAAAAAGAAACTGAGGCGCGGCGCAAAATCGTCGACATCGAGGCCGCGGCGCAGCGCCCACTCCACATATTCGACGCCGTCGTAAATCGTAAATGCCAGCTCCTGCAGCGCCGTCGCGCCAGCCTCTCGAATGTGATAGCCGGAGATGGAAATGGGATTGAATCGCGGTGTGAACAGCAAGCCAAACTCAAACGTATCGATCACCAGCCGCATGGAAGGCGCGGGCGGATAGATGTATTCCTTCTGTGCGATGTATTCCTTGAGGATGTCGTTTTGCAGCGTGCCGGAAATCTTTTTCCAGTCCGCGCCCTGCTGCTCCGCCACCACCAGGTACATGGCCCACAGCACGTTCGCGGGGGAGTTAATCGTCATCGACACGGTGGTTTTTTCCAGGTCGATGCCGGAGAACAAAATCTCCATGTCTTCCAGCGAATCGATGGCGACGCCGCACTTGCCCACCTCGCCTTCGCTGTTGGCATGGTCGGAATCGTAGCCCATCAGCGTAGGCAGATCGAAGGCGACGGAAAGCCCGCTGCCGCCTTGTTCGAGCAAATATTTGTAGCGTCGATTGGTCTCTTCGGGGGTTGCGAAGCCGGAAAATTGCCGCATCGTCCACAGTTTGCCGCGATAGCCTGTGGCGTGAATGCCGCGCGTATAGGGCGGCTGACCGGGAGCGCCTAAATACTTTTCAGGATGATCGTCCCAATCCGAGGGAAGATCGGCGGGCGTGTAGATCCGCTCCACCGGCACGCCGGAAATCGTGGTGAACCGCGCCGTGCCATCGGGATTGCGATTCGTTCCCGTGTTCGCGCCGATCGGCTGCTCTGGAAACTTCGCGAGCGTGGGCGCGAGGGTATTGTCCATCCATTGCTGCTCGGCTGCTGAGACGCGACGGCCGGCCGCCGGGCACTGCGGGACATGCTCTGTGGCGCCTTGCGACATATACACATCTTAGACTGCGGCAGGCAGGGAAGTGGTCATTCAGGATAGGAGATCGATCGACGATCCGCAGCCAGCGCTCCGATCCGGTTCCTATAT
>JAKAAZ010000198.1 GCA_021802085.1 Acidobacteriota bacterium
TCGTACCTTCTCCTTCATGACCGGTTCCTCTCCGCTTGTGGCTCTGAACTGTGGTTGCTTCTTGGCTCACAGCTTAACCCACGGCCAGCGCATTGGTGCCGGTCACTCCATTTTGACTAAAGCCGTCGCCTGAAGGCGAGGGCTTCTACCCTCCCAGACTGGGACAGTGAAACTGCGTCTTGAACAGCCCGTGGAGGAGTTGATCGGGGGCCAGAAGCAGCCTCCTGCGGTCGTTGCAGCCTGTTTGCAGGCCGGATGCGCCGCATAAACTCATGCCGGCGATCCAAATCCCCCTCGCCGCAACCCCTTCCAAGTCTTATCGACGGATTATGGGCTCATTCCTCATCTCGACAAGCTGGTCGAGGAAGGACTGATGGCAGTATCTCGCGTCGAGGTGATTCGCTACACCCGGGCTCCAGCAACCACTCCGCAGTAACCCGAGTAAGATTTCCTCAAGGATTCCCTTTTGGAGCGGCCGTTGGTCGTGGGGCCGCACCGCAGATTTTTCGTCAGCCGCACCGGAGTATGTCGATGTCAATCCTTGATCTCTTTAGCCTGCAAGGCAAGAACGCCCTGGTAACAGGATCGTCGCAAGGGCTGGGAGCCGGCATGGCAATCGCATTTGCCCAGGCCGGAGCCAACGTGACCCTGCACGGGTACGACGCGGTGCTCCCATCCACCGCGGAAGAAGTCAAGCGAACAGGCGTCCAATCCATTTCAGTGACGGGGGATGTCTGCGATCCCGAGGTCTGTGCCAGGCTCATCGATGAAACTGTGAGCGCATTTGGGTCCATCGATATTCTGGTGAACAATGCGGGGACCATCCGTCGCGCTCCCGCCGCGGAACACTCGCCGGAATTCTGGTCCGCCGTGATTGAAACCAATCTCAACAGCGTCTTTCGCCTGAGCCAATACGCGGGCAGAAAGATGCTGGCGCAGGGATCCGGCAAGATCATCAACATCGCCTCCATGCTTACGTTTCAGGGCGGCATTCTTGTCCCCAGTTATGCCGCGGCCAAAGGCGCGGTGGGCCAACTGACCAAGGCGCTCGCCAATGAATGGGCGGACAAAGGCGTCAATGTCAACGCCATCGCTCCCGGATATATGGCCACCGACAATACCGCGCCTCTGCGGACGGACGCTGAACGCTCGAAAACCATCCTTGCCAGGATTCCGGCGGGAAGATGGGGTTTGCCGGCGGACCTTGCCGGCGCGGCCGTATTCCTCGCTTCGGCGGCCAGCAACTACGTTCATGGACATATTTTGGTGGTCGATGGCGGATGGCTCTGCCGCTAGAAACCGTCCGCTAGCGGTTGCACCCAGCCCGGCGCCGTGCCGTTTCTCTGGAAAAGTTTTCCACAATGTAACTCCAAGACTTCTATTTGCGTCTTAGAATCGCTTCGGGAGGTTTCCTGCCATGAAACGCATCCTGACAATCGCCGGCGCAGCGCTGGGCGCACTCATCCTCATCCTGCTCGTGCTGCCGATGTTCGTGAATGCCGACACCTTCCGTCCCAGAATTGAAGACATGGCCTCGCAGGCTCTTGGGCGCAAGGTGCAGATCGGCAACCTGTCTTTCTCCATCTTCTCGGGTTCGCTCACCGCCGACAACCTCTCTGTCGCTGACGATCCCCGCTTCAGCCAGTCGCCATTCCTCACTGCCTCCTCGCTCAAAATCGGCGTAAAGATATGGCCGCTCATCACCTCGAAACATCTCGAGATCACCGGCATCGCCATTGACCAGCCGATCGTGCATCTCATCTCGAACTCGGCCAATCAGTGGAACTATTCCACGTTAGCCAGCACCGGAAACTCCGCGCCCAGTCAGCCCAAGGCGCAACCGACCGACAATCTCACCGTCGCCAAGCTCGACGTCACCCATGGCAAGGTAACCGTCGCGGAGGCCGGAGCCAAGGCGCCCAGCGTCTACAACAATGTACAGATGGAGACGACCAACTTCTCCCTCGCATCCGCCTTTCCGGTAACGCTTTTGCTGGACCTGCCCGGCGGCGGCACTATGAAGCTCAACGGGAACGTCGGCCCTGTCAACTCCACCGACGCAACCCTGACTCCCCTTGAAGCTGACGTCAAGGTCGACTCCTTCGACATCGCGAAGAGCGGCTTTGTGGAACCTGCCAGTGGCATCAGCGGCGTCGCCGACCTGACCAACCACCTCAGCGCCGCCAATGCGAAAGCCCATCTCAAGGGTGTCGCCACGCTGCATCAGCTCAAGCTGGCCACCAACGGAGCACCCTCCGGCGTACCCATCGCGATGGACTTCGACCTCGACTACAGCCTTCCCCAGAGTTCCGGCACGTTAAACAGCGGCCTGCTGCATGTGGGCCACGCTCAAGCCAACGTCAACGGTACCTTCGCCAGCAAAGCGGCAGTCACCTCGATTGACATGACGGCTGCCGGACAAGGCATGCCCATCGATGATCTCGTCGCCGCGCTGCCCGCCTTCGGCGTTATCCTGCCCTCGGGCTCCTCGCTCCACGGCGGAACGATGAGCATCAATGTCCATGCGCAGGGTCCCAGTTCGGCCCTGGTCGCCACCGGTAACATAGGAGCCTACAACACGCGCCTCGCCGGGTTTGACCTGGGTTCCAAGCTCTCTGCCGTCTCCAAACTCACTGGCGGCCACGCCCCCACCGGCGACACGCAGATTGAACGGTTCACCAGCAACATCAATTACAGTCCGGCAGGAATTCAGGCCTCGAATATCGTCCTGGTGGTGACCGGCATCGGCCAGGTAACCGGCAGCGGCACGATGAGCGCCAGCAACGCGCTCAACTTTCACCTGGTGGCACAGCTGAGTTCCGGCGGCGTGCTGGGCGGTACACTCGGCCAAACCGTGTCCATGGCAAAGCTACCTTTCGCCGTCGAGGGTACGGCCAGCCAGCCGAAGATCATCCCCGATGTGGGTGGCGCGGTCGGTGGCGTGGTCTCTGGGCTGGGAGGGATGCTCGGCGGCATGACGAAAGGCACTGCCGGGAACGCCACAACGCCTGCGCAAAAGCTGGGGAAGACCCTGGGCGGTCTCTTCGGCAAATAGTGCTCACCACAAAGCGAGCGGCCTCCATGATCGCGGCACGCCGGAATTTCCGCTCGGAGCCTATCACCGCAGCCTGCAGGCGGTCGACTTCGGCGACTGCGGAAGCAGGATCGTCAACCTAGCGCCCGTCAGTCGCATTGGAACTTTGAGGCGCTCTGGATGACGCGCGATTTCTACCCTCGGCCACATCAAAAACGAGTGCCATATCCATTGCGAAAACTGCGTGGTGCACAGGCATGCCGCTCCGGTCGCTGGCCCATCGCCCCCCTCCCGTGAAATATTCGATAGGAACACGGGGAGACAGTACATGCCGCGAAAAGATAGCAAGCGTTTGGGCATCGGCGTCCTGGGAGCAGGACAGATTGCTCAGGCGGCCCACTTTGAGAGCTGCACCAAGGCGCGGAACGCCGATTTGACCGCCATTTGCGATGTGGCGGACGATCTCCGAGAGCGTATGGCCATCATTCACGGCGTTGAAACGACCTATTCCGATTACGACAAGATGCTGGCCGATCCGCGAATTGATGCCGTGATCATCGCGACCTCGGACGCGTTTCACGTACCAGCGTCGTTGCGCGCTCTGGCGGCTGGAAAACACGTGCTCTGCGAAAAGCCGATCGGAGTGACCATCGAAGAGACAGAGACCCTCAAGGAAGCCGTCGTTCGCTCGGGGAAGGTGCTGCAGGTCGGACACATGAAGCGCTTCGACGCAGGGCTTCAGTCGGCAAAAGCGTTCATCGAAAATGAAATGGGAGATCTGGTCGCCATCAAAGCCTGGTACTGCGACAGCACCCATCGTTACGCGATGACGGATGCGGTACAGCCGCTGGTAATCGCGAGCGCAAACGCGAAAAAGCCGGCCACTAACCCGAAAGCAGACTTGCGAAAGTACTATATGCTCGCGCACGGATGCCACCTCATCGATACAGCGCGTTATTTTGCCGGAGATATCACTGCGGTGCAGGCTCGTCTATCGGAGCGTTCCGGGATATGGTGCTGGTTTGTCGATGTGGAATTTGCAAGCGGCGCTCTCGGCCATCTCGACCTTACCGTCGCCGTTCGCATGGATTGGCACGAAGGCTTTCAGATCTACGGCAAGAATGGAAGCGTCCTCGGAAAAACCTTCAATCCCTGGTATTACAAATCCAGCGAGGTGGATATTTTTCATGAGTCCGATGGCTCGACCCACCGCGTGCTGGGTGAGGACGGGCATTTCTACCGCAGGCAGTTGGAGGGCTTTGCGGACGTCATCCTCCATGGTGCGACGCAAACTGGAGCCACCATCGATGACGGAATTGCCTCCGTGCGCGGTATGGTGGCCATTGCCCGCTCGGTCGAGTCGGGCCGTCGTGTCGCACTCGCCGATGTTTCGGGAGGCGTGTAGTGCGGTTGGGAATTTTTGCGAAGACCTTCGAAGGAAATAGTCCTGACCAGGTGCTGCCGGCCGCTGCGACGGCAGGATATGCCGCAGTGCAATACAACATGGCATGTTCAGGCTTGCCTTCCCTGCCGGACAACATCCCGACCGAAGTTGTGCAAGACATCGCGGTCGCAGCGGCAAAGAGTCAGATCACCATCGCCGCGCTCTCCGGTACATACAATATGATCCATCCCGATGCCTCTATCCGCGCCAACGGCCACGAGCGATTGGCGAATCTTGCCCGTGCAGCCGCCGGGATGAAGACCAATCTCATCACGCTTTGCACCGGGACGCGCGACCCGGACGATCAGTGGCGCGACCACCCTGAGAATAGAAGCGTCGCGGCCTGGAAAGACCTGCTCGCATCGATGGAGGTCGCCATCGGAATCGCGGACAAGCATGACATCTTCCTTGGCATTGAGCCCGAACTGTCCAATGTCGTCCATTCGGCGCGCACTGCGCGGCAGTTGCTTGATGAGATCAAGAGCCCTCATCTCAAAATTGTTCTCGATCCCGCGAATCTCTTCGAAACAGCCTCGCTGGAAGAGCAAAGGCGTCTTGTTGCGGAAGCGGTCGACCTGCTGGCCGACAGCATCGTGATGGGCCATGCCAAAGACCGCACACCATCGGGTGGTTTTACCGCTGCTGGGTGCGGAGTCCTGGATTATCCTCACTATCTGGCCTGCCTGAAAAGCGCTCGTTTCGACGGCGCGATGGTGACCCACGGCCTGTCCGCGAAGGATGCGGGCAGAGTCGCGTCCTTTCTCACCGCCCAAATGGAGCAAGCCGGCTTCAAGGTGGAAACCGCATGTCTGCAGCAGTAACAAGGCTAGTTCGGCAGGGTCTGATCCTTCGCGTCGATGATGCAGGAGGTTCCGGCACGCCTGTCGTTTTCCAGCACGGCCTTTGCGGGGACTCGAATCAAACACGCGAGGCGTTTCCGAGTGACCCCACATTTCGCCGCATCACCCTCGAATGTCGGGGGCATGGACGATCGGAGGCTGGCGACCCAAAAGATTTTTCCATCGCAACCTTTACGGATGATGTCGTCTCTCTCATCGAGAACCTGGACGTCGGCCCCGTCATCGTCGGTGGAATTTCCATGGGCGCCGCCATCTCTCTGCGGCTTGCAGTCAAGAGGCCTGATCTCGTCCAAGGTCTGATCCTTGCCAGACCGGCCTGGGTCACGACCTCGACGCCGCCCAACATGGAACCCAACGCATTAGTCGGCGCAATGCTGACGCAGTATCCGCCAGAGGAAGCTCGCCAGATTTTCATGCGGAGCGACATCGCCAGGCGACTGTCTCAGGTCGCGCCCGATAACTTGAAATCGCTCGAGGGATTCTTTCAAAGACAGCCCTACGAAGTGACCGCTGCACTGCTAAAGAAAATTTCCGCCGACGGGCCAGGAGTCGATGACTCCCAAGTTCGCGCATTGACAGCGCCCACCCTCGTCATCGGTCACGAGCAGGATTTCATTCACCCCATCTCTTACGCCAGGGCACTCACGGATCTCATCCCGTCGGCGACATTGAAAACCATAACGTCCAAGGTTGTGAGCCGAGACCTCTACGTCTCCGACTTCCACGACGCCATAACTCACTTTCTGAGGAGTATCTGGAATGCTTGAGAAGACGACACGCTCGCCGCACTGGATCGATGCGCTTCCGACGGATCGCCTCATCGGCGAGTTCTCCGTTTGGTCTGCGGATCTCGTCAACCTTTCCGCCGACATGCGCCGAATCGCCGATCATGCCGATGTGCTGCATGTGGACGTCGCGGACGGACATTTTGCGCCGACCCTGCTTTTCTTTCCCGACCTGGTGGCCGTTCTGAAAAAAACGTCGACGATTCCGATTCACGTCCATCTCATGGCGGCGGACTCGATTCTTCTGTCTCAGATCGAGCAATTTGCGGAAGCCGGAGCCTCGCTCATCAGCATCCACGCTGAAAACGTCGCAGCGCAGGAGGCTCTCGACCTTTTAGATCGTCTCGGCGTAGCCGCGGGCATGGTCTTGAAAGTCGAATCGCCGGTGGACATGATTGCACCGTATCTCCCACGCGTGCGCTTCGTAACGCTCCTCGGAACCGCGAT
>JAKAAZ010000006.1 GCA_021802085.1 Acidobacteriota bacterium
CGCCCAGCCAGTTTGAGATCAACTACGGCTACGGCGAAGTCGTGGCCGCCGCCGATCAGATCCAGCTCTACAAGCTGCTGACCCGTCAAGTCGCCGCCAGCCTGGGATATACGGCATCCTTCCTGCCAAAGCCGGTCGTGGGAGTGAACGGCAACGGCATGCACACCAATGTCTCGGTCTCCCAAAACAAGACCAACCTGATCTGGGACGAGGCCGGTGTTGAGAAGACATCCGCTTTCGGTTGGGAGTTCGTGGACCGCATCCTGACCCACGCGCTCGATCTGTGCCTCATCTTGAACTCCAGCGTCAACGCCTATCGCCGTCTGGACCCCCATTTTGAAGCACCGAACCAGATCAAGGCATCGGCCACCGATCGCGGATCGATGATTCGCATTCCGATTGGTAACTCGAAGTCGGCGCGCGTCGAGATTCGCTCCGTCGCTCCCGATGCCAACCCATATTTGACGCTCTACTCGCTCTTCCGGACGGGGCTTGAGGGCACCACCCTGAGCATCGATGGGCTGCGCCAGGCGGAGCGGTATCTGCCGGACAATATCCATACCGCGATCGAGGACTTCCGGAATGCCGAATGGATCAGCACCATCCTGGGCGAGGATGTGAAGGGCCGCTTTGCGGATTTGAAGCAGGCTGTGGCGGAACGCGCCCCACGGCAACTCGGCACCTTTGTAAAGCCAGCCGAAGTCCAGTACCACCACGAGGTCTATAACCAGGCGTTGTGGAACCTGTTTTAAACAATCCCGCTAAGTTGTCTGAGAATGCAGGAATGGGGTGCGTCGCATCGGCGCGCCCCATTCACCCATTCCGGCCAACCACCTCTGTATAAAGCTCGATTTGGCTGGGAATCGACGACCGTAAAGTTAGGAAGTTGTTGCCCCAAAATTCGAGCATTCTTCTCGGAAGTTCGAGGCCCCTCCCACAAATCGAAGGAAATTTGAAGTCTGTGGAATTTCTTCATGAATTCCTCATGAGTAATTTGCGTTCCTAATAGATATCCGGCAGACAAAACATTCCGCCGCTGATTCCAACCAGGATCCAATGGCATGGAATGGCCGAGGCGCATCTGGCCTGGCGACTCCACGGACAAGACCACTTGAGTATCTCGAACCACCAGGAGAATGATCATGACAGAAGAAAAAACCGCCCCGACAATGCAGGCCACACTCGGTCTGACAGGCTTAACCAGCAATGCAATGGCTCTGATTGCCCCCGGCGCCTTTCTATGGTTGACGTTCTTCATTCAGGCGACAACCGGGGCGACCGCTCCATCGATGTGGATTGGGATCTTCGCTGCCCTGATGCTCTGTCTGGCGACGGCCGTCTCATACGCGGAGATATCCAAGCTCTATCCCGGGACCGGCTCCAGTTATTACTATGCCGAGCAGGCCATGCTTTCCAAGGACAAAGCATTTAAATATGCGCGCATATCCAAGTTCGTCGTCGGTTGGGGCTCCCACCTCTACTACTGGGTCTACCCGGGAGTGATGGTTGGCGTTACCGGCATCTTCGTCGGCTATATTGTGGGCTTCCTCTGGCCAAATTTCATGAGCGGCTCCAACCCGGGACCTGTGTTCATGGGGTTGGTTGCGGTTGCATTTTCCTTCGCCGTGGCCTGGATCGCGCAAAAGGGGGCCAATGCCTCGACCGCGGTGAACCTGGCCATCAACGTGGTGCAGATCTCCGCGCTTGTCTTGTTCAGCATCCTTGCGATCGGATACCGGGTGAACCACCCAGCTGGTACCGCCGCACTGCAGTACGACGCAACCACGCAAGCGACCTACAACTATGAGTTCGCGACCAAGCCCGATGGCACCGTCATCCGCGATGCCAGCAACGTTCCGCAGCCTCTTATGGACGCGGCCGACAAACCTGTTCCCTTCCACATTCAATATCCGCAAATGGATTCGACCGGCAAATTGTTCATGAGTCACCCGACCGCCAAGTCGGTGGTCTCCGTGCACAACTTTAACTGGGTAATGATCCAGGCTACCGTCGCCATCCTGATCCTGGTCGGATTTGAGTCCGTCACGTCCCTGGGAGGCGAGGCAAGAAATGCCAAACGAGATATCCCGATCGCGGTCATCGCTTCCCTTCTGATTCAGGGACTGGTGTGCTATCTCATTGAATATTTCGCGGCAAATTACTTTCTCAACTCGGGGTACTCCATGCAAAGCGCGGTCGGCTCGGCAGCTCCCATCGGCGACATGATGATCATTGTCGGCGATGCGCTGCTGGGCCAGGGACACGGCAAGTATTTCATGCTCGCCGAGGCGGTCACCGTCTTCCTGGCGCTGATCGGCACCACCCTCGCCTGCATGAATACTGGGGCCCGCGTGACCTACGCCATGGGCCGGGACGCGGAGGCGCCGGAGCACTTCGGCATGCTGCACGACAAGAACCTCACGCCGCATCGTGCGGTCTGGACGCTGGCCACCATCACGGCGGTCATCGGGGTTCTCTCCATTATCCTTTGCTTCGGCGATGCCGCCGCTCCCACCGACGCAACCATCCAGGCGCTTCCTCATGGCCTTCTTTCGAGTGTTGGCTATATGTCGCACGCTACCATGGCCGCGCTTCCCAACTCACTGTTGATGGCGACGTTGACATCCAACTTCGGCACCTTCATTCTGTACGCGCTCAGTTGTCTGTTGTGCATCATTGCCTTTCATGGCCGTTCGGACTTCAACTTTGTCAAACACCTGCTCATTCCCGCGTTTGGCCTGCTGGCCAACCTGGGATGTATGGCGTTCTACCTGATCGGACCGACAATGGGCTATGGCACAGTCAAAGAACCTCTCGGCGCGCTCCTCATCGCCGCAGTCTGGGGCTTGTATGGCGCCTTCTATTTCATGCGCAGCTCGAAGGCCAAGGGCAAGGGCATACTGCTTCAATCCAAGCAAGGACAAGTGATGGCCTCCGCGGAGAGCATCAAATGATGTCGCACGTGTAATCTGAGCCGCACGATTCACTGCCATAAAGTTTGCCGTCTGCTTCAGATGACTCTGGAGCAGGCGGCAAAAACCCGTCTGTCTGCATTGCAGGCACAGGCCCGAGGAATCATTCGCGGAGCAAGAAGCTTAGGGCGGCGATCCGAATGCTGGATGTAGTTTTTGGTCAGGCAAGCGACCCCGGAAAAATTCGCGGGAATAACGAGGACTCGATGGGGGCTTTCGTTCCCAGATCGCGGCAGGAGTCCCGCTCCCACGGCTGGATGTTTGCCGTGGCCGACGGCGTCGGCGGGATGGATCTCGGCGAAGTTGCCTCCGCGATCGCCGTCAAGGTCATGGCGCAGGGTTTTGCCCAGGCGCCGGAGAGAGCTTCTTTACCCAGCCTCATGGCGCGCTTGATCCAGGACGCCAACGCAACGATTCACGATGAAGGACTCCAGCCGGAACGGCGTGGAAAACGCATGGCGACCACCGTGGTCTCCTGTGCCCTTCGCTACGACGAGGCATGCATTGCTCACGTGGGAGATTCCCGCTGTTACCTCGTGCGCGAGGGCAAGGCGACCGCGCTCACGCAAGATCATACGGTGGTCGGTGAACAACGGAAGCTCGGACTTATTTCGGCTGCGGACGCGGAACGTTCCGAGAGCCGCCATATCCTCACCCGCTCGCTTGGCCCGGAATTATTTGTGACCGTCGAGACCCGCAAGGTCGCCATCGCGGCCGGCGATCTTCTCGTGCTCTGCACCGATGGGCTCTACGGGGGCCTCTATCAGGAAGATATTGCCCGCATAGTTTCCCAGAAGAAGGACGTCGAAGCCGTGGCACGCGAACTGGTGAGTTATGCCGTCGACGTCGATGGTTCCGACAATGCCACCGCCCAGGTGATCCATGTCCGTTCCATCGAGGCAATGGCGATGTATCGCGGCCGCCTCTACCCGCTTCCCTGACCGGAACCGCTGAAAACGTAAGTAATAAAATCGGCGGCCGGCGCACTCGCAGCGTCTTTGAACGCAACTCCATCGTCTCACAAGCAGATATTGCCGATGCATTGAAGAAGCTGGAAGCCGGCTAAACTGCTACGGCTTCTTTTTTTTCCGGCACGGCGAGCATTCGATCCAGCATGAGATTTCGCGCCGCGCTGTTTCGTTTCCATTGGGCGCACGGAAATGCTCGTTTGTAGATGTAGCCGATCCGCATAGCGCAACAGCTTCTCAATGCTTACCTGCGAAATACTCCGCTTCAGCAGATTGCTCACAAACGGCTGGTACTCATCCAGCATGTCGTACCATGGGTGCCCCAGGTCTCGATTCTGAGACCTGGGATTCTCTCAAGAATCTCTGGATTGCCGGCATTACGTCACCGCGAGATGCTTTCCTTATTCCGCGCGCAATGCTTCCACAGGATTCACGGAGGCAGCGCTGCGCGCCGGGATGTAGCTGGCCACCAGCGCCGCAACCGCCAGCACGACAACCACCGAGGCCAGCGTCGAAATGTCCCAGCAATGAATGCCGAACAGCATCTTCTGCATCAGCACGCGTCCTCGTGAACATCGTCCACCACACCGATACTCCGTATCATCGACTTCGGCGTCAGGCTCACGTGGGAGCTTAGCCCAAGGTCACCGAGAAACGGCAACCGCTCCATCATGTCGACGGGAATCAGCCGCTGAAGGATGTAGATGGTTCCGTAGGCCACCGCCAATCCAGCTGCGCTGCCCAAAGCGACCAGCAGCAGACCCTCCGTAACGAACTGGCGAATCAATCGCCCAGGCGATGCGCCCAGAGCGCCCCGCACCGCAATCTCGCGCTGTCGGATCTTAGGAGCCGAAGCTTATTGAAGATACTCCGAAACCGGTCCATCGTCACCTCCTATGCATCCTGCAGCACGCGGCCGATGGCCGCAATCTTTGCTCAAATTGCGAAAGCTCGATGCCGAGCTGTTTCCGCCCCAGCGGCGTCAGCGTGTAAAAGCGCGCCCGGCGATTGATCTCCGTCTTCTTCCATTCCGCTTTCACCCAACCCTGCAACAACAGCCGTTGCAATGCCTGATAGGCGAGCCTTCCTCCACCGTCAAAACATTTTCCGACGATCGTTTGATGGGGAGCGCAATCCCGTAGCCATGCAGCGGCGCGCGCGTCAGCGTCTTCAGGATCAGCATGTCCAGTGTTCCCGGCAACAAGTCTGGTTTTTTCGCCATGGTTCTGTCTGTAGATTATCTATGCATAGAACGTCAATGGCCTGTGCGCCGTCGAATGCGACGCCCTGGATTATCATGCTGCTGTGTGCTGCTTTTTTCTCCCGCGTTCCGCACCCCCTCATCGAATCGCGCGTAACGCGGGGCGAGAATACCTTTTTTCCAACAGATTCAACGAAACTTGCATCTCTCTTAGGTAAGGATTCAGTTGCAACACATTTTTCTACAGGGTGAGATTTCTTTGATCAAAACTGAGAGCAAACTGGGCAGTACGGCGCCCATCGCAGCAAAATTGGAGGGCAGAAAGCGCGTTGTCCTTGAGGGAGTGCAGCCGGAAATCGACCATGGCGACTATGCGATCCAGCGCGTCATCGGCGAGCCGGTCGTTGTGGAAGCAGATATCTTTGCCGACGGCCACGATGCTATCTCGGCCCAGCTACTCTATCGCGGCCCCAGAGACCGAGCCTGGAGTGTGACGCCGATGCTGCCCCTCGGCAATGACCGCTGGCAGGCACAGTTTACCGTTACGGAGTTGGGCGAGTATCGCTACACCGTCGAAGGCTGGGTGGATGCATTCAAGACCTGGCGCAACGCGATGAAAAAGCGAATTGACGCCGGCCAGGAAACCCACGTCGAGCGCATGGCGGGCTCGAACCTTGTCTCCGCGGCCGCGAAGCGCGCAAAAAAAGACGACGCGAAAAAGTTGAAGGAATTTTCCGTCCGGCTGAATGACACCGACCCGCAGGCCGCCTCCGCTGCCGCGCTCGATCCCACGCTGGAAACCTTAATGCAGCAGTATGCCGAGCATTCCTTCAGCACCCGCTACGCGAAGGAACTCATCGTCAGTGTCAACCGCAAACACGCCGGCTTCTCCGCCTGGTATGAACTCTTCCCTCGTTCCTGCTCGCCGACTCCCGGCAAACACGGCACCTTCAAGGATTGTGAAGCCTGGTTGCCCTACATCGCTTCCATGAACTTCGACGTTCTGTATTTCCCGCCTATCCATCCCATCGGTCATACGTTTCGCAAAGGCAAGAACAATGCGGAGAAAGCCGAACCGGACGATGTGGGCAGTCCATGGGCGATCGGCTCGGAGGAGGGCGGCCACAAAGCCATTCATCCGCAGCTCGGAACGCTCAAGGATTTTCAATCGCTGATGGCGAAAGCCAAAGAACATGGCCTGGAAATGGCCCTCGATCTCGCCTATCAATGCTCGCCCGACCATCCCTATGTGCGCGAGCATCCCAGTTTCTTTCGCAAGCGCGCGGATGGAACCATCCAGTACGCCGAAAATCCTCCCAAAAAATATCAGGATATTTATCCGCTGGACTTTGAAACCGAAGACTGGCGCGCTCTGTGGACAGAATTGAAAAGCGTCATCGACTACTGGATTGAGCAAGGCGTTCTCATCTTCCGCGTCGACAATCCGCACACCAAGTCATTCCCCTTCTGGCAATGGGCCATCGCCGAAGTCAAAGCCGCGCATCCTGACGTAATTTTTCTCGCCGAGGCATTCACGCGGCCCAAGGTCATGTATCGGCTCGCCAAGCTCGGCTTCACCCAGTCGTATACGTACTTCACCTGGCGCAACACCAAGGAAGATCTGACGGAGTATCTGGAAGAGTTGACGCAGACGGAAGTCGTGGAATTTTTCCGCCCGAATTTCTGGCCGAATACTCCCGACATCCTGCACGAAGAGTTGCAAACGGGAGGTCGCCCGGCATTCCTCAGCCGTTTCGTGCTGGCCGCGACGCTGTCGTCCAACTACGGAATGTACGGTCCCGCTTTCGAGCTGTGCGAAAATACTCCCGTCCGTCCCGGCAGCGAAGAATATCTCAACTCGGAAAAATATCAACTGCGCCACTGGAACATCGAAGAGCCGCAGAATCTACAAACACTGATTGCTCGCGTGAATGAAATACGCAGGACGCATCCAGCTCTGCAGAGCAATCGCCATCTCCGCTTTCATTCGACCGACCAGCCGTTCCTCCTCTGCTACAGCAAGACCGACGCGGGGAAAAAAGACGTCATTCTCGTTGTGGTGAATCTCGATCATCACGACACGCAGGCCGGCTGGGTCGATCTGAATCTCGCAGAGCTGGGCGTCAGCGCAGACCGGTCCTTCGTCGTGCATGACCTGTTGACGGACCACCGCTACAATTGGTCCGGCACGAAGAACTTCATCCAACTGGATGCCGGACGGTCCCATATCTTCCACATCGAAACATAAACTGCACCTTCGTGCGGAATCTGCGGGTGCGCCGAAGCCTCGCAGGAAGGATTGAGATTTATTTGGAACATATGAGCGAAACCCCAGCGACCGACGTGTTGAGGCAGGCAGGAAGCGCGCTCGATCCCCTCTGGTACAAAGACGCCATCATTTATGAGCTGCACGTAAAAGCATTTGCCGACGCGAACAACGATGGCATTGGCGATTTTCAGGGGCTGTTAGGGAAACTCGATTATCTGCAGGAACTCGGCATCACCTGCATCTGGCTGCTGCCGTTTTTCTCGTCTCCTCTGCGCGATGATGGCTACGACATCGCCGACTATCTCACCGTGCATCCCAGCTATGGCACGCTGGAGGATTTTCAGACCTTTCTGCACGCCGCCCATGATCGCGGCCTGCAGGTCATGATCGAACTTGTCGTCAACCACACCTCCGATCAACACGCCTGGTTCCAGCGCGCGCGTCTCGCCCCTCAAGGATCGCCCGAGCGCGATTATTACGTGTGGAGCGACACCGACGAAAAATATAAAGATGCCCGCATCATTTTCACCGACACAGAAAAATCCAACTGGACCTGGGACCCCGTCGCCAAGGCCTACTACTGGCATCGCTTTTTCTCGCACCAGCCGGATTTGAATTACGACAATCCGCTCGTGCTGGAGGAAGTCCTTCGCGTCATGCGTTTCTGGCTCGATATGGGAGTGGACGCGCTGCGTATCGACGCCATTCCCTACCTCGTCGAGCGCGATGGAACGAACTGCGAAAATCTTCCCGAAACCCACGCAGTCATGAAAAAGATTCGCGCCGAGATCGACGCGCATTACGAAAATCGCGTGATCCTCGCAGAAGCCAACCAGTGGCCCGCCGATGTTCGACCCTATTTCGCCGATGGCGACGAATGCCACATGGCGTTTCACTTCCCGCTGATGCCGCGCATGTATATGGCGCTGCGCCAGGAAGATCGTCTTCCAATCACAGAAATCATGGCCCAGACCCCAGCCATCCCGGACAACTGCCAGTGGGGTTTGTTTCTGCGCAATCACGATGAACTGACATTGGAAATGGTCAGCGACGACGAGCGGGATTATATGTATCTCGCCTACAGCGCCGATCCGCGCATGCGCATCAACATCGGCATTCGCCGGCGCCTGGCTCCGCTGCTCGACAACAATCGTCGCCGCATTGAACTGCTGAACAGCATTCTGTTTTCTTTTCCCGGCACGCCCATCCTCTACTACGGCGACGAGATCGGCATGGGCGACAATATCTATCTCGGCGACCGCAACGGCGTCCGCACGCCCATGCAATGGACGGCGGACCGCAATGCCGGTTTCTCCCGCGCGGTTCCCGCCAAACTGTTCAGCCCGGTGGTCATGGATCCGGTCTGGGGCTATGAAGCCATCAACGTCGAGGCCCAGCAGGGCGACTCCTCTTCCCTGTTGAACTGGATGCGCAACCTGATTGCGCTGCGCAAATTGTTTCGCGTCTTCGGACGCGGCGCGCTCAAATTTCTGAATCCGTCCAACCGCAAAGTGCTCGCCTACATTCGCGAAGCGAACGATGAAATCGTCCTGTGCGTAGCCAATCTTTCGCGCTTCGCGCAGCCTGCGCAACTCGATCTCAGCGAGTATGACGGTATGGTTCCTGTCGAGATGCTGGGCTACGTCGAGTTCCCCTCCATCAGCCGTCAGCCCTATGCTGTCACCCTGGGCCCCTACGGTTTTCTCTGGCTGGAGCTGCATCCATCTCCCGATACCGCCGCCGTCCAGTCCGAGGATTCCGCGCTGTTGATTGCCGATGCATCCGACTGGAAGAGTTTGTTCCGGGACAGCAATCTGCGCAAGTTGCAGGAATCCATCCTGCCCACCTACCTGCCGCTGCAACGCTGGTTTGGAAATAAATCCAACCCGATTCGCAGCACAACTATGTCCGACTGGGGCAGGATGAACTCGAGCGGCGCCATCCTGTGCCTCATCCGCGTGGAGTACGAGACGGGAACCTCCGACCGCTATTGTTTGCCCGTCGCCATGGCCTTCGGAGAAGCTGCCCGAAAACTGCATGACACCGCCCCGGCTTCCGTCCTGTCCGCCGTACTCTCTCCCGCAGGAGAAGGTGTGTTGTACGACGCCACCTATGACCCGCATTCCTGCGAGGCATTGCTCAACACCATCGCAAACTCGACACAGTTTTCCATGCAGCAGGGGTCCGTGCAGGGCGCGCCGAGCAGGGCGTTGCCCGGCCTGATGCACCACGAGCCCCCAAAGAAGTTGTTGCCCGTCCGCGGTTCCGCCGAGCAAAGCAATACTTCCATTCTGTTCGGCGATCGCCTCATCATGAAACTCTTTCGTCATCCGGAACCGGGATTGAATCCCGATTGTGAAATCGGAAAATTCCTCACCGAGGAAGCGCATTTTTCCAATATCCCGCCCTTCGGCGGCTCGATCGAATATCTGAATCAGAACGATGAGCCCACCACACTCTGCATGTTGCAGGGGTTGGTCGCGAACCAGGGCGACGGCTGGAAATGGGTGCTGGAGGAATTGGAACGCTACTACGAAAATTATGCGCAGGACACCGTCCCCGCGGAAGAGTTGGAGCGGGACGCCGCGGCCGCGCTTGGAGTGACGCGCGCCTCCGCCTTTGCGCGCGAACATGCAGGCGTCGCGCTGGACGCCGCCGCCGTACTCGGCCGCCGCACCGCCGAGATGCATCTGGCGCTGGCATCTTCCAAAACCAATCCGGCATTTTCGCCCGAGCCGCTGTCTGCCGCCTATCTTGAGAATCTGCAATCATCGATCAATGTCCAGGCGAGCACTGCGTACAATCTGCTGAGAAAAACTCTCTCCGGCCTCGCGGATGACACCGTGGAAATGGCAGCGCTGCTCCTCAGCCATCGCACCCGCATCCTCGACGGACTTGGCGCTTCCACCATCGGCAGCGCGGATGGCCAGCGCACGCGCATCCACGGCGACTATCATCTCGGACAGGTGCTCCGCGTAAAATCCGATTTCGTCATTCTCGACTTTGAAGGCGAACCCGCGCGTCCCCTCGACGTTCGCAGGACCAAGCATTCTCCCTTGAAGGATGTCGCTGGCATGGTGCGCTCCTTCAACTACGCCGCCTGGGCCGCGCTCATGAAATATTCCTCCCGCAGACCGGAAGATCAATCGCGGCTGGAGCCTTGGGCCCGGCTGTGGGATCAATCCGCATCCGCGGAATTTCTGCACGCGTACAAGATCACCATGACCGGCAGAAGGCTGCTTCCATCGAGTCCTTCCGCGCAATGGAGTCTACTTAATCTCTATTTGCTGGAAAAAGCGTTCTATGAGCTTGTCTACGAGTTGAACAGTCGTCCCGATTGGGTGAAGATACCCTTGATGGGCGTTGCCGCATTGTTGCAACAGGGATTTCAATAGGACGCAGAGCGAATTTACAGATACTGGTTTCAAAATGAGAGGAGTCATTCTGAGCGCAGCGAAGAATCCAGAGGGTGATGGCGGCGTGTACGAGGCGAATATCGTCTGGATTCTTCACTCGCTGCGCGGAGCCTGCCCGGAGCGAAGCCGAAGCGTTAAGAATGACTCTCCACCGCAAATGACTATACAAACAGTAAATCCGCTATAGATTTTCCGCGCGGCGGAGTGAAACGACACGATGGCTGAAATGGAAACGCTGCAGGAATCGAAACAGGAAAGCTCGGAGATCGGCCCGACCGATCTTCTCTTGGCCATCCCCGCTCCCCCGAGCAGCGATACTCTCGCGGCCACGGTTGCCAAGCTGGAGGAAGCCTGCGGTCTGCTCTCGATGCCGTGCCGCCTGCTCCTCGCGCTGCCTGCCGAAACTTCCCAGGAGATCCCTGCGCCCCTGCCGGGAATGGAACCGAACCTCCCTGGGACGAGCGCGCTGCATTTTGTAAACTACCCGCTGCCTCCTCCCAATCCGGGCGCGATTCCCTGGATTCCGAACGCTGCCATGTATCGCGCCCTTTGCCAGCTCGCCCACAAGCTGAATGCACGCGGATGTACCGTTCTTGGAACGGACCTGGGATGCAATCGAGACTCTCTTACTGCGGAAAAACTTACCCTGCTCATGGGCCCGGCGATCGAAGGAAACTTCGATCTGGTGATGCCGCTCTACACCACCCAGCCATTGGACGACCTGCTCAATAAAAGCATTCTCTATCCGTTGACGCGAACCCTCTATGGACATCGAATCGAGAATCCTCTTGGCAACGAACTTCAACTATCGTCGAAAATGTTTCCGCCGCTTTCCGCCGGCGCATCTCAGGATTCCACCCGCGCACAAGGACGATTGCCCTGGCTGGCAACCGTCGCCGCCAATCGAAATTTAAAAATCTGCCAGGTGCGCCTGGGCACGCGCCGCCCGTCCAGCTCCGACGGCATTGACCTGAGCGATGCGCTGGCGCAATTGGCGGGTCCTTTATTTCTCGATATGGAGGACAATGCGGCCTTCTGGCAACGCATTCGCGGCTCTCATGAAGTCCCCACCTTTGGCGCGGCGGAAACGCTCTCTGAACCAGCGGAGACGGTGGATGTCCGCCGCATGGTGGATGCATTCCAACTCGGAGAAAGCAATCTGCGCGACATCTGGTCCCTGATTCTTCCTCCCGTCACTTTGCTGGAGCTGAAGAAACTTTCCCGACTCTCGCCGGACGAATTTCATATGGAGGACGCTCTCTGGGCACGTATTGTGTATGATTTTGCGCTGGCCCACCGGCTGCGCAACATCCATCGCGCCCATCTCTTTGGCGCCCTGACACCGCTGTATCTGGGATGGGTAGCATCGTACGCCGTGGAAATCAACAAAAGCGGCATCGCCGCCGCGCAACAACGAATGGAACAACTCGCTCGCGCCTACGAATCGGAGAAGCCCTATCTCCTGTCTCGTTGGCGCTGGCCAGATCGCTTCCATCCGTAATGCGGTAGAACAGGAGTACGTCATGTGGGAACAGGTACATCAGGCGCTGCGGGAATCCCTGCATCGGGCCGTGTTCAAGGTCGCCACTCTACTGCCAGGTGTCCTGGCGTTGGTCGTCGCGTTGCTGGTCTCCATCTTGATCGGATGGATTTTGGCGGCCATTCTGCGCCGCATCCTGATCGCGCTGCGCTTCGATGCTCGCGTGGAACGTTCCGGTGTGGTCAATATTTCCGATTGGTCTTCCGCCAAAACACCCACATTCCTGGCAACCCGCATCGTCTTCTGGGCGACTGTGGTCGCCGGCCTGTTTGTCGGCATTGCGGCCCTCGATGCATCCCTGTCTTCCGGCCTGTCGGCCTACGTCGTCACGTATATTTCGAAGATCGTGGCCGCCGTGTTGCTGCTGATCGTCGGTGCCATCATCGCCCGCTTTCTTTCTCGCAGCGTTCTCATCAACGGCGTCAATATGAACGTGCAGCATGCGCGACTGCTCAGCCTCGGAGTGAAATGGCTGGTGCTGGTATTTACCGCGGCCATGGTCCTCGACCATCTGGGAATCGCGCGCGGCATCGTCGATCTTGGCTTTGGCATCCTGTTTGGAGGGATTGTGCTGGCGCTGGCATTGGCCGTCGGCCTGGGCTCGCGCGACCTGGTCAGCCGCTCGCTGGAACGGGACCGACACAAAACACCGCCGGACGAGGACGTGGTTCGACACTTCTGACAAACGCATGATCTCGCCCGTCGCGGTAAAAACAACCCTGGGTGCCCCGCATCTACCCGCGTTCTTTGCGGGGAGATGTGGGAGGAATCAACGTAGCATCACCGCTCATCCGTGGGCCGCGACCTATAGCTAGCAGCTACAGTATTCATCAAGCTTCACAGCAAGTGCTGCATGTACCATGAATCGACTGCTATGAAATTCCTGGACACATTGCTGGGCCGGCCGCTTGCTTCCTGGGAAGATCGCGCGGAAAAAATTGGCGCGTCCAAGGGCATTCCCATCTTCGGCCTCGACGCACTCAGTTCCGCGGCGTACGGCCCGGAAGCCGCCATGACGCTGCTGATCCCACTGGGGATGGCAGGCGTGCATTTCGTGCTGCCGATTACCGCGGCCATCCTGGCGCTGCTCACAATCCTCTATTTCTCCTACCGCCAGACGATTGCCGCCTATCCCAACGGCGGCGGCTCCTACACGGTTGCCGGTGAAAATCTCGGCCCCCTCGCGGGCCTGCTCGCAGGCTCGGCGCTCATGGTCGACTACATTCTCGAAGTTGCGGTTGGCATCTCGGCCGGCGTCGGCGCGCTGGTCTCCGCTCTGCCAAAACTTCAGCCCCATACGCTCAGCCTGTGCCTGGCGATTCTCGCCATCCTCACCCTAATGAACCTCCGCGGCGCGCGGTCCTCCGGCGCGGCCTTCATGGCTCCCACCTATTTGTTCATCGCCTGCCTGCTGGCGGTCATCGCCTGGGGCGCGGCTAAGGTGATCCTCTCCGGCAGCCATCCGCATCCGATCGTCGCTCCGCCGCAACTGGGCCATGCGACTGCCGTCTTCAGCATCTGGCTCCTGTTGAAAGCTTTTTCCAGCGGCTGCACCGCCATGACCGGTGTCGAGGCCGTCAGCAATGGCGTGGGCGCGTTCAAGGAGCCGCACCAGAAATCCGCCCAACTCACTTTGACCATCATCATTGCGCTGCTTGGCGTTTTACTGCTCGGGATCGCCTTCCTCGCGCCCGCCTACCACATCGCCGCGACCGATCCCACCGGTCCGGCATACCAAAGCGTCCTGTCCCAGCTCATCGCAGCCGTCAGCGGACGCGGCATTTTTTATTATGTGTCGATCGCTTCCATCCTGCTGGTGCTGGCCCTTTCCGCCAACACCGGCTTCGCGGATTTTCCGCGTCTCTGCCACAACGTCGCGAGAGATCGCTATCTTCCCTTCGCCTTTACTCTTCGCGGACGGCGTCTTGTCTATTCAAGCGGCGTCTACGTGCTGGCGTTCTGCGCGGCTCTGCTCTTGATCCTGTTTCGCGGCGTCACCGACCGGCTGATTCCGCTGTTCGCCATCGGCGCTTTCCTCGCCTTCACTCTGTCCCAGGCTGGGATGGTTCAGCATTGGCGTCGCAAGCGCGGCCGCGGCTGGCAATTCAACATGGCCGTCAACGGAATCGGCGCGGTCGCCACCGGAATTACCGTCTGCATCGTGCTGGTCACAAAGTTCATGTCTGGAGCATGGATCACCGCGCTCGTCATTCCCTTCATCATTCTGTTGATGCTGGCCATTCATCATCACTATCTCTGGGTGGGTCGTCAGATCGCGGCAAAAGAATCGCTCGATACCAGTAAGCTCAGTCAGCCGATCGTCATCCTGCCGATTCCAGGATGGAATCGCGTCACCGCCAAAGCGCTTCGCTTCGCCCTGTCGATTTCGACGGAAGTCTATTGCATCCACGTGAAAAATGATGAAGGCGAGGAACCGCTGGCTCCGCTCTGGAAAAAGAACGTCACTGACCCACTACAGCAGGCAGGTGAACCGCAACCGAAACTTATCCAACTCGAGTCCCCAACACGGCGCGTCCTCGGGCCCATCGTCGATCAAGTGGATGAGTTGGAGAAACAAAATCCAACCCGCCATCTGCTGGTTCTGCTCCCGGAACTGATTGAAAGCCGATGGTACTATTATGTGTTGCACAATCAGAGAGCGACCCTGCTGAAAACCATGTTGTATCTCCGGGGAGGGCAACAAACCGTGGTTGCCAACGTTCCCTGGCATCTCGAACCGCACGACCCTTCCGCATCCAACAATTAGCTCGATGTCCACGGCGGGCACCCCTCGATAAGGTCGAAGGCTACCAAGCCTTTTCTGCACCTCTTTGGCTATGCGGAGCGTGCCCTCCTGCGACCAAGTGGGACCAGGTTAGGATGCTGGAGTCTGAGCGGTCATTGTTGCCCGTAGAAAGAGCGATGATGCAAAGAGCGGCGAGGCTTGGCGACACGCGACTGGTCAAACGAGACAGAACGGTCACGGCTTACTCCGTACGCGGAAGAATTTCTACTTCGGCAAAAATACGCCAAGCAGGGAATGGAATAGAGTCAACCTTTTCCACACACCTGGGATGTCCGACAAGCCATCCCGCAAGGCTGCCGATCGGGACGTCGATCGGGAAATGCTCCTTCCCAGGATGTGCGTCAAGCTCACGCCTGTGGCCAGTGTGTTCTGCTCCTGCTGCGATACTCTCGATGGGGATTCGCCAGGAACCACCGCAGCCATGGTCCGCGCCAACATGCTGTACGAGGGCGGAAACAAGCCGTTCGTGCCGGCGTGCGGGCAATAAAATCGCACGCCGGGCGAGCGCTCGCGTCTGGAAATGATCTCCGCCGCTTCTTCCGCATGCAAGCTATCTGCTAGAGTTCCGGCGCTCAGGATACCCGTCTCGCGCGCACACCCGTCGTCTATGTAAAGTCCAAGACCACAGAACCCTACTGGTATGACGCACTCGCCCCGCTAACGACCGCCGCCGACAAACTGCACGACCTCCAACCGGTCGCCATGTTGCAAGCTAACCTGATCCCAGTTCACGCGCGGAACAATCTCGCCGTTGCGTTCAATCGCAACACGGTCGGATTTCAATTGGAGCAGTTCGACGAGATGGCGAAGTCCTGGGTCGGAGTCCAATTCTGGAAATTCACGATCGCGTCCATTGATGGACAATTTCATTCGCTGGGCAGTGTCCCTGTTCTTCCCGGCTGCTTTACCGGGACGACGACAAGGGTACCACGGAAACAGGCTTGGATTCGCTGCCGGGCCGGTGACGGGTTGTACGCACGGCACTGCGACGGAACAAGGCGTTCCACAGACGGTGCATCCTCGGTTCTTCCAGCGGCAAGGACTGGAGGATTTGCCACCGAAGCGAGATGAGAATCTGAAGCGCCTCCGTGGAGGACCCTCCCACATTAATGATTTCATCCTCATCGCCTTCGTGCAGATAGCAATCGTTCAGATAATCCACGGCATGGCCGATCATCTCAAGCGCCCGCCCCTGTTCCCGCGTCATGATTCTCCGCAGGTTTTGGCGCGCCGGTTTGTCCGCGAGTGCAATTGGGATAACTGCTATGGGGGCAACAGCGGGCTCCGCCAGAAAAGGCATGGTCTTGTCCGTATCTTCGGGCCCAGGTAATTCGCTAGTCCCGCAGATCTCCGGAACGCGTTTTGGACCGGTCTGCTGGTTTGTGTCGACACTGGGGTGAGTCGCCATGGGAGTATCCTCTCTTCCCTCTAATAGTGACGTTTTCCAAGGACAGGATGTACAGGAAAACAAGCCCCTGCACTTTGTAAGCATCAAATTGGAACGACGCTCCAGAATGGAAATTGAAACCGTTACTAAAGTTTTTATTGGCCCTGGAGCAATCCTCCCTTAGGTGGACTGCGCGCTATACTTATGCCGCGCCTCGGCGCTCTCGTCGCCAGCTGCCTTCTCAGGCCGGCGATCGGCTAGACTTTTCATGCGATTCCATCTCACTCGGTTTTGCCCCGCGGCTTGACAGTCCTGCCGTTTGAACCTTACAGTCGAGCTATAGGCGGCGACGGAGTATTGTTGTGCGTCAATGACTGCGGCCCTCATGCAAACTCCCAATTATTTCTGGAATTACCTGCCGTTGCTGCTTCAAATCCTGGCCGCTGTCGGGCTTTCATGCATCATCGTCGCTGCTTCCTGGCTGATCGGACGCCACCGGCCCGGAAAAGTGAAACTGTCGACCTATGAGTGCGGCATGGTTCCGCAAGGAGACGCGCGCGGACGCTTTTCCGTGCGTTTCTATATGGTGGCAATGCTTTTTATCTTGTTCGATGTGGAAGCCGTGTTCATGTTTCCCTGGGCGGTCATTTATCGCAGGCTGCCGGCGATTACCGGCTCCCATTTCTTCGGCTTCTGGGAAATGCTGGTGTACATCGGCTTTGTACTCGTCGGCTTCTTCTATATCTGGAAAAAGGGCATTCTCGAATGGTCCAAAGACCAGGCAGACCTCTAAGGCACGGGATTTGTGACAGACGCTGGAGAAAATCAGAGTAAGGATGCAGTTCTCGCGGCCCACCCCGACCATCGGGCGATCGCAGCCCTGACGCAACAGTTGCCTGATGCCATCCAGAATGCAAAATACGATCGCGGAGAATTGACTCTGACCATCGCCCGCGAAGCGATTATTTCCTCATGTCGCACTGTGCAGGCCGCCGGATATAACTTTCTTGTCGATGTCACCGGCGTCGATTGGTATCCGAATCAGCCCCGATTTCAGATCTCCTATCACATTCTGTCGCACACGCTGAAGCAGCGCATCCGGTTCGCGGTTTTTGTGGACGAGGGCGATCCTTCCGTAGACAGCATCACATCGGTATGGCCGGCGGCGAATTTCTATGAGCGAGAGGTTTTCGATTTGTTTGGCGTCCGCTTTGGCGGCCATCCCAAACTGCGCCGCCTACTGATGCCGGAAGACTATCGAGGCAATCCACTTCGCAAAGACTTCCCGGTGGAGGGCTATCGCTGATGTCAGAGCTTCTCACCGCTCCTACCGTTGTCGATTCCAGCGAAGACCGCACCATGATTCTGAACATGGGCCCGCAGCATCCATCCACACATGGCGTTCTACGCCTGGTGCTGGAAATCGACGGCGAAGTAGTCGTTCGCGTCGCGCCGGACATCGGCTATCTGCACACCGGCATTGAGAAGACCTGCGAGGCAAAATTCTACCAACAGGTTGTGCCGCTCACCGACCGCATCGATTATTGCAGCCCTATGCACAACAATCTTTGCTACTGTCTGGCGGTCGAGAAATTGCTTCGAGTAGAAATCCCGGAGCGCGCCCAGTGGCTGCGCGTCCTGCTCAGCGAGTTGACGCGGCTTAATTCGCATCTGATCTGGCTGGGCACCCACGCCATGGACATTGGCGCGCTCACTGTGTTCCTCTACTGCTTCCGCGAACGCGAACAGATCCTGCGCCTCTTTGATGACCTTTCCGGTCAGCGCATGATGACCTCCTATTTCCGCATCGGTGGACTCGCGCTGGAACCGCCGCTGGATTTTTTCCCTCGCGTGCGCGCTTTCCTGAAGACGATGCCGGAGAAAATCGATGAATACGAAAATCTTCTCACCGGCAATCGAATCTTTATCAATCGCATCAAGGGTGTCGGTCTGCTGAGCGCCGCCGATGCTATTTCGCTGGGAGTGACTGGACCACCGCTGCGCGCCAGTGGCGTGGACTGGGATTTACGTCGCGACATGCCCTACACCGGGTACGAAAAATTTCAGTTCAAGGTGCCGGTGTCGAACGGCTGCGACGTTTGGTCGCGCTACGTGATACGCGTGCAGGAGATGCGCGAGTCGGTCAAGATTGCCACCCAGGCGCTGGACGGGATGCCTGAAGGCCCGATCAAAGCGAATGCGCCCAAAATCGTTCTTCCCGATCGCGAGGCGATGAAGACGCAGATGGAGGCGCTGATCCATCATTTCAAAATCGTCACGGAAGGTTTCGCCGTTCCCGCAGGCGAGGTCTACCAGGCCATCGAATCCTCACGCGGCGAAATGGGCTATTACGTCGTCAGCGATGGCACCGCCAAACCCTATCGCGTGCACATGCGCAATCCAACTTTCGCGACGTTGCAGGCGATCGAGAAAATGTGCGTGGGCAGGCTCATCGCCGACGTTGTCGCCGCCATCGGTTCCATCGACATCGTACTGGGAGAGATTGACCGATGATCGCCGCCGCTGAGGTTTCCGTGGATTCTCCCGCTTCCCCGCAGCTTGCTGCCGAGTTGTGGATCTCGTTGGTTTCCCTGCTTAGCTCGCATGTCGCCATGCATTCGATCGCGCGGCCCGAGTGCAAATTGCGCGTCCATTCCAGTTCCAACGCTCGATTGGATGTGCTCGGACCCATTGGCAAACTCACCATCCTCGCACCCGACGCATCTGGCACGGGCGTTACGGAGTTTCGGCCGGAAGCGGGCGAGCTAGGTGACGAGTACGATACATTTTTCTTTACCGAAGAAGGTTTGCTCCAATTTGCAGCTTTGGATGGCGCCCTGGACATGGAAGCGTCCGTCGACAATTTGCTGCGCAAGGTACAAGCATGAGTCTGACAACGATTTCCGAGAATCCAAAGCCTGGCAGCACGATCTTTTCTCCTGAACTGGCCGCACGCTTTGACAGGCTGGCGACTCTCTACCCGGTTCGCCGCTCCGCGCTCATTCCCATGCTGCTATACGCGCAGGATGAAATTGGATATGTATCGGATGCTGCCATCGCGGAAATCGCCCAACGGCTCGACCTGACCGTGCTGGATGTGCGCAATGTGCTCAGCTACTACTCCATGCTGCGTACCAAACCCGTCGGTAAATACAACGTACAGGTCTGCACGAATATCAGTTGCATGGTGCGTGGCGGCCAGGAACTCTTTCAGCATTGCAAGAAGCGCCTCGGCATCGGCCACAAAGAGACCACGCCGGACGGACTTTTTTCTCTTGAAGAAGTCGAATGTATCGGGGCCTGCAGTTGGGCGCCCGCGGTGCAGGTCAACTACGATTTTCATGAAAACCTGACGCCCGAAACAATGGACGCGCTGCTGGACGAATATCGAAGCAAGGCCGGTCAATAGCAAAAATGCCCACACTGGTTTCTCATCCCGATGAAGTCAAGATCGTCAGCAGCCGCTTTGGCAAGGGTGCGACCGAGATCGACCGCTATATCGAACTGGGCGGTTATGAGGCGGTACGCCAGGCCATCGAGAAAGGGCCTGAGTGGATCATCACCGAGATGAAAGCTTCCAATCTTCGCGGCCGCGGCGGCGCTGGCTTCCCGACGGGCATGAAGTGGTCGTTTGTTCCCAAGCAATCGGAAAAACCGAAATATGTTCTGGTCAATGGCGATGAGAGCGAACCCGGCACCTGCAAAGACCACTTGATTTTCCTGCACGATCCGCACGCGGTCATCGAGGGCGCCATCGTCGCCGGCATCGCCGTGGGCGCGAAAACAGGCTTTATCTATTTGCGCGGGGAATATCGTTACCTGCTCAAGATCATGGAAAAAGCCATCGCCGAGGCCTATGCCAAGGGCTTTCTTGGCAAAGGAATCTTTGGCTCGAGCTTCGACTTTGAGGTCATCTCGCAGACTGGAGCGGGCGCTTATGAAGTCGGCGAAGAGTCCGCGCTGATGGAGTCGCTCGAAGGCAAACGCGGCATCCCGCGGATTCGGCCGCCGTTCCCTGCCGTGGTCGGCCTGTATGGCGGGCCCACAGTCATCAACAATGCGGAGACCATTGCGTCGGTGCCCCACATTCTGCGCATGGGCGGGGAGGCGTATGCCAAAATCGGCTCCGCTCGCAACGGCGGTACGCGACTGTTCTGCATCAGCGGCCATGCCGAGCGCCCTGGCGTGTATGAACTGCCCATGGGCTACAACCTGAAGAAGATGATTTATGAAGTCGCCGGCGGCATTCGCGGCGGACGTCAGTTGAAGGCCGTCGTGCCCGGCGGTTCGTCCACGCCTGTCCTGTTGCCGAACGAAATCGATATTGGCATGGACTTCGATCAGGTGGGCAAGGCAGGCAGTATGCTCGGTTCCGGCGGCGTCGTGGTACTCGATGAAACTGTCTGCATGGTCGAGTTTGCCCTGCGCACCATCCAGTTCTATCAGCACGAGAGCTGCGGTTGGTGTATTCCCTGCCGCGAAGGCACGGACTGGTTAAAGAAAACGCTGACGCGTTTTCATGCCGGGGGTGGCGAAGCCAAAGACATTGAGAACATCCGTTATCTGGCGGAAAACATGCTGGGTCGCACTTTCTGCCCCCTTGGCGATGCGGCGGCTATGCCGACTATCGCTTTCATCAAAAAATTTCGGCATGAATTTGAAGACCACTTGAACGGAAGACCTTGCCCGTATGCGAAGCAACAAGAACTGGCTCTTGCGTGAAATACCGGGATTTTATTCGTATGATCCAAAAGGATGGCTAGATGCACGTGAGAACAACCGGCAGTCACAAACATTATCACCATCCGATGAAACCTGGAACGCTAACGATTGCCGGATCGGGTAACGACGATATCCCCAGGGGAACACTCACCAACATGCTGAAACAGGCCGGACTGAAGCAAGGGAGCCAGAAATGAGATACACGGTCATCTACGAGAAGTCGGCCACGGGCTATGGCGCCTATGTGCCCGATCTACCGGGACTGGGCGTCGTCGGCAAAACGCTTGACGATACCAAAAAGCTGATTCGCGAAGGCATCGAAGCACACATTCAGGTCATGCGAGAGCACGGCGAAGTTGTCCCCGAACCAACCTCTACAGCGGAAATGGTAGAAGTTCCTTTCTCCGCCTGAAATTGCGATGCCCAGGAAAGTTCAAAAGTATGGCTGATGTAACACTCACGGTCGATGGCAAAACGATCACCGCTCCCGCGGGCACGCTGTTGCTGGAGGCCTGCCGCAAGGTTGGCATCGAAATTCCGGCCTTCTGTTATTACCCTGGATTGTCGTTGCAGGCGGCGTGCCGGATGTGTCTGGTGCGCATTGAGAAAATGCCGAAGTTGCAAACCGCCTGCACCACGCCGGTCGCCGAAGGCATGATCGTCTCCACGGAAACGGACGAGATCAAGCAAGCGCGCAAAGCCATGCTGGAGCTGGTGCTGGCGAACCATCCGCTGGACTGCCCGGTCTGCGATGCTGGCGGCGAGTGCGAACTCCAGGACATGACATTCAAGTACGGAGCGGGCGGCTCGCAGTTCGTCGAGATAAAAAATCATCGCGAGGAACAGCAATGGTCCCCCGTGGTTTTCTTCGACCGTCCGCGCTGCATTCTCTGCTATCGCTGCGTTCGCGTCTGCAATGAAGGCATGGACGTTGCCGCGCTCGGCATTCAGCAGCGCAACTCCGGCTCCGTGATTGCGCCGAATGACCAGACTGAACTGGACTGCGAACAATGTGGCATGTGCATCGACATCTGCCCCGTAGGCGCGCTCACCTCCGACACCTATCGCTATAAGACCCGGCCCTGGGAAATGACGCACGTCGGCACCATCTGCACCCATTGCGGCGACGGCTGCAAAACCACCCTGGGCGTGCGCCGCAGCGACGACGGCATGCAGATTGTCCGTGGCGATAACCGCGATAAGAGCGGATTGAACGGAGAATTTCTGTGCGTCAAAGGCCGGTTCGCATTCGATTTCGCCAACAGCCCAGATCGCCTGACGCAGCCACTCGTCCGCCAGCCCAATGGAGAATTTGCGGCTGTCAGTTGGGAGGATGCAATCAAAGTCGTTGCCGAACGGTTCCGCTCTGCCCGCGACGAACGCGGCGGCAACAGTATCGGTGTCATCGGCTCAACCCGCATCACCAACGAAGAAGCATATCTGCTGCAGAAAATCGCGCGAAGCGCATTCGGCACCAACAATATCGACCATCACCGGACCACGGACTATATTAGCTTCGCTCGCGCGCTTGCCGGCCAAAAGAATCGCTTTGCCAGCATCGCGGATGCAGGATCCGCCGCTGCCATCTTGATTCTCGGCAACGATCCGACCGAACAGCATCCTCTGCTGGCATGGAACCTGCGCACGAATGTTCGCCACAATGGCGCCCGCATCTACCTGGCGAATCATCGTGAAATAAAATTGCGCCGACAGGCGAAATCATTCGTTCAAATTCCTGCAGACGGGTACGAGGCCTTTGCGAACTTCCTCGGCGGCGCGCAAAATAGCGACTTCGGCGCGGATGCGGGCGCGCTGAGACACTCGCTGCGCCAGGAGCCAAATCTACTTATCGTCTTTGGCTCGGAATTGCGCGGCACAGCTATTGAAGCTTTAGTGAAGTTCGGACTTTCGCTCCCCGATACGAAATTCGCCTGCCTCGGGGACTATGTCAATTCGCGCGGCGCGGCCGACATGGGGCTGTATCCCTACCTGCTTCCTGGCTATCAACCCATCCATGGCGACAGCGCTATCCGTGCGGAATACGGTGATCGCCTTCCTCGCGAATCCGGACTGGATATTGCGCAGATGTTCAAAGCGGCGGCGCGCAACGAACTCGCGGCGCTCTATGTGGTTGGAGACGATCCAGTGGAGCGGCTCGGGATTGCCGAGGAAACATTGCACAATACATTTCTCGTGGTGCAGGATATGTTCCTGACAGCGACCGCGAAGCAAGCCGACGTAGTGTTGCCGACGGCGAATCTCTACGAGAAATCTGGCACCGTGACCAATACTTTCGGCGATCTGCAATTGGTGAAGAAAGCTGCGGACCGCGCCGGTGTTCGCACCGACCTGGAACTGATCGTCCGCATTGCAGACACGATGGGAGAAGATGTGCACACGCTGGTCCCATTCGGCAAAGGGGTGCGCGCGGATATGGGACAGTCGCGAGGCGCGCAGTCCGGCGAAGCCGATCGCCATGGAATTTGGTTGGCGGCGCACAATCTCGAACCGAAGCTGAGCCCGTTCGATCCCAATGCGTTGCTGGATGAAATTCAACGGCTTGTGCCGGGCTATGATTTCGATCGACTCGACCTGCTGGGTGGAACGAGCCAGCGAGTACAGCCCGCGGGCGATGGCCTGATCGGCATCTCCCAGATTGCCGACCGTGCGGATGGGATTCTGCCTTCGGGAGACACCCTGTTTACCTCCGGCACGTTGGGACATTACAGCGAAAAGCTGAGCGAAGTGGAAGTGTTTCAAGCGAAGAAAAGTATGGTGGCGGCTGATTGACAATTCAAACGTCTGTCCGGCCATAGAAAATGCCGCGACGGGGCAGTGCGCGAATCGGGAATTGGGTTTGAAGTGGAAATGATACGAACGTGAATATTCTGATCTTTGTTCTTTTAAGTCTGCTGAAAGTGGCCGTGGTGACTGTCATCTTTTTGATGGCGGTGGCCTATACGGTGCTACTGGAGCGCAAACTTGTAGGCCGCATTCAGAACCGCTGGGGCCCCTCCCGCGTTGGCCCCTTCGGGCTGCTGCAACCGCTGGCCGACGGTCTGAAGCTTTTTTTGAAGGAAGACCTGATGCCGACGGCGGTCTTTCGTCCGCTGTTCATTCTGGCGCCGATCATCGCGCTCTCCTGCTCTTTGATTTCCATTGGCGTAATTCCGTTCGGGGAAAACATCCATTGGCATGGCGTGGATATGTTTCAGATCGCCGACGTCAACGTCGGGCTGCTGGTCATCCTGGGCGTCACCTCCATCGGCGTGTATGGAATTGCACTGTCCGGCTGGTCTTCGAACAACAAATACTCTCTACTGGGATCTCTGCGCTCGACGGCGCAGATGATCAGTTATGAACTTGCGCTCGGTCTGTCTGTGATTGGGGTTGTGCTGCGCGCCGGATCGCTTCGTTTGCGCGACATTGTGAACATACAAAACACGCATGGAATCTTATCGTGGAACATCTTCGGAGGCATACAGATCGTCGCTTTCTTTATTTATTTGACGGCCGCGTTTGCGGAAACCAATCGCACTCCATTCGACCTGCCGGAAGCGGAGAGCGAACTGACGGCCGGCTATCACACCGAATATAGTTCCATGAAATTTGCCATGTTCTTCATGGCCGAGTACGCCAATATGATCACTGTCGGCTGCGTTGCCACGCTGCTGTTCTTAGGCGGATGGTCAAGCCCCTTTGGCAACCTGCTTCCAGCCTTCGGCGGCGTGGTCGTGCAGGCCCTTCTTCCAGTATTCTGGTTCGTCGCCAAGGTTTTCTGCTTCCTGTTTCTCTACGTGTGGGTCCGCGGAACATTGCCGCGTTTCCGTTATGACCAGCTGATGGGATTTGGCTGGAAATTTCTTTTACCGATTGCCATTGTGAATGTGATGGCAACCAGTCTGGTCCTGGCCTTCCATGGGTAAGCCATCCCAACAGTCCGCGGGAGCCGGAGCGCGATGAATCTAGCGATCTTCATTCTTTTCGGACTTCTATGCCTGGGCGGCGCGTTGAACCTGCTGCTGCAGCGGCACCCGATCAACAGTGCGCTGTCACTGATCGTCGTCATGTCATCGCTCTCTGTTCTGTACTTGTTGCTGGGCGCTGAGTTTCTTGCAGTAGCGCAGATCATCGTTTACTCCGGCGCCATTATGGTGCTGTTTGTTTTTGTGATTATGCTGTTGAACGCCGGCGAGGAAGAGCGCACCCATGGCAGCCGGGCCGCGTATCTGGCAGGCGTTCCCGGAGTGCTAGCGTTGTTTACGGTTTTGGCATCCACGTTTTTCACACTGCGGACCAGCTTTGGAAATGCGCGGTTGGGTGCATTTGTGGCCACGACCAGCGATCTCAGCCGGGTCTTGTTCCGGAATCTTCTGCTGCCGTTTGAAGTCACTTCCATCTTGATTCTGGTAGCGATCCTGGGCGCTGTTGTGCTGGCGCGGAAGGAGCATTGACGTGGCCGTTCCAATGGTCTGCTATCTAGTACTGAGCGCCGCGCTGTTCTCGATCGGTATATTTGCATTTCTGATCAAGCGCAACATCATCACCATTTTCATGTCGATTGAGCTAATGCTGAACGGCGTGAACCTGGCGTTTGTCGCCTTTGCCAACCACTGGCACCAGGTGAGCGGCCAGATTTTCGTGTTTTTTGTGATGGTCGTCGCCGCCGCGGAGGCTGCTGTCGGTCTTGCCATCATCATCTCCCTGTTCCGCTCGCGGAACACATTGAACGTGGACCAGATCAATTTGATGAAGCTATGACGATTTTCGATTTGACGAGATTATGACGCCTTCTTTATATCTCTGGCTGCTGCCGCTGTTCCCGCTGGCGGGTTTTGCGATCAACGGGGTTCTGGGGAGACGATTGCCCAAGGGCGCCGTCTCGCTGGTGGCGCTCCTGTTCCCTGCCGCCGCCTTTGTGCAGGTGTTGTGGATCGTCTCGCGCTTGCATCAAGGACTGACGCTGCCGTATCTGGAAAGATTTTCGACTCCCTGGATTGCGGTCACGGGATTTCATGCCAATTTTTCGTTTCTGCTCGACCAACTGACGATTGTGATGCTGCTGGTCGTCACCGGCGTGGGTCTGGTGATTCATCTTTACTCCGTCGGCTATATGGCGGAGGAGGAAGGCTACTGGCGATTCTTCAGCTACATGAATCTGTTTTTGTTTTTCATGCTGACGCTGGTGCTGGCGGCAAATTTTCTGCTGCTCTTTGTCGGCTGGGAGGGCGTCGGTCTGGTCTCCTATTTACTGATCGGTTTTTACTACACCAAAGATTCCGCAGCGAATGCCGGCAAGAAAGCGTTTATCGTCAATCGAATTGGCGACTTCGGCTTTCTGCTGGCCATGTTCCTGATCATCGCCCACTTCGGCACGCTCAGTTTTAACGAAGTATTTTCCAACATCGCAGCACATCCTGAGATGCAGGGCGGCGTTCTCACCGCGATCGCGTTGCTGTTGCTTCTGGGCGCGACTGGTAAATCGGCGCAGATTCCTCTGTACGTGTGGCTGCCGGATGCGATGGAAGGTCCTACGCCGGTGTCCGCTCTGATCCACGCCGCCACCATGGTGACGGCTGGCGTGTACATGCTGGCGCGGACGCATGTGCTGTTCGGTCGTTCTCCACTGGCTCTGACGGTGGTGGCCGTTATTGGCGCGGCGACGGCATTCTTTGCAGCCACAATCGGCATTCTGCAGACGGACATCAAGCGCGTCCTGGCCTACTCCACGATTTCGCAGCTCGGCTATATGTTTCTGGCATGCGGGGTAGCAGCCTACTCGATGGGAATTTTTCATCTGGTCACGCACGCATTCTTCAAGGCGTTGCTATTTCTGGCTGCGGGCAGCGTGATTCACGCGCTGGGCGGCGAGCAGGACATGCGGAACATGGGCGGCCTGCGGAAAAAACTTCCAGTCACGTTCTGGACCATGACCGCGGCCGTATTTGCCATCAGCGGATTGTTTCCGTTCGCCGGATTTTTCAGCAAAGACGCGATTCTGGCGGCAGACTTCGTGAGCCCGCATGACGGCAAGATGTTGTGGGCCGTGGGCCTGATAACGGCCGGGCTGACGTCGTTCTATATGTTCCGGCTCTGGTATATGACTTTCTTCGGTAGTCCGCGCTATCTGGAATCGAGCGCCGACCAAGCGGGTCACGGATCGCACGGCGGACATGGCGTGCATGAAAGCCCCTGGGCCATGCTGTTGCCTTTGATCATTCTTGGGATTTTGTCATTGGCTGGAGGGTGGATTGGCTGGCCGGAAGCGATGGGCGGAAGCAACTGGATCGCGCATTTTCTCGATCCCGTATTTGCAAGCGCTGGAACCGCAGCAGCAACAGTGCCGACTGCTGCAGACATTCAATTGGACCGCATTCTCGCGGGTGTTTCGATGCTGACAGCGCTGCTGGGATGGTTCCTGGCGGACCTGATGTACCGCCGCAGGCCGCAACTGGCAGACGCAGCGGAACGTAATGCGAAACCGCTCTATTCGCTGATTTGGAATAAATATTGGGTCGACGAAATATACGCGAACGTCATTGTCTGGCCAATTCTGGCGGTTTCAAGAGACCTGTTGGGTCGCGGCATTGAGTCGGGCGTCATCGATGGCACGAACAATGCCTGGACGAGAATCGGGAGTGGAGTCAGCAGGTGGATTCGCCGCATGCAGTCGGGAAATATCCGCTCTTATGCAGGCTGGCTGGCAGCAGGCGCGGCGGCTGTGCTGATTGTGGTGCTGTACCTGGCGCACTTGTACTGAAGAGGAAGGACTTTGTGTTGAACGCAAGCATTCTGACATGGCTTACCTTCCTGCCCTTAGCGGGCGCGTTGGTGGTTCTGTTGCTGCCGAGGCGGGGTCGGGCTGCTGAGGGTTTTACTCTGCTGCTGACGCTGTTTTTCTTTGTGCTGGCGCTGCATCTGCCGGCACACTTCAATTACCACCAGCAGCAAGGATTTCAATTTGAGCTGAATGTTCCATGGATCAGCAACCCGGCCGTCCATTACCACGTCGGCGTGGATGGGCTATCGATGTGGCTGGTGGTGCTGGTGTCGTTTCTGGCGCCGTTGGGCGTGCTCATCTCCTGGCGGGCGATTGAAGATCGCAAACGCGAATTTTATGCGCTGCTGCTGCTGCAGCAAACAGCAATGTATGGCGTGTTTATCTCGCTCGATCTGATCCTGTACTACGCATTTTGGGAGCTGTCGATCGTCCCGCTGGCGCTGCTGATCGGCATGTATGGGCGTAACGATGGACGCCGCGCGGCGATTAAGTTTTTTCTCTACGCATTTATTCCATCCGCGTTGCTGCTGGTTGGCATGCTATGGCTGTATGGGCAGACAGGGACATTCGACCTGGTGCAATTGCAGCAGCAACTGCATGGTTGGAGTACCGGCGCGCATGCGGCGGGCTTGTGGTTGACCTCGCTGGCATTCCTGCTGGCCTTCGCCGTTAAGGTGCCCGTGTTTCCACTGCACGGCTGGCTGCGCGATGGCATCGCCGAAGCGCCGACGGCAGTTGCGATGATTTTGGCCGGCAAGCTCGGACTCTATTCCCTGCTGCGCTGGCACGTCGGGCTGTTCCCTACTGAAGCCGCGCATGTTGCGCCGCTGATGGTGGCCTTGGGCGCCATCGGTATTCTGTATGGGGCGTTGATGGCCCTGGTGCAAACGGACTTGAAGCGACTGGCGGCCTACGCTACATTGAGCGCGGTCAGCTTCATCGTGCTGGGAATCTATGCCTTCACCGCGGCAAGCATGGATGGAGCGGCGTACCAAATTCTAAACGAAAGCATTTCTGCGAGCGCGTTCTTCATGCTGCTGGGCATCCTGTATGAACGGTACGGAACCTACGATATGGGCCAGCTGGGCGGCATTGCGACGAAGATGCCGGGGCTGGCAGTGCTGTTCGTCATCACAACGCTGTCATTGATCGGACTGCCGTCGCTCAATGTGTTTGTTGGAGAATTTCTGATCCTGAGCGGCAGCTTCCAGACCCATCCCCGCATCGCAGCCGCTGCCACGGTGGGAGTGATTCTTTCCGCCTCCTACATGCTATGGATGGTGCAGCGCGTCTTCTACGGCAAGCCCTCGACCAGCGTGGCGGCCTTGTCTCCCACGGATGTGAACTGGCGCGAACGCGCCGCCGTGTGGCCGACCATTGCGCTGATGATTGCGATGGGAGTGGCTTCCGTCTTCTGGATGCACGCCATCGATCTTTCTGTGCCGGGCATGGCCCCCGACAAGGTTTCGCTGGGAGTCACGGTAACACCGACATCAGCCTACGCGACATTGAACCCGACGCGAGGAATGACCCGATGAACGACGCCGTGAACACATCGATGAGTTCCGTTGCGCCCGCACTGCGGATTTTTCCTGAAATCGTGATGACTTTGACTGGGGTGCTGGTCATGCTCATCGAGGCCGTGCTGAAGCCGAAAACCAGCCGCAAGCCTCTCGGCATCCTGGCAATTCTTGGCACGCTCGCAGCGCTCGGGGCCAGCCTGTATCAACTGCATCTTCCCGCTGGAATCGCCTTTTTCGGCACCGTGCAGTCGGATGCCTTCAGTGTCTTTTTTCATTTGGTGATTGGCGGCGTCGTGCTGGTGACGCTCCTGATTTCACTCGATTATTTCGAAGGTCACACGAGCAACGTCGGCGAATTCTATGCGCTGATCCTGTTTGGCGCGACCGGCATGATGCTGATGACCAGCTCGGTGGAGCTGCTGATGGTCTTCATCAGCCTGGAGATTTCTTCCATCTCCACTTACATTCTGGCGGGCTATCGCAAACGAAGCGCGACCAGCCCCGAAGCCTCGATCAAATACTTTTTGCTGGGCTCGTTCGCAACCGCATTTTTCCTCTATGGCATCGCGCTATGCTTCGGCGCAACCGGCTCGACCAACATCTACGACATCGCCAAGGGTGTCGCGGGCGGTGCGTCGCCGCTGCTGCTGACAGTCGCCTTTGGCATGATGCTGATTGGTCTTGGCTTCAAGGTGTCGTTGGCGCCTTTTCACGTTTGGACGCCGGATGTCTACGAAGGCGCGCCCGCACCTGTTGTTGGATTGATGTCCACTGCGCCGAAGGCCGCTGCCTTCGCGGTGCTTTTGCGCATTACCTATGGAGCCTACGGAACCGCGACGCACATTTGGATGCCCCTGGTCTGGATCCTGGCGGTCCTGTCAATGACGATTGGCAATCTGGGCGCGCTCACCCAGCGCAATGTCAAACGCATGCTGGCTTATTCCTCAATTGCTCACGCGGGATATCTGCTGGTTGCGTTCACCGCGCTGGCGCCCATGGGAATTGCGTCCGCCAGCTTTTACACGGCTGCCTATGCGGCAATGAACGTGGGCGCGTTCGGCATCATCAGTTATCTGTCCGGCTATAACGAGGCTCGCACCAATCTCAGCGATTATTCCGGCGCGGCCCGGCGTCATCCTGTGGCCGCTGCCACATTCGCTGTCTTTCTAATTTCCTTAATCGGAATTCCCTTCACCGCGGGCTTTTTCGGCAAGTTTTACGTCTTCACCGCAGCAATCGATTCCGGCCATGCCTGGCTTGCGGTAGTGGGCTTGCTGAACAGCGGCGTGGCCGCGTTTTATTACCTGCGTCTTCTGGGACAGATGTATATGCTGCCCGAAGAACCTGCGCGGGAGCGGGATACTGCCCATGCGCAGCCCTCGTTTGTGCTTGGCATGGCGATTTTAATGCTAGCGGTCTTCGTGCTGGGAATCTTCCCGGGTCGCGCACTGCGTCTCGCGCGCGCTGGCGCGGCAACGTTTGCAGACCGCGGCGTGCTTCCTTCCTCACCCGCCATCGCACAACTGGGCACGAAATAGTGATCGTATGTGGCGCACAGGTTGGATGGGGCTTGCTTCAACGCCGTGCTAATTAGATTCTTGGATCGGAATTTGTAGACAGGTGGGTATTTACTTGACTCAGGTGACCACAACCTGTAGTGTTTGCGGCGGTGGGAGATTATCCGCGAGATCTGCTGGAGTTGGAGCGCCGCTTTTCGAGCGAGGCGGCTTGCAGGGAGTATTTG
>JAKAAZ010000199.1 GCA_021802085.1 Acidobacteriota bacterium
GCACCCGCCCGCTGGCCATGTAGCAGGCGATCAGCCGCGTCACCTGCGCCCGGCTCAGCCCCGTCATCTTCTCGATGTAGCGCCTTACCAGGCCCCGCGCCGCCTTGCCCAGTTGGGCGTACTGCTGCCCGACCAGCACCTGCTCCACCCAGCCATAGATCTGCCGCCGATTTTCGCCCTCAAACCGGATTTCCTCGCTGGCCGCGACAAACCGGCCAATCGCCTCCAAACTCAACTTCTCTGCATCGTGCATGCGGATGTTCACTACCCAGCATGACCGACCCTTCAGGCTCATCTTGTATTGGAAGAGAGTCCGCAGAAAAGCTGCAACGGCCGCTGGATGCCGCTTCTGGCCCCCAATCAGCTCCTCCGTAGGCTGTTCAAGACGCAGTTCCACCTGGGTCGGTCAAAATCGGCTCAGGAAAATCCGTCGATACGCGTGCCGCAGCCTTTTCTCATGTAGCGACTGGCAGCAGTCGCAAGGCCTCCTTCCTTAGGGCGATGCGCTCTTCCAATGCGGCCAGCCGCAGCCGCATTTTCCGCGCATGTTGCACCAACCGCCCCGCCGTGTTGATGATCAAAAAGCGCAGCCGCTTCGGTCGCGCCCGCAATAATTCCGCGGGCAACGCGATGCGCTTCAACGCCGTCAGCACATTGTGCGCGATCGCCGCCAGCCGCAGCCAGGCTGCATTCGCGCCAAAGTATTTGCTCGGCATCACGCCTCCGGCCGGTTCGTTCTTCAGCACGTCATGCACCGCTTCGATCGTCCCCGCCTTCTCCCGATGCCACTGGATCAGCCGCTCCGCATTCCACTCCCACAGGTTGCTCAGCACGGCAAAATGCTTCACCCGATTGCCGTCGGCAAACAGTTCCTCCTGCCGCGGACGAATGCGAATCGCCACGTAGCGCAACGGCTGCGTGTCTTTATGCTCGGACTTTTCTCCCGGCGTAAAGTCCACCTCCGCGCACTCGCGGATCTCCTTGCCGTCCGCCTTGCCGTAGAGATTCCAACCCGCCTCGGGAACCTGCAAGATGGCCTGATGCAAGGCCTCGCTCATGCGCGTGCTGATGGCGAAACCGATCTTCCCTTGTGGGCCATCGGCGCGATTCTCGTCCCGCAGCCAGCCAAGCAATTCCTTTTCGTGACTGGCCGAGTCGCCCCGATAGTAAAAACTCCTCACCGTCTCCGGCAGCGCCGCGAAGGCTCGCTTGGCCAGCGCCAACGGGGCCATCATCGCCGGCACATTGCCGTCGCGAAATTCATCGGCCAGCACCGCGTCCATCTCCGCCCACACCGCCAGCATGGGCTGATAACCGCGCTCGCCTTCATAGGTTCTGAGCGCCTGCCGCTTGTGGCTCTCGATGATGGTGGCGTCCTGATCCACCGTCGCAATGCGCTGCTCCGGACAACGCCGGCCCAGTTCCCGCATCAGCTCCCGGTTCACTGTCCCAGTCTGGGAGGGTAGAAGCCCTCGCCTTCAGGCGACGGCTTTAGCGAGCGCGCCGGAGGATAATCTTAAGGGATGGCTGAGTATCGACGGGGCGCGCACACAGTATTCGAGATCCACCTGTACATCGTGTTTACCACGAAGTACCGCAAGCCGGCCTTGAGCGGGGAAGTGGCGACCCGGGTGCGGGACTTGGTTCGGGAAATCTGCGCGCAGCATGAAGTAAAAATCATGAAAGGGCATGTGGCGAAAGACCCTGTGCATTTATTTGTGTCGATCCCGCCGCAGGTGACGATCAGCCGGTTGCTGCAATGGTTGAAAGGGAAGACGGCGCACCATCTGTAGCGGAGTTTGCGTACCTGAAGAAGCAGTTTTGGGGCAGGCATCTGTGGGCGCGAGGATATTTTTGCTGCAGCTCGGGCAATGTGATCGACGAGATCGTAGCCGAGTAAATCGCGAATCAGAACGAGAATCAGGATGAAGACTTTCGAGTAGATGGTTAAGTCCATCTACTTCTTGAAGCCCGCTTGGTGCGGGGTACATTTTGCCGGCCTCTGGCCGGAACAGGACTTACAGTCCGTTATCCCAGCCACCGCCTTCAGGCGGTGGCTTTCACTTTGCTACGCTTCGTTCAGAATGACTCCCTTCCACAAATAGCTACACCGACTTTCAATCCGCTTTAGTTTGGCGTGGCAACGCGACAGCCGTATACACTGTTCGGATGGTTCCAGAGTGATCTTTTTGGAAGAGAACGAATGCGCCTATTTCAATCTTCTTTGAATTTTCCAAGGCGTGGTGGCGGCATCACGTGTCGGCGAGCTGTTGACTTGGTCGTCTTGGCGATGGCAACGCTGGTGTGGACTGTTCCTGCTGGCACCGCCGCGAATGCGGCACGTCGCTCACCGTGGGTGGCGACGTGGGGCGCGGGCATGGTGGCCACGACGCCGGGTGGCGCGCCGGACCTTTCAGGGAAAACGCTGCGCGAAATTGTTCACACCAGTGTTGGCGGGAGCAGGGTTCGCGTCTGGCTCTCGAATCGCTTCGGCAGTGCGCCACTGCACATTGGGGCGGTTCATATTGCGGTCAGTGCAGGTGTGAGCGCGGGAGCCAATCCGGATGGAATCGCGGATGAAAGCGGCGTTGCGGCGGGTACCGACCGCACGCTCACATTCAACCAAAGCGATTCGGTCGTGATTCTTCCTGGAGCGGAGGTGGTCAGCGATCCGGTCGCGCTGGATGTTCCGGAGTTATCGAGTCTGGCTGTCAGCATGTATTTTCCAGACCGCACCACGGCTACGACGGAACACACAGACGCTCAACAAACCTCGTACGCGGCGACAGGCAATCTAGTGGACGCGGCGAATCTGGCGGGGAAAGATTGGCCGCAGAGACACTGGTATGTTCTTTCCGGCGTCGACGTGGATGCGCCTGGAGATTCCGCAGTGATCGCGATGGGAGCCTCGATTGTCGATGGGTATCACTCCACATGGAATGACAATCATCGTTGGCCCGATGACCTGGCGACACGTCTAGCGGCGGATGCGAACACAAGAAAAGCCGGAGTGCTGGGAGTGGTGGATGTTGGGATCGGTGGCAATCGTGTGCTGCTGGATGGCTACGGCCCGAGTGCGTCGTCGAGGTTCAACCGGGACGTCCTGGCGCGGAGCGGCGTGCGGTATTTGATTGTGCTGGAGGGCACCAACGATATTGGACGGTTTGCCGTCGACCATCAACCGTATGGCGACTTTGCGCAGCGACTGGAATCGGGCTTGGCGCAACTGGCGATGCAGGCCCATCAACATGGAATTCTGGTGTTCGGAGCTACACTCACACCCTATAAGGATTGCTTCTATTACTCTGCTGCGGGGGATGAAGTTCGGCAGGAAGTGAACCAGTGGATTCGCACCAGCGGGGTGTTGGACGGCGTAGTGGACTTCGACAAGGCGACGCGCGACCCCCAGAATCCATTGCGGTATCTGCCTCGGTATGATTCGGGCGACCATCTGCATCCGAACGATGCGGGCTATCAGGCCATGGCGAATGCCATCGATCTGAGCCTGTTCACGAAAACTGCCAGTGCGCATGCCGTCGGGCAAGGAACGAGTTCCAGATGAAACGCGCTGGCGTCGTGCATGTAGAATTGCGCGTGAGAGATTTCCTGACGAATATTTTTGAAGGAGGACAAATGTACTTCATTCCAACTTTTTTGCATTTTCAGGGGCGCGATCGCAGCGCCCCGTGCCGGCGAGTTGCCGTGGCTTCTGTGCTGGCGTTGGCAACTTTGGCATGGACTGTTCCGGCTGGCTACGCCGCGAATGGGGCGCCTCGCTCGCCGTGGGTGGCGACCTGGGGCGCGGGCATGGTGTCTATGGCGCAGGGCAGCGCACGGAATATTACCGGGCAAACGCTGCGCGAGATCGTTCATACCAGCGTGGGCGGCAGCCAGGTTCGGGTGTGGCTGTCCAACCGCTTCGGCAGCGAGCCGCTACACGTGGGAGCGGCGCATGTCGCACTCGGCGCGAGCGGAAGCGCGGGCGTTAATCCAGACGGAACCGCAGAGGAAAGCGGCATAACGGCGGGGACAGACCGGGCCCTGACGTTCAACCAAAGCGATTCGGTCATCATTCCTCCCGGAGCGGAGGTAGTGAGCGATCCGGTCACGCTGGACGTGCCAGCGTTATCCAATCTGGCGGTCAGCATGTATTTCCCGGACCACACGATGACGACGACGGAACATTCCTATGCCGCGCAAATCTCGTACGCAGCGACAGGCAATCAAGTGGATGCGGCCACTCTGGTGGGGAAGGATTGGCCGGAGAAGTCGTGGTATGTCGTCTCCGGGGTGGATGTGGATGCGCCGGGAGATTCCGCTGTGATTGCGCTTGGAGACTCGATTACGGATGGGGCCTATGCCACGGTGAACGAAAACCATCGCTGGCCGGACTACCTGGCGGGACGCCTGGCCGCGGATGCGAACACGAAAAAAGCGGGAGTGCTGGGCGTCGTGAATGTCGGCATTGGCGGCAATCGCGTGCTGCTGGACGGCGCCGGGCCGAATGCGGTGTCGCGCATCAATCGGGACGTTGTGGGGCGCAGCGGCGCACGCTATGTGATCGTGCTGGAAAGCATCAACGATATAGGGAGATTTGAAACCGATCGTCAACCCTACGGAGATCTGACGCAGAGGCTGGAGGCGGGCATCGCGCAGATTGCCGCGCAGGCTCATCAACACGGAATCCGAGTGATTGGCGCGACGATCACTCCGTATCAGGGCTGCGGATATTATTCCGATGCGGGCAATCAGGTACGCAATGCGGTGAATGATTGGATCCGCACCAGCCCGATCTTCGACGGCGTTGCGGACTTCGACAAAGCCGTGCGCGACCCGCAGAATCCGCAGCATTTCGCCGCGCAATACGATTCCGGTGACCATCTTCATCCCAAAGACGCGGGATACGAGGCGATGGCGGATTCGATCGATCTAAGCCTGTTCACGAAGAAGAAATAAGAGGCGAGGGGAGTTCCCGCGCAACGCAACCGCGTAGTGGTCGTTTTTTCGTTTGGATGCGTGAATCGAGAGACTCAGGGGCGCGAAGCGTAATAGCACGGCCCAAAATAGCATGCCGCATGTCAAGGGAAGGAAATGTACACTGGAAGCTGAGATTTAAACGGCTGTTTCGACATCTCTATTGACATAGAAGGTGTTGTCTCTGTATCTGTAAGTGGAACACTGAATTGGAGAAAATCCATGCCAAAGCTCAGCGTGCCTGAAGCGTATAGATCAGGAATCGCGGACATAGGGAGACTCTCCGAAGAGGCTTTTGGTCAACTTTTTGCGGCGCTCCAGAAGGCTCCCGAATTCAATGATTCAAAAGAATTATCTGCGTGGATCGGCAGCCGAGTCACAGCGGTGCCGCCGGAGACACAAGATGCGATTTTGATGTCTATCACGTCTATGACCAGAGCGAGGGATACCGGAAACACGACTCCCTCAGTCTTTGCCTCTGATGTCTGGGAGGCGCTAGAGCGACTATCACCGCAGCACTTAGAGGGCATTGACCAGAGTCTTTTTGAGACCCGTGTTGCTAGCCTCCTAGAACAGACCCCGATAGACCTTCCCGCAACTAAGGCTGATGACCTGAAAGGAGAAGTCGAGCGTAATTATTGCGATGCTCGAATTCTCACGGATCTTCGTGCAGGTTTCCGGAAGACGATCGATGACTCCCCATCGTTGATGGTTGTGCTCCATAGCCTGAGGATTAGTTACCACGATGACAAGGGCGACCATCGTGAGTTTTATGTAAGCATGGATGCGATTGACCTCCGCGATCTGCAAGAAGCGGTTGAACGGGCACAAAAGAAAGCCATTGCGCTCAAGAATATGATGAAGATCACAAACATTACGGTAGTGGAGTGAATAAATATGTCCCCATCCTGCGCTGAAAAAGAGTTCGGATACTTCAGGCGATCAGGTGTTCAAGATGCAAGGTCTTGGAAATCTCCGCATTCTTGCGCTTCGGCACTCATTCGGAAACATCGCGGGGAATGGGAATCTAAGAGTTCACCTGTAGACTTAGACCATATAGGCGAGCTAAGAAAGCTCTTTGATGGGTTAGCGGAAGAATGGAAGTCTGACACTTGGCATATCTCCTCTGTGAGAAGAAGAATATCTCATCCCGCTTATCTAAAGATTATCGGCATGGGAAAAGAAGCTCTTCCCTTCATTTTTGATGATATGCGTAAAGAGCCCTCGCACTGGTTTTGGGCTCTTGAGGCCATCACGCGGGAAAATATAGTTCCAGATGCCACCTCGCTACGCGAAGTGCATGATGCTTGGCTGGATTGGGCAACGTCCCATGGCTATTGATATTCCGGAACGATACAAATCTTACCTCAAGCAAACCTGCCCACAACTTATAGAGCATGAGAATTTTGAATATTCGAGCGAAGTAGATTCTTCAATCTTTATTCGTAGACAAAAATAGTTCAACAAACATGCAGTAACATCAGGCGGCTTGTAACAGGTCAACGATGTTCTCAATGGCCTTGTCGGCCTTGTGGTAGGCGGCTTCCAG
>JAKAAZ010000200.1 GCA_021802085.1 Acidobacteriota bacterium
GCGGATGCGAGCGGGCGCGCTTCCGTAGTAGCTCTTGAACACGCGGGAGAAATGATACGGATCGGAGAAGCCGACGTATGCAGCGGCATGCGTCACGCTCGCGCCAGTCCCCACCAGCAGGGATGCCGCCTCAGCCATACTATTCTTGCTTCTACATATAATCAGGTTGGAGGTTTGGTTCCAAATGGCGGAGCTTCAACAAACGATTGATCCAGCGCTGGTGCCGAGGCGCACGCTTGCGAGCGGTGCGCAAATTCCGGTGATAGGACTGGGCACCTTTGGCTCCGATCACGTGAGTGCAACGCAGATTGCCGCAGCTGTTCTCGATGCGGCGAGGATTGGCTATCGCCATTTCGATTGTGCCGCAGTCTACGGCAATGAACCGCTCATCGGCGATGCGCTCCAGTCCATTTGGAACTCACTTGCGCCGCGCGAAGAATTCTGGATCACGTCCAAACTCTGGAACGATAAGCACGCAGCCAAAGACGTCATCCCGTCGTGTAAGCAATCCCTCCGAGACCTCAAACTGGAGTATCTCGACCTCTATCTTGTCCACTGGCCATTCCCGAATTTTCACGCGCCCGGCTGCGATATCGATTCGCGGAGTCCGGATGCGCGTCCCTACATCCACGCGCAATTCATGGAGACCTGGGGTGAGATGGAGAGGCTGGTGGAACAGGGGTTGGTCCGTCATATTGGAACATCGAATATGACCATTCCAAAACTCGATTTGCTTCTCAAAGACGCTCGCGTTCGGCCCGTTTGCAACGAGATGGAACTGCATCCTCACTTTCAGCAGCATGACTTCCTTGACTATCTCTTTAAAAAGCAGATTCAGCCCATCGGCTTTTGCCCGCTTGGTTCGCCCTGGCGTCCGGAAAGAGACCGGACGCCAGAGGACACCTCACCCCTGGAAGATCCTGTTATTTGCGCCATCGCGGACGAGCATCATGTCCATCCCGCTGAAATCTGCCTCAAGTGGGCGGTACAGCGAGGCGAGGTCGTGATTCCGTTCTCAGTCAATCCTCGCAACTACGCGGCAAACCTGCGCGCGGTGGTGGAGAATCCACTCACGCCGGAGGAGATGGGAAGGATCGCCGCAGCGGATCGTCGCTGCCGATTGATCAAAGGCCAGGTTTTTCTATGGAAACAGAACCAGTCCTGGGAAGACCTCTGGGATGAAACAGGAGCGATCACGCCTGCATGACCATCACGGGAGAAACTTTGAAAACCGATGCACAAGAGGAATCGGAAGTGGAGATGCAGGGAGCTGTGCTTCCCGGCAACAGTACTGCGGAACTCCGCCGGTTCGCGGTGCCTGAGCCGAGTTGGGGACAGGTTCTGCTTCGCATGAAGTCCTCCACCATCTGTGGCTCCGACATCCGGGCCATCTATCGTGAACATCTCGGAAAGGGACCGGAAGGCTACCAGGGAGTGATCGCGGGGCATGAGCCTTGCGGTCAAATCGTGAAGACGGGACCGGGCTGCCGCCGCTTCACCGTTGGAGATCGCGTGATCGTCTATCACATCTCCGGCTGCGGCCTATGCAACGACTGTCGTCGCGGATACATGATCTCCTGCACCAGCGAGCAGTACCGCCGTGCCTACGGGTGGCAGCGAGATGGCGGCATGGCCGACTATCTTCTCGCGGAAGAGAAAGACCTGGTCTTTCTGCCCGATGCGCTCTCCTACACCGATGGCGCGCAGGTGGCTTGCGGCTTCGGCACGGCCTACGAAGGGCTGGAGAAAATCGGACTCAGCGGAAATGATGCCGTGCTCATCACTGGTCTCGGCCCGGTCGGGCTCGCTGCCGCCGCGCTCTGCCGCAAATTGGGTGCTCAGCGAATTTTTGGCATTGACCTTTTGCCGGGCCGACTGCAGTTGGCCTGCGATCTTGGCCTCTGCGATGAGGCTATTCCGTCCGGCCCGGAGAATGTTTCTGAAATTTTGGCGCTGACCGCGGGGCACGGAGTCGAGCGCGCCATCGAATGTTCCGGCCACCACGAGGCGCGCGCCACAGCCATCCGCGCCACCCGCCGCTGGGGTCGCATTGTCCTGCTAGGAGAAGGCGGCACGGTTCAGTTCCAGCCATCTGCCGATCTCATGCATGACCAGAAGACGATCTACGGCTCCTGGGTCACATCCATCTGGAAAATGGAAGAACTCATCGAGCGTCTCGTGCGCTGGCAACTGTTTCCATCGCGCCTTGTCACCCACCGCTTTCCGCTCGCCCGCGTCGACGAAGCCTATGCTCTGATGGCCTCCGGTCGCTGTGGCAAAGTCGCCGTCTGTTTCGATGAGGAGCTTCGCTAGATGCTGAAAGGAATCTCGCCCGCAGTCAGTCCCGACCTACTCAAGATCTTGTGTGAAATGGGTCACGGAGATGAAATTGTGCTCGCCGACTCGAACTTTCCCGGCGCAAGCATCGCAAAGCGCCTCGTCCGCGCCGATGGGTTGCCGATCAAGACCATTCTCGAAGCCATCCTTCCACTCTTTGTGCTGGACCGCTATGCCGATCCACTCATCATGATGCAGGCGATTTCCGGCGACAAACTCGATCCCGCGGTGGAAGCCGATTATATGCAGGTTGTGCGGCGCCATCAACCGGATGCGGCTGCGCCCGTCCGCGTCGAAAGAAATGCATTCTACGAGCGCTCAAGCCATGCCTTCTGCGTCGTCATGACGGGTGAACTGCGCGTTTACGGCAATCTCATTCTCAAGAAGGGCGTCATTACATAGCCCGAAAAAATGCAGTAGCTTTATTTCGAGGAGAAGCATTGATGCAACGGAGAGATTTCTGCAAGCTGATGGCGGCTGCGGCAGCCGGAACGGCTGTGCCGGGCGTGGGGCAAACAGAGGACGCGGCGCAATCGTCAATATTCCATGCCTTCGACACTTTTACCGAAGACTACGCCAATTTCTGTGCGACGCCGGCGGACCGGAGAATTTTCTATGCGCTGCAAAATGGAAAATTTGCCAAAGAAAAACTTGACGAAAGAGCGTGGCAGCCGACCGGCTGGGGTAAGCCTCCGAGTCTGCCCATTCCGGGCGGATCATGGGATGGCGTGCCCATGGAATCTCCAATCGCCGACTTAGGTGGGAGCGGTCCATACAAGCCCACCTGGGATTCCTTGCTGCAGTACGATGTCCCGGAGTGGTATCGCGATGCTAAGTTCGGCATGTGGGCTCATTGGAGCCCACAGTGCGTACCTGAGGCGGGAGATTGGTATGCTCGCCAAATGTACATGCAGAATTCCGCCGATTCCGACGACTATAACTATCAATTGGAACATTATGGTCATCCTTCCCGCTTCGGATACAAAGATCTGTGTCCACAGTGGACGCTGCTGAACTGGGAACCCGATGAGCTGATCGAGCGTTATAAAAAAGCGGGCGCGCGGCTGTTTATTGCGTTGGCCAACCATCATGACGGCTTTGATACCTGGGACTCGAAACATCAGCCATGGAATGCCGCCAGCATCGGCCCCCATCGCGATGTTGTCGGCATTTGGGCGGCAGCGGCGCGCAAGCAGGGGATGCGATTCGGCGTCACTGTCCACCAGGCGCGCAACTGGTGGTGGTTTCAGACATCCCATGGCGCTGACAAAACCGGGCCCCTCGCGGGCGTTCCGTATGATGGCGATCTCACCGCAGCCCAAGGCAAAGGCCAGTGGTGGGAGGGGTACGATCCGCAACGGCTCTACGGGGCCAAGCACCCCACCGATGCGTTGCCTGACATTTCCTATGTGAAGAACTTCTACGACCGCACTCGCGATTTGATCGATCAGCACGATCCCGATTTGCTCTACTTCGACAATTCGCTGCTTCCACTGGGATGGGGCGGCATGAACATCGGCTCGTACTTCTACAACCACAATCTGACGACCCACGGCGGAAAGCTGGAAGCCGTCATCAATGTCAAACAGGTACCGGACCGCCTGGCAAAGGCGCTGGTGGCCGATTATGAACGCGGTCTCACCAGCCAGATCATGCAGTATCCTTGGCAGTCTGAGACCTGTATCGGCGACTGGCATTATAATCGCACGCTCTTCGACAAGCCGGGGAAATACGGCGGCTATCTGCAGCCCCAGGACGTCATCCACTGGCTGATCGACACGGTGAGCAAGAACGGCACGTTCATCCTGAATATCCCAGGCAAGCCTGACGGCACTATCGACAGCAAGGAAATCGCTGTGCTCGATGGGATTACCGGCTGGATGCAGGTGAATGGCGAGGCCATCTACGCAACTCGACCATGGAAGATCTTCGGCGAAGGCCCGGACATGGTGAAAAGCGGCTCCTTTCAAGGTACCAGCGTAAGTAAGCTGGGTTCCCAGGACATTCGATTCACGCGCAACAAAGCGAATACGGCGGTCTATGCGATTATCCTGGGATGGCCTGGAAAAGAGGCAGCCATTCATGCGTTGGGAACATCCAGTCCGCAGGCTCCGCCCAAAGTCGCGAATGTAGAATTGCTGGGGTATCAGGGGAGGGTTAGGTTTCAGCAGAGTTCGTCCGCGCTGCGCGTCGAGCTTCCCGCGCTGAAACCATCCGACTACGCAATCGCCCTGAAAGTTTCTTTTGCATAAGCATCTGTCGTCCCCTGATCTACGCGTTCCAGAACGGCTTCGCTCCAGCGCGTTCCTGTCGCCGGAGAGAGAACCTCGCGTAGACAAAATCGACACGCGAGATAAATCGGTTGAGCCGTCCCTATGCGCATAATCACAGTTACAAGCAAAATGTTTTAGGAGTAGCCATGTTTTCGCGACAAATATCTCTGCTAGTGTTACTCCTTTGTCTCACGATCTGCACGGCAGTAGCTTGCGCCCAGGATAATCAAATCCGCATCAACGAAATTCAGGTCATTGGTACCCACAACAGCTACCACGCCGGCCTGACGCCCAGCACGGCCAAGCTGTTGCAGGAGAAGAACCCGAAAGCTTTCGATGCGCTCAATTACCGGCATCCGTCGCTGACCAGGCAGCTGGACGAAGGCGTGCGTCAGTTGGAAATCGACGTGTTTGCCGACACGAAAGGCGGACTATACGCCCATCCCTACAGCGAAAAGATGGTGGCTGCCGCCGGGTTGCCGCCTGACCCGCCGTATGACCAGAATGGTGTGATGGACAGGCCTGGTTTCAAGGTCTTGCACGTGCAGGACATCGATCAGCGCAGCGTATGCGAGCCTTTTACAGCCTGCCTGGCGCAGGTACGTGCCTGGTCCAAGGCAAATCCCGGACACTTGCCCATTTTTCTACTCATCGAAACCAAGCAGACTCCATTGAAGGTGGACTTCCCATCGGTGCAGCCCGAGCTCTTCACGCCAGAAGTCTTCGATGCGCTGGATAGCGAGATCCGCTCAATCTTTTCGGCAGACGAGCTCATCACCCCGGACGATGTACGCGGCCGCTATCCCACACTGAACGCGGCCGCGCGCGCGGGGCAGTGGCCGACGCTCGCAGAAGCGCGAGGCAAGGTCATGTTCCTGATGGATCAAAGGCCAATGGAACCGGTCTACACCGAAGGTCATCCGAGTCTCCAGGGCCGCGTGCTGTTCACCAACGGAACGCCCGGCGAGCCGGACGCGGCCTTCACCGAGGCCAACGACGAGACGCCCGAAATCATCGACACACTGGTGCGCGACGGCTACCTGGTGCGTACCCGCACCGATGAAAATACGGTGCAGGCGCGCATGAATGACACCACAAGGCGCGATGCGGTCATGAAGAGTGGTGCTCAGATTCTGTCTACCGACTACCCCCGCGGTGAAGCGGCGCCGAGCGGCTTCGCAGTCGAGTTTCCCGGCGGTGTACTGGCGCGTTGCAACCCATCCTGAAAGCTCCTGGATGCGTCGACGCACTTCTTGAGTCGAAGCGGTAAGCGCCCAGAACATACCGAACGCAATCCGCACCGAGTTGCTTGATCGCGCTGAATGCGCCATCGTGAACGACAGATCCTCGGTTCAGCATAGGATTGACGACGACCTGAAAGGTCGGGGTGGAACGCGACACGATCAGTACCTTGTTTCAATCCACTATGACTTTAGGCGCCCGGTTTGTGCAAGGCAAGCTGTCACCCCCGAAAGAAGTACAATCAGCCACAGGCAGAGCTTGCACGGCCAACCGTATACGCTATGACGAGACAACCGAGTTGACTTATTTCTCTCTGATAGACGACTTTGCATGGAAAGAACTGTAGCCTTGATTTCCTCATGATGCTATCCCTGCCGATTTCGAAGAAGTTACTTTGAGAAATCCAACCTAGTCAGGTTAGCCGTCAATACAGATCTCTTGCTTCACTACTTGCAATTCGCGACGTTGTTCTTAACGTTGGTTGACAGTTCATATTTTGGATGATGGGTATTTACCTGACTCAGGTAGCCCCTACATCTTGTGGTTTCAGAAATTCGGTTTTGCCGCACATTTGACCAGGGATTTGTAGGGAGCCGGCTCGACAGCGACGGCCTGTTCCAGCAACCG
>JAKAAZ010000201.1 GCA_021802085.1 Acidobacteriota bacterium
GCTGTGCTGGCGGGCCAGTTTGCGCTGGAGCAGACCTATCTGGTGGCGCCGGAAGCGATGGTGACGCCGGAACATTCTCCGCTCGCCGTGCTGGAGGCAATGACTGGCGAGCGCTTGGTTTAGAGCGGAGCGGAAAATTCCTGTACGGACCTTCGCGCCGGTACAACCATTTTGTGTGCATTCAATCGAAATGGCTTGGCGCCTTTTTGCCCTATGTCCCGTTTGCGGATACCTTAAGAGAGGCGTAGCGATGCAGTAGTCTGATCCAGGACAGAGGGGGCAATGGACGAACCATGGCAATGACAAGCACAGACAGTCCCAACGTGGCCGCGGCAGAGCCGCCGGGCAGCAAAAATGCGTTGCCGATGGTGTTCACGCTGTTCTTTCTCTGGGGATTTATCACCTGTTTGAACAACATCCTGATCCCACATTTGAAAAGCCTGTTCACGCTGAATTATGCAGAGGTCATGCTGGTGCAGACCTTCTTCTTCGCTGCGTATTCCGTGTTCGCCCTTCCCTCGGGCAAGGTGATCGACCGGATCGGTTATAAGTGGACGATGGTGGCGGGCCTGTTGATCATGGCGGCGGGAGCCTTGTGTTTTCTTCCGGCGGCGATGGTTCCATCCTTTCCTCTGTTTCTGGTGGCGCTGGGAATTGTGGCCGCGGGAATGACATTTCTGCAAGTGGCCGCCAATCCTTACGTCCTGGTTCTCGGGCCGGCGAAAACGGCGTCCAGTCGCCTGAACCTGGCGCAGGGTTTCAACTCCGTGGGGACCACAGTCGCGCCGTACATCGGCGGGCTTTTCATACTAAGCACCGTTCCCTTGGCTGCCACCCAACTGAAGCTGCTGTCGCCATCCGCGCTGCATGCGTACAGAGTGGCGGAAGCGGGCGTGGTGAAGCTTCCCTACACCGTGATTGCCATCATCCTGATCTCCTTTGCGTTGGCCATGACCCTCTACAAACTGCCCAAGATCCGGACGGCGGAGGACGCACCTGTCTCTGACGACGCGCCCGCTTCCCACATCTGGAAGCAGCGCCACCTGATGCTGGGCGTGATGGCTATTTTCGTTTATGTCGGCGCGGAAGTCTCCATCGGAAGTTTTCTGGTCAACTATCTGAATCAGCCGAACATCGGCAACATGACGGAGAAAGCCGCCGCCTTCTATCTCACGTTCTATTGGCTCGGCTTGATGGTCGGCCGTTTTGGCGGCGCGGGAATTACGCAAAAACTGCGCGCGGGACCGGTGCTGGGAGTGGCGGCGATTGCAGCCTTCTGCCTGGTGATCACATCGGTGACCACGTTCGGTCATGTGGCGATGTGGAGCATCATTCTGGTGGGGCTATTCAATTCCATCATGTGGCCGAATATCTTTGCCCTCGCGCTCGCGGGACTGGGCCGGTTGACGAACCTCGGCTCCAGCCTGCTGGTAACGGGGGTCCTGGGCGGGGCGCTGATTCCCTTGTTCCAGGGATTCCTGGCCGATCATATCGGGATCCACCATTCTTTTTTCCTTCTCGCGCTGTGCTACGTCTACATCGGCTACTTCGGCTTTAGCGGCTCGAAGGCGCGTGCGATCGCCTGATTCGCCCGTAACTGGATTGCAGGCAACGACAGGCGAAGTTCGGTTGCAATGGGTTCCTCAGTTACGACCCCGACTCCATTCCAAGCGGGCCAGACGGATAGCTTAACAAGAGGGGGCGACAGGCGAAGCATGGCGATTGCAAACGTAAAAAATTCCAGCGCAGTTTCGGAGCAACCAGCGCCGGGCAGGAAAAGCGCGCTGGCGATGGTCATGACGCTGTTCTTTCTCTGGGGTTTTATCACCTGCCTGAATAACATTCTTATCCCCCACCTGAAAAGCGTCTTTACGCTTTCATACGCAGAGGCCATGCTGGTGCAGACCTTCTTCTTTGCTGCGTATAGCATCTTCGCCGTTCCGTCCAGCAAAGTAGTGGACTGGATCGGATATAAGTGGACGCTGGTAACGGGACTGCTGGTAATGGCGACCGGGTCCCTGGGTTTCATTCCCGCAGCGATGACTCCCTCCTTTCCACTGTTTCTGATTGCGCTGGCGATCATCGCCGCGGGCATGACCATTCTGCAAGTGGCGGCCAACCCCTATGTGGTGGCGCTGGGCCCGGTAAAGACAGGCTCCAGTCGAATGAACCTGGCCAGCGCGTTCAATTCCTTCGGAACCACGATTGCGCCGTATGTGGGCAGTCTTTTGATACTGGGCGGAATACCCTTGACCGCGCTGGAAGTAAGCCGACTATCAGCGCCCGCGCTGCATGCGTATCAAGTGCAGCAGGCGGCTGTGGTCAAACTTCCCTATTTTGTCATCGCGGCCATCCTGGTTGCATTTGCTATAGCCATGGCGATGTACAAGCTGCCGAAGATGGAAGCCTACTCTCCATCGATCGCGCTGCAGAGTGAGCATGGGCCAAGTCTTTGGCATCAGCGACATCTGTTGCTGGCGGTGGTGGCGATTTTCTTTTATGTCGGCGCGGAAGTATCGGTGGGCAGTTTTCTAGTGAACTATCTGAGCCAACCGTATATCGGCAACATCACAGAAAAAACGGCGGCCATGTACGTCGCGCTGTATTGGGGCGGCCTGATGGTGGGTCGAATCTTCGGAGCCGGGATCACGCAAAAGCTGCGTCCCGGCCCGGTGTTGGGCGTGGCGGCCATCATCGCCGCGTGCCTGGTGGTGGTGTCCATCTTCAGCTTTGGCCCTCTGGCGATGTGGAGCATTATCGCGGTGGGCCTTTTCAACTCCATCATGTGGCCGAATATCTATACACTGGGGCTGCTGGGCCTGGGAAAGCTGACCAACCGCGGATCGAGCCTGCTGATGACCGGAGTGATTGGCGGGGCGCTGCTGCCCTTAGTGCAGGGTTTCGTGGCCGACCATATTGGAATCCACCATGCGTTTGTTGTGCCCGCACTGTGCTACGTCTACATCTGCTACTTCGGGTTCAAGGGATCGAAGATCCGGCATCCGCAGCGAGCGGCCATCACGGTGGGTGGTCTGTAGGCTCGTTGCAGTGTACTCGGTGCTAACAGACGGAGCAGACATGGCAAAAGTTGCGAAGAAAACAAAGCCCATGTGGGGGTGGAACATCCATCCGGGTGAGATTCTGCGCGAGGAATACATGAAGCCGCTAGGCCTGAGCGTCTATGCGCTTGCGAAAGAATTGAAGCTGACGCGCCCGCGCCTGAATGACATTGTTCTGGAGCGGCGAGCGATCACCGCCGACACTGCCATCCGTCTTGCCAGATATTTCGGAACCACGGCGCAGTTCTGGATGAACATGCAGTCGTCGTATGAACTGCGCGAAGCGGAAAATGCAAATCGGAAGATTGTCGAGAGTATCGCGCCCCGCCGGAGCGATGCGGCGTAACGGGAAGTAGATTTTTACCGTGTTTACGTGCCATACAGATGTTTTCCCCTTTGAGGTGGACCTTGCACGAGCCCTCGCCGAACACTCCTTCGCAAACCAAGAGGGCGCGCTACGGATTGGCGATTTTCTCTGTGGTTTTGATAGCAGGTTCGGCTTATTTCGAGCATCGAATTTTGGTGCTCGGGGGATCCATCTACGCGCATCTTGGTTGGATTTACGCACTGGTATGGTGGGTGACCGCATCATCAATCATCGCTCGACTAATATTGCGAGAGTCCCCACACGATGTTTCATTTCGTTGGGGAGGGTCAGCGGGAACGTTTGCCATGGCGGTTGCAACCGCGCTTCCGCTGGCCGTCGGATTCGTCGCTTACGGCATCGGCTGGAGCAGTGGCCTGGCCCACTTCAGCGGTCCTGAATTTTCTCATGGAATTTTTGGGGTGCATCTGGTCGGCGGGCCAACGAAACGGTTCGTCAAGCTGCTGTTCGTCAACTTGACAATCGGCGGCCTGTGGACTTGCCGAGCGGCTGCGGGAGAAGAAATCGGCTGGCGAGGCTACATGCTGACGCGGCTGATTGATTCCGGGTTGCCGGTGCCCATCCTCATTAGCGGACTGATCTGGGGACTCTGGCATATTCCGCTGATTCTCAGCGGGCAGTATGCATCCGGGCCTTATCCTCTCCTGTCGGCCTTTCTGTTTCTCTGCGGGATTATGGCAGCCGGGTTTGTATTTGCATGGCTGCGGCTCTCGTCGGGGAGCATCTGGCCATGTATCTGGGCGCATAGCGTTTGGAATTCAGTGATCCAGGGATCTTTTGATCGATCCACGAAGGGCTACAGTGTTTGGGTGGGCGAGTCCGGCGTGCTCACAGTAGCCGTCCTCATCTTGTTTGCGTTTGCACTTTATAGATTCTTGCCGCTGGCGCAGCGCGTCACGCCGTCTAACAAGAAACAAGCCCACCCTTCGTAAACAACGCGAAGGATGGGGTACCCGCATATTTATAATTCTTCTACGGAAAAGAGGCAGGATGACCACTGCGGAAAACAAGAAACTCGTGTTGGCGCACTATGAGTCGTTCTTGCGCCAGGACTCGGATGCGGTGAGAAAACAATTGTCGGCTGATTATCGGGACAATGAGATGCCCCCGGGAACGCCGCTCGGCCCCGAGGCTGTTCTCAAGTTCCGCTCGATGCTGCACGCGGCGTTTCCCGATCTGCGGATCACGATTGAGGACATCGTGGCGGAGGGGGACCGCGTCGCTGTGCGCGCCAGTTGGATCGGCACGCACCGTGGGCCGCTACCGATGGTTCCCGTCCCGGCGAGGAATCGCCCATTCGCATTCTCGGGCATGGTGTTCTGGCGCATCCGCGACGATAAGATTGTGGAGCGCTGGGCGACGATTGACCGTCTGAGCTTGCAGCAACAGCTAACCGCGGAAGAGTGAATTCCGGCATGGCGCGCTGATGCGGGTGGATACCAAGCGGACGAGTCGCTAACTTGAAAGTTCCGAATGGGGCGGATGTCCCATCCCATCCCGTAAATTTAGCTTTGGTTCGCTTCAATCGCTGCCCTTCCCGTAAAATTTAGGTGTTTGGTTCGAGCGCGTGGCGTCGAGCATCCAATAACCCCAACAATGCAACGGAACGGAGCACTCCCTTGGCTGAAACGATCTATGACGTCGCCATCATCGGCGGCGGTCCGGCGGGTTACACGGCGGCGATTCGCGCTGGGCAGCATGGCCTGAAAGTCGCGCTGATTGAAAAAGAGAGCAAGTTGGGCGGGACCTGCCTGCACTGGGGCTGCATTCCGACCAAGTCCCTGCTGTTCAACGCGGAAGTGTACGACCACCTGAAGCACGCGGTGGAGTATGGTATCGAGGGGCTGGGCGAGGGCAAGCTGAACTGGGGCACCATCCAAAAGCGTAAGCAGGCCATCATCGACAAACATGCCAAGGGCCTGGTGTTCCTGATGAAGAAGAACAAGGTCAACGTGTTCGAAGGTCATGGACGGCTGACCGGGCCGGCCAAGGACGGCGTGCATTCGGTCGAGGTGTATACGGAGGGCGGCGGCGGCGCGGATGGCGAGCGCAGCTTTGTGAAGGCGAAGAATGTGATTCTGGCGACGGGTTCGGATGCGAAGATGCTGCCGGGGTTGGAGCCGGACAGCCGCGTGCTGACGAACATGGAGATTCTGTCGCTGAAAGAGATTCCCAAGTCCATGGTGGTGATTGGCGCGGGCGCGGTGGGCGTGGAATTTGGATCGATCTTCAAGAGTTTTGGCGCGGAGATCACGATCATCGAATTTCTGCCGCGTCTGGTGCCGAATGAAGATGAAGACGTCAGCAAGGAGCTGGCGCGTGCCTTCCGCAAGCGCGGGATCGAATCGTTCGCCGGCACGAAGTTCGAGAAGCTGGAGAAGACCAAGAATGGCGTGAAGGTGACGGCGACCGGCTCCGACGGCAAGCAGATGGTGAAGGAAGCGGAGAAGGTGCTGGTAGCCGTTGGGCGCGCGCCGCGCACGGAGAATGTCGGGCTGGAGAAGACAAGCATCCAGCCGGATCGCGGATTCATCACGGTCAACGAGTGGATGCAAACGACGGAGCCGGGCGTGTACGCGATTGGCGACATTGTCGCCGGACTGCCGCAGTTGGCGCATGTCGGCGCGATGTGCGGCATGGTGGTCGCTGCGAAGATCGCCGGAAAATATGCGCGTCCCGTACGGCGCGATCGCGTTCCGGCATGCACGTATTGCGAGCCGCAGATTGGCAGCGTGGGCCTGACCGAAGCCGCGGCCAAGGAAAAGGGCTTGCAGGTGAAGGTGGGCAAATTTCCGTTCACCGCCAATTCGAAGGCGTCGATTGTGGATTCGCACGATGGCTTTGTGAAGATCGTGGCCGATGCGAAATATGGCGAAATTCTTGGCGTGCACATCATCGGCCCGCAGGCGACGGAGTTGATTGCCGAAGCGGTGACGGCGATCGAACTGGAAGCGACGGTCGAGGAGATGATGTTTACAATCCATGCGCATCCAACGCTGGCCGAGGCCGTGCTGGACGGTTTTGGC
>JAKAAZ010000202.1 GCA_021802085.1 Acidobacteriota bacterium
GTGCCGTAAATGGCGCAAAACAGATGGGCTTTAGCCCCTGAGTGCTGCTGTTCGAATCACTTCCATGAATCGAATTGTTGAATGAACTTCAGACTCAGGACACTACGCTATCAGATACCCCGCTGCTTGCGGCGGGGTTATTCATTATCAAACGTCACAATCGATTGCCTAAAGTGGTTCTCATCTACCGATTTGTCCTAACTAAACGCCCACCGGCTGATACTCGCGGGATGCAGTCGGTAAAGCCGCTGCTTGATCGCAGACCATGCCGGATTGCTATAATGCCACACGTCCCGTTCAAGACGATGGGTCTCAGTCGGTTTCTGCATTGTCAAACCTAACTGACGCTAAAATATTCGCGGTTGAAAGTCTGTGGGTTGAAAGTCTGTGGGTTGAAAGTCTGTGGGTTGAAGGTCTGTGGGTTGAAGGTCTGTGGGTTGAAGGTCTGTGGGTTGAAAGTCTGTGGGTTGAAGGTCTGTGGGTTGAAGGTCTGTGGGTTGAATCTCTTCGGGTCTGATTCCCCGCCGCTTGCGGCGTAACCTTCATCTCGCGCTGCTTTGAGATACCCCGCTGCTTGCGGCGGGGTTATTCATTCTTGGAGGCTGAACCTACACAATTCAGTTCTTCTCGAGCAACTATTCTTAGCCGCAGCAATTACTACACGATTGCAACATGTGATGTCAAGGAAAATATTGCCAGGAGTTTCCCCAGAATTTTGCGGCCTGCCAGCCGAGCAGAAGTTCCATCTGTAAACTTGGCGGAGTTTGTTGCGGCGGATCGAAGCTGGTTTGCGACAGAATTCGCTTGATTCCATCGGCCAGCGCATAGCGGAAGGGTGGAATCCCAAAGAACCGCTGCGAGATAATCAGCAGCTTCTCGAAGGGGATGTGCAGCTTCAGCTTTTGGCCCAAAGAGATCCCGGCAAAGTAGGCCGCCGCGATCGGCTGCGAATCTCGACTGGCTTTGTCGAATCGGCTGTCAACGAGATCCTTGCGAAGCGCATAGTGAAAAAGCAGCGGATGAGATGGAACCGGTACAGTATCCAGCCTTTCCTCGACGTCCGCTTCCAGGTTCTCAGCGCCACCTCGGAAGATGCATTCCGCCGTTGGCGCCGGGACTTTCGTCCTCACGTAGACCTACTCCAGTCTGCTGCCGCTGCTTGACCATCCCACAACTTTGCATGCTCTTCCTACTCGGCGATCAAGCCCGCATCCTGGGCGTTCAACGAGTAAGTGGAATAGACGACGATGCTCATCGGCGGTATGCAGTCAGACAGAGCCTTACTGACCTCCAGGCTTCGCTCTGCGCGAAGTTCTACTGTGCACTTATCCTCAGCCTCCCTCGTGAGCGCATAACGCTGTAGGCGCGCCGGGACGGCCAAGCCATCCAATTCGATGTTTACATCGACAGCGAAATCGCTTTCGTTCACCACCAGCACGGTGAGATTACCTTTGGGGGTGCGCAGGGCGGTTGCCACGAGTTTTCGGTCCTCCGGGAGAAAGGGCGCCTCAACGCGAGTGGCGAGCACGCCAGAGTGCTTGGGCAGATAGCGAGAAAGCATCGCGAATTGGTAGTAGGCATTCGGCTGCGGCGTAAAGGAATCGAGAAGCTTGTTTTGCTGAATATCCCAAGTGCGCACCAGTTGCCATTGACCATCCAGATCGCCGCGGTTGGTGAAGCTCCACCGATTAAAGCCGTCCACGCCGGCATTGATGCCACGAACGACGAGGGAAGCGTTCTTCAGCCCCGATTGGTAGCAAGCGGGACCTGCATCCCAGTGCCCCCATCCATATGCCATGGTGCCAAACTCGGAGAGAAAGAAAGGCTTGTTCTTGGAGTGCGCCCACTGGGCCCACTGGCTCATGCGCTGCTCGGCCTCCGAGAGGGTGTAACCTCCATCTCCCTTCATCGACGCAAAGACGGCACCGTAGGAGTGAAGGTCGTAAGCGCCGACGTAGGGATCGAAATCCACTGCAGCAGGCTTGAGGTCCGGTAGATCGGTCCAATCGGGACCGGAGATAGGCACAGCCAGACCGCGGCGGTCGAACTCCTCCCGCGCGGCCTTCAGAGCCGGTGTAATCGGAAGCGATTTCATGTTGGAATCCCGCCACCAGCCACCTGGCTCGTTGTTGATACTTACCCACTTGATACAGGTGTATGCTTTTACCCGTATTAGGTGATCGAGCAACTCCCCCAGGCCGTAAGCCCATTCCGTCATCGAATACGGCGCGCTGCGCAGGCGCCTGATTGGATCGGCCGCGTTGCCAGGGTAAGCATTCCACGCAACGTCGTTCCACATCTGCTGCAAGAAGACGTCCACGCCGCGGCGCTCTGCCCAATCCAAGATACGGTACAACACCCGCATCTCGGGATTGTCCCAGTCGAAGACACGTCGATCTGGCTCATACATGCGCTGCTCAAGCTCGACACGGCACCAATCCATTCCCAGCCACTCCGCGTGTTTGAACAGTTCCTCCCAGTGCAGGTCGTCGCTGGCATCCGGGTTGCCCCCCCACTCGCTGCCAGACCAGGAACCACCTTCCGGTCTCCTACCCGGCAGTGGGGTGTTGATGGTGTGAATGGAGGCGCCAATCCCGCCACGCATGACTCGAATCGGTTCCGCGGCCGCTATGTAGATCTTGGCGGGAAAGGGTTGTCCAGCACAATTGCCAGCAGCCTGCAATCCAGGAAAAGAAGGGCTTTGACTGGAAGCTCCACCGGGAATTGAGAGGGCCCCGAGCGCAACAGGGGACACGACCGCAGCACTCGCACTTGCAAGGAGAAATCTCCTTCTTGTCAGATTCATCATTATCATCCTTTCAAAAACCTTCTGGAACATAAACCGGGTAGTGGATTGTAGCTGTACAGGTGGCAGTGTTGTGAGTCGTCGAACGAGCCGCTATTATTATGCCTGTTTGCTATCTCGCCTTGCACAACCGATTTTGAATTCCACATTTCTGAAACAGCGCGAACTGGGACTGATCCAGCAAGAGGCTCAAAAGGATAAGCGTTTCGGTGGCACCGCTTTTTGCTCGGGCATAATCCGTTGCCGACTCCCTCGTAAATCACTTAGAAATTTCGTCGATTTTTTGTAAGCATATGTAAATTCCCCTTTCTTGAGGAGTAGCTTTGGAACAAATGCAGGAAGATTGCGCTCCAGGCAAAAGAGGGGCATCTTCTCTCGTGGCCGGGAAAGCAAAATGAGAATTCCGGTTCAATCAACAAGTCTCCTGAACGGCGATCGCGTCGCCATTGTCGGCGGCGGGCCTGCCGGTTCGTTTTTCGCCATCCATCTTCTTCGGGAAGCCAAGCGGCTCGATCGAAACATCGAGGTTGTGATCGTCGAGAAACGTGGCCCGTCCGACCTGAACCTCGACGACTTTCAATGCAAGGGATGCAACTTTTGCGCCGGCCTTATCTCCCCGAGGTTGAATGAGATATTCGAAGAGTGCGGCCTCGTTGTTCCGGAGGAGATCATCCAGGAACGCATCGACTACGTCTGGATACACGGGCAGTGGAAGAACCTCCGTCTTCGAGTTCCCAACGACAAGAAGATGTACTCAGTGTTCAGGGGCTTGTTACCCGGCAGAAGGACCGGCAAACCTGCGGGGTTCGATGGGTTTCTGCTCGGTGAAGCGGTTAAGGAAGGCGCGCGCATCCTGTATGGTGAAGTCCAGACGATTGCCTACGATGCGTCTGGGATGCCCGAACTCACGATAAGGACGCCATCCGGAGAGAATGTCTCGCTCGATGCCAGCTTCGTGAGTATCGCAACCGGAATCAATGCGCACTACGGCTCTCCTTATAGTGCCGATGGGCTCATCGTCTCCGTCAAGCGGTTGAATCCATCGTTCGTTCCCGGTAAGACCCGAAGGGCCCTCATCTTCGAGCTCGACGTGGGTGAGAACTTTCTCAAACGCAACATGAATCGGGAGATCTACTTCATCGAGTACGGCTCGAAACACCTCGCCCTTGAGCATACTGCGCTCATTCCCAAGGGTAGATTCTTAACCGTCGCCCTGATCGGCAAGTGTATAGACGAAGCGGTCTTGCCACGAGACAGTCGGCAAATCATCCGCGATTTCCTGACGTTGCCGCAGATTGACAGCATCTTGCCAGGCATTGCGGCAGCTCCCCTCGCCTGTGTTTGTGCTCCCAGAATGACCGTGGCCACTGCGGCATTTCCTTTCGGCGACCGGTTTGCCATCATCGGTGACGCAGTCGGGTCGCGATTGAACAAAGATGGTCTCTACTCAGCCCACGCGACGGCGAGCCAGTTGGCACAGGCCGTGCTCCATGAGGGAATCGATAAGCAGGCTCTCGCCCGGGGATACGGGAAGACCATCGCATGGCTTGTGGCTGACAATCGGTTCGGGCGTATAGTATTTGCCGTGAGCCGGGTAGCGTTCACCATGCCCCTGGTGAGCCGCGTCGTGTACCAGGCATTTGCTACCGAGTACAAGGTGCGCGACGAGCCGAGTCGGCCCCTGAGTGCAGTGCTATGGAAGATCGCCAGCGGCACAGCCGACTATCGGGAAGTGTTTCGGGAGATGTGCGGCTACGACGTTCTGCGATCCGTTCTCGCCGGTGCGGTGGTCACGGTAAGGAACGTGGCGTTGGAGCTGTTTCTAGGCGTGCAATGGGGGGAGTACGGACGCTATCCGACAGTCGTGCTGAAAGAGAAGCGCGAAGCGCTAAAGGAGCAACTTGCTTCAGGTCTGGGAATGGAACTTGGCAAATCGCCTGACTTCGAACGCATGTACTGGATCAAGATCCGGGGTTCCGAGGAAGAGATCATGGAGGAACTCGCCAAGTTCGGCCAACCCAATGCAAGGTTCCTCAAGCTGCGAATCGTCAATATGCGACAGATCCAGGGAACGCCCAACCAGGTGAGATCGGTAATTCGATACAGGGTACCGTTCGTGCAGTTGGCCGCGGAACTGCGGCTGACCAATAGAGTTCGCTTCGAGACCTTGCTCTATCAGGCCGACGAGGGGCTTGTGGATCACGGGAAACTCATCTTCAACGTCGCCCCGACCACGGACGGAAACCGCAGGCTCTCCATTTACGCAGAGTTCGACTACAAGAAAGGCAAGGGCTTCGCGAGTCGGATAATGTGGAAGGGCGCCAGATTATTGTTTCCCGAGTTCGTACACGACGTCGTGTGGAACCATGCCGTGTGCACAATCAAGGAAGATGTCGAGCGGAAGCAGGGCCACGCCTAGTGGAGAGTGTGCAAAGTTGTGGGTAGTGTCATGCTGACAGAACCTGTTGGGTTTGGTCAGCGACAGGCCGGAAGCCTTTGCGCCAATGACGGAATGCGCCTTCCAAAGTGCCGTTGAGTACCTGAATGCGAACGTCGAGAAAGCTCTGGACGGTGTACCGGTTCCATCGCATCTGCTGTTTCTTCACCATCCGTTACCCGACAATTTCATTGACTGCGGACTCGACAAACCCAGTTGAGATCCGTTGACCAGCGCGGTAACGCTTGTCGTAATCGGGCATGGAGTCTGCATTCAATTCCAGATAGCGAATCGTCTCCAACAGCGTGTGCGTTATACATCGGCGCATAAATAAAGGGACATATATGGCCTACTGGCGCTGGGAGGCCATATGCCGCCACGCCTGTTGCAATTGCATCCCAGCGCCTATCAGCGGTTGGTTCGCCTGAGCAAAGAAGCAGAAAGAGATGGGGCCTACCGTGTGGCGAAACGATCGCGCGCCGTGGCGCTGAATTCCGAAGGACATACCAGCGGAGCATTAGAGCATTTTCACAGTTGCTATAGAGTGCCGAAGTGGGTTCTGAGCCATGCTTCGGCGTTCCCCGGAGAGAGCTGCGGCAACAACTCGGAAATGGCTTCCTCCAGTGCTTCTTTGGTGCGAGCCTGGACCGAGCGCAGCAGCAGTTTGAGCTTCGACCAGGCCTTTTCGATGGGGTTCAGGTCGGGCGAATAGGGCGGCAGGTAGAGCAGTTCCGCGCCTGCCGCCGCGATCCTCTCCCGCACGCCATCGACCTTGTTGGCGCTGAGATTATGGGGCTGGTTTCGCTGCTGGCAATGCAGCAGCGCTTCCCGTCTGTTTCATGAACCACCGGATGCGGAACCGCACGTCCGGTGGTGTGGGAGGCCGGCGGGAGTAATCCCGCCTCCTACCCGATCGCGCGAAACCTGGATGAAACGGCCGATGTAGACTTGCGATGTGGACCGTCGCACCGTATTGAAATCGATGTTGAGCGCCGCCGCCAGCGCTCTGTCTCCGTCGCTGGGGCTTGCCTCGCCCGCCAACCCATCCCGCTCGATCAATCCGCGCTGGTATGGCTTCAATCTGCTCGAATATTTCTCCATCGATCCGGACTGGATGAAATATTTGGGAATTATATACTTTACTCCCTGAGCTAACCTATCTAGAATGAGCACATGAGCAGATCGACGATCAGTGCTTACGCCTTTTTCAAGCGG
>JAKAAZ010000203.1 GCA_021802085.1 Acidobacteriota bacterium
GGCGGCGGACTCGATTCTTCTGTCTCAGATCGAGCAATTTGCGGAAGCCGGAGCCTCGCTCATCAGCATCCACGCTGAAAACGTCGCAGCGCAGGAGGCTCTCGACCTTTTAGATCGTCTCGGCGTGGCCGCGGGCATGGTCTTGAAAGTCGAATCTCCGGTGGACATGATTGCACCGTATCTCCCACGCGTGCGCTTCGTAACGCTCCTCGGAACCGCGATCGGCGTCAAAGGCAAGGGTCTCGATGAACGGGCATGTACCCGGCTTCAAGAAGCGAAGGGGCTGATCGAAGCAGCAGGTCTTCCCCGTCGTGTGGTCCTGGCGGCGGATGGTGGCATTCGGGAGCACACAGTGCCGCTGCTGCGGCAGGCGGGCGCGGAAACCGTCGTCCTGGGATCCCTTGCATTCGGTGCATCCAATCTCGGCGACCGCATGACCTGGCTCCATAGCCTCTAAAGTCAGGGAGTCTCGCTCATGGACAGGTTCGCAGTCGCCCTGGATTTAGGCGGCACACAAGTACGCGCTGCGCTGGTGGATCGTCGCGGTCAAATCCTGAACCGCGTCGCTGTCCCAACTGCGGCGACCGAGGGTCCAGATGTTGTCATACAGCAGTTGAGCGACGCGGCGCGCGCCATGATGAGCGGTATCGAGGCCGGTCGCATTCTCGGTGTCGGCCTTTGCGCGCCCGGCCCTCTGAACACTCAGGAAGGTATCGCGATCTCGATGCCGACGATTGCCGGCTTTGAGAACATCCACCTTCGAGAGCGTCTGGGGCAGTCGCTCAACCTTCCTGTCTGGCTCGAAAACGATGGCACTGCGGCTGCATTAGGCGAGTGGCGCTTCGGCGCTGGCGCAGGCTTGCAAAACTTCGTATACATCACTGTGAGCACAGGCATCGGCGGCGGAGTCGTCGCCGACAATCGGCTGCTGCGTGGCCGATTGGGCCTCGCCGGCGAAGTCGGACACATGACCATCGTCCGCAACGGAGATACCTGCTCCTGCGGCAACAAAGGCTGCTGGGAAGCCTACGCTTCAGGGACAGCTTTTACTCTACGAGCCCGCCAGCGGGTCGCGTCGCTTGGTCATGGTCTTCTGGCCGAAGGCGGGAAGCCTGTCGACGGGAAAGCTGTCTTTGCGGCTGCTGCGCAGGGAGACCCATTCGCAATCGAGCTGGTTGCGGAGGAAGCTGAGTTTTTGGGCATCGGGATTGTCAACCTGCTCCATCTTTTCAGCCCGGAGTCCATCGTCGTTGGTGGCGGCATGTCGTCGAACTTAGATGTTCTTCATCCAGGGATCTCGTCCAAGGTCCGAGACACGGCCATGAAGGGTTTTGAAAGTGTTCCCATCGTCAGGGCCGCGCTGGAAGGCAACTCAGGTTTGATCGGAGCGGCGGCATTGGTCTATGACGCCGTTCCAGCGATCAGTCCCAGCTCGCACCCAGCCTAGAGCGGATGTGCAGACACCGGTTTCAAAATGAGAGAAGTCATTCTGAGCGCAGCGAAGAATCCAGAGGTTGATGGCGGCGTATACGAAGCGGATATCGCCTGGATTCTTCACCCGCAAATGACTCTACAAACTGTAAATCCGCTATAGAGATTCAAGGATGGACCGTGTGCCTTGTCAGTCGTAGATTTTTCCGCCGATACCTCTGGCGCAGTTGTCTCCGCACATGCGATGTCTCAATGAGATATCCTCGCGACCCGCAACCAAAGGCATTGGCAAAGTATATCGTGTCACGATATACTTTGCATTATGAGCTCCAGAGTCGCTGCGCAAGATCCCAACCAGCCTCTCCATCAGTCCTTAGCCGAGTTCAGGCGCCAGCTACGGAAGTTCTTACTGGCCAGTGAGAACGCGGCGTTCGAGGCCGGGATGCAACCGCAACAACACCAGCTTCTTCTCGCCGTGGCCGGCGCGCCAGCAGGCCGTTCTCCCTCGATTGCCTACGCTGCAGACGCCCTTGGGTTGAAACACAACAGTGCTGTGGAATTGGTGGATCGTTGTGAACGAGAAGGTTTGCTCGAACGCGCAGAGGACTCGGAGGATCGACGTCGTGTATGCCTTCGGATTACATCGCGCGGCCGGAAGCTTCTTGACCGGCTGTCGCGCGTTCATTTGCTGGAACTCAATTCGCAGGGGCCGCAATTGATCGAATCGCTCGAAAACGTTTTGCGAAACCAGCACCGGCAACGCCAGCGTACCGACAGAAAGCAACTTGGATAAGAGAGCCGGGATGGCCGAAACTACAGTGACAAAACCGAATGTGAAGTTAGTCGCTCGACTCATTGAGCATCCGCTTCTCCGCAAGTATTTTCCCCTGGTCTCTGAGGACCTGGCCGCCACCTATACGCGCGACCTGCATAAATGGCTTCTCATCGCACCCATCATCGGCGTCACTACGGGTCTCGCAGTGACCGCCATCGCGGTCATCATTCTGAAGGAGCTGTGGCCGCCGGTGTTGCATCTTTTTTTGCAGCGCCACTGGACTATCGTCCCGGTGATAACGGCGGCATTCGCGGTCACGGGCCTTATCATGCAATTCCTCACGCCTGACCCGGACGAGCATTCGACAGAAGAAATCATCCGCTCGTATCACGAACATCAGGGCGACATCGATGTCCGTTCCTTCTTTCCGAAATTGCTGGCGGCCATCACCACGGTTGGGTTCGGTGGCAGCGCGGCCTTGGAAGGGCCCAGCATTTACGGAGGCGGAGCGATTGGATCGTGGTTGTGGATGAAGTTGCGACGCGTTGGATTGGAGCCGCGCGATCGCCGCATCATGCTGATCAGCGGCGCCGCCGCCGGCATGGCCGCCGTGTTTCGCGCGCCCATGACGGGCCTTGTCTTTGCGCTCGAAATGCCCTACAAAGATGACCTGGCACACGAGGCACTGCTGCCGTCGCTCATCGCCTCGGTGGTGTCCTACGTCACACTGGCCTTCTTTCTGGGGGCGACTCCACTCTTCAACTTCGCCAGCGCCACCTCCTTTACGGGGCGCGACCTTCTCTGGTGCGCTCTGCTCGGCACTCTCATCGGTCTGGTCGCCATGGCTTTCACCATCACCTTTCGCCGCGCTCGCGTGTTCTTGGTCCACTGGTCCATCCCGCATTGGCTCAAGCTGACCCTCGGCGGCTTTCTGACAGGAGTCTGCGGGCTTGTATTTCTGATGATGTTTCATGGGCCTTTGGTGCCGCTGGGGCCGAATTATGAAGCGGTGGGGCAAATCCTGAGCCGGCATCACAGCAGCCTGGAACTGGTTGTGTTCGGCGTGATCAAGCTGGCGGCAACCGTTTTCACACTTGCCAGCGGCGGCGTCAGCGCCATGTTCGTTCCGCTGTTTCTTACTGGAGGCAGTTTCGGGACTGCCTTCGCGCAGTCGATTGTCCATTCCAGTTCTGTTGAGCTATATGCCGCGGTTGGCATGGCTGCATTTATCGCTGCGGGATACAAAACACCGCTGGCCGCAGTCGTGTTCGTTGCGGAAGCCACCGGCGGCCATGCCTTCATCGTGCCCGCCCTGATCGGCGCCGCCGTCGCCTACGCCATTTCCGGCGAGGCATCCGCATCCGGCGATCAGCGCCTGCACGAAAGCGTGCGCATCCAGGAACTAAAGAATATTTCGGTGGCGGAAGTGATGCAGCAAAGCGTAGTTTCCGCCATGGCCTCTTCGACTTTGCGGGAATTTGCAGACGACGTTAGCAGACATCACAGGCACATTGCATTTCCGGTTTTGAGAGATGGCGTCATTGTTGGAATCATGTTGGTTTCGTCGCTCGGTGTCATCCCTCCCCGGGAGTGGACAACCAGGAAGGTTGAAGACGTTGCCGAAAAGAATATCAAGAAAATTCCTCCCGATTGCGACGTTGCGGAAGCCCTGCGGCTGCTGCTGAGCGAGCAGGACTACCACATGCTTCTCGTGACTTCAGAGGATGGCAACCTGACAGGTATTTTGACGAAGACCGATATTTTGTCGGCGTTGAAGTTGCGCGGCGGAGGAGCCAGGGAAGCGGTGTACGAGGCCACCCTCACTTGATTTCAGGAGTTCATGCAGCTGGTTGCCAGAACGTCGAGTCAGGTTTCAGGATCGACTGATTTTGAAAGATTTACCACGCAGATATGTAGAAACCGCAGTAGCACGATCGATGGAAGGAGGTCTCTGATGGCAGACTTGCCTAACTCCGACGCTACGGCCCGGGTCGATGCGAAGCTGCCGAAAAAAGGTTTCTTCGGCGTGGCCCTGGAGCCGGAAGTCGTCAAAGTATCTGCTTACGCGCTTCTGGTGGGCCTGATTGGGGGCCTTGTTGCGCAAGGGCTTCTGGAACTTATCTACCTCTTTACCAACATTTTCTTTTACGGCAAGCTGTCGTTCGCCATCACCTACCCCGCTCACAATCATCTTGGTCTATGGGTCATCCTGATTCCTCCCATTGGCGGGTTGGCAGTCGGTTTTATGATCCATTACTGGGAGCCGACGCTGAAAGGTCATGGCATTCCAGAAGCCATGGAGGCGGTCCTTTTCGGCCAAAGCCGAATGCGCCTTCGCGTTGCGATTCTGAAGCCGTTGGCCACCGCGTTCGCCATTGGCACGGGCGGACCGTTCGGGGCGGAGGGCCCCATCATTCAAACCGGAGCGGCCTTCGGGTCGCTGTTCGGACAGGCCATCGGTCTCTCGCCGTATTACCGGCGCGTATTGCTGGCTGCGGGAGCGGCGGCGGGCATGGCGGCCACGTTCACCGCTCCGCTTGCGGGGATTTTGGTCGCGGTGGAGCTTCTGCTGTTTGAATTTCGCGCGCGCTCCTTTATTCCAGTCGCCTTCGCCGCTGCCGTGGCCACAGGCGTGCGTATTCACTTTGCGGGGTGGACGCCGCTGTTTCCAACGCCCGCTTTTAAGCTCGTCAACATGAACGAACTGTGGCTGTTCGCGCTAATGGGCATTCTGATGGGCATCATCGGCATCGCCATGATTCGCGCATTGTTCTGGCTGGAGGAGTTGTTCGATCGTTTACCCATTCGACGCCCGCTTATCTGGGCGCCGGCCATTGGCGCATTGATTCTCGGCGTGATCGGCTATTTTTATCCGCAGGTGTTTGGCACTGGGTACGACACAATTCGCAGCATGTTGAATGACCGCCTCACAGCAGGAAATTTGATTGGCATCTCCGTGGCGAAGTTCTGGGCCCTGGTGATTTCTCTCGGTTCCGGCACCACAGGCGGCGTGTTCGCTCCGTCGTTGATTGTCGGAGGCGGCATTGGCGCAGTCTATGCAATGTTCTGGCAGCATTTCTTTCCCCGCTTCGTCAGCGATCCGGCCTTCTATTCCCTGGTGGCCATGGCCGCGGTGTTCGCCGGCATCGCGCGGGCCCCCTTCACCAGCATTGTGTTTCTGTTTGAGCTGAGCCACAATCCGAATTCCTTGTTGCCGCTCATCGTCTGCGTGATGGTTTCCGACGGATTTGTGCGTCTGTTCAGCCCAGACTCGATCATGACCGGCAAGCTGGTGAAGCGCGGACTGATCGTGTTGCAGGACTATTCCGTGCCTGTGCTGATGCGCGCGCGGATTGACCAGGTCATGCATAAGAAGTTCAACGTCATCCCTGCGGACGCAGAGTTGAGGACTGTCCTGCGCGACTTTTCTTCCGAAGGCACGGGGTTGCTTCCAGTCGTAGAGGAAGATGGCTCCCTGGTCGGCATCGTCGAGGCCCACGATCTTCTCCGAGCGGAGCCCCCGGACCATCACTTCAAAATGCGCGAGCTGGCGCGAAAGGATTATGTATTGGCCTATCCCGGAGAACTGGTGGACAGGGTGAGCCGCGATATGTTGTTGCAGGATGTCGAGAACGTGGTCGTCGTGGAGCCGAATGGAAATTCCAAACCCATCGGAATCGCCCGTGCAAACGACATTCTGCAACTGCGGCGCTGGTTGGTAGACGAGGAAAGCAAGGGATTGCCGAGAGATTGGAAAGGCAACGAGAAGAAAAGGGGTCAAGAGACGAAATAGATGACGCAGGCATCCCTCACCGAATAGTTGCAGAGCGTAACTTTATGTTTGGCAGGAACGTTGGAAGTGGGCGTGTATGGAAGACTAACCGGCATGACCTCATCGCCCGACGAAAGATGAGTGATTGCAACCGCAATATTATCGGTTTGATGGAGCCATAATGCACCTTTGCGTCATAAGTTAGGATTACGCATGCGCGAATCCATCGCAACACAAGTGAGATGCTAATGGAGATATTTAAAAATGAATGTTGCTGGCGTATTCGACCTATCTAATGAAGGATGGCAAAGATAGGACCTGACACGTCTGAAAAGATTCTGCTTTGATTCCGGATCTCACTGGTGTCCGGTTTATTCTAGGCCGCCCGCCCACAAGTCATGTGTTGAGTATGGTTTAGATGGAGTTTAGTGTGTCCACGATTTGAATTGCGTTG
>JAKAAZ010000007.1 GCA_021802085.1 Acidobacteriota bacterium
GTGTCCCCGAGCGGCTGATTCATTGGGGAACCGCTTGAAAAAGGCGTAAGCACTGATCGTCGATCTGCTCATGTGCTCATTCTAGATAGGTTAGCTCAGGGAGTAAAGTGTATAATTCCCTAAAAAAGGGCCCTGGGTTGCGCCAGGGCCCGGATGGGAGTGTAAACAGCGGGGGGAACACTTCTAGAACAGTCGGTAGGACACACCAGCCGAATAGACCCAGGGGGTTAGCCCTGTAGGCGGGAAGTCCCAATGTTGATACTCAAAATCAACCGGGCGAACGGTGATGCGATCAGTCAGTTGGTAATCGAGACCGCCGCCGCCTGCGAACGTGGTATAGGTAAAAATCTGGTTGGAGATGAAGTTGGGGTAATGGAAGCGGCTTCCCCCGAAGAGGAACTTGCCATACGGGAACCAGCGACGCCCAATCTGGTAGGTAGCGCGCGGACCGCCCAGGAAGTTCTGCTCCTCGATACCAGCTCCGGAGCTTGAATTTGTAAGGAAATTCAGGAAGCGCATTTCACCCTCGATGCCGACGCCGATGTTGCGCCAGATACGATAGTTGAAGTCCGCATACGCACCGGGTCCGAATGCATGCCGTTGGCCGTAATCTGTCTGTCCGTAGGAGAAATATCCTCCCGCAGTGATGGTCGCGAGTTTTGGCGTGACAGGTTGTAGAGCCTGCGCGTGCAGGAAGATCGGGCAAAGTAAGAAGAGTAGCCCAACAAAAGACTTTTTTCCCACCGTAAATCCTCCCCCTAAAACTTATCTTAAATATCTGGAGGCAGGATGCCTTTTTTGACCTCTGCCTCTAGATTGTAATCGACTTCACTGTTTAGATGTACTATCGCCCGGGGAGGCTGCTCCAGTCGATACTGGAATTGGTGCTGCTTGGCCGTAGGGGCGCAACCGGAAGAACACAGGCGTCAACTCAAACGGCATTTTATCGCTTGGACTGAGCACTGCTACAGGCCTCGAGTTGAGCTGCTCGACCGTATCGTTCCAGGAATCTACGCGGAGATGGCTTCCCAACGGCAGGGCCGCAATCTGCCGGACATTGCCCATGTCGAGTTTCGGCGCTCTGAAGACCAGCGCGCTCATCCAGACTTGATCGTTGGTGGTGCTGGTGAAGAGAGAATCGCCAAGCTGCGGCTGCACCAAGCTAGGTAAGGACTTGGCGCGGGACAACAGCATTTTGTAGTAGAGGCCGGCGTTGGCAAGCTTCTCTTTATAGGGGGAGTTTTCCAAGATTGCAAGCGCCTGCTTCGCGGCAGCCTGATTTTCCGCATCGCTGTGGTGCAGCGGTACCCTGCGGATGGTCGCCTGATCGGCGAACATCAAATTATCCGGGAAGGCGAATTCAGTATCGATTTTATGGCCCAGCTGCAGGTGGGCCAGTTGGAATGCCAGGACCGAGGCCAAGTCCTCTTCGTAGGGAAGGGTGTCGATCAGACCTTTGCTGAGGACGATCGTATTGCCGATCGTCAGCGACTCCAGGGGAGTGGTGAGCAGAACGCGGCAATGGACGGGCTCGGCCAAGGTGATGTTGTTGGTGACGATCAGGTTGTTTGTGACCTGCTCCAGTACCTTGTCAAAGCTGCTGGGGCCCGCCAAAAGTCCTGCTTGAAACAGGCGGTCGAGGATGTTCTGTTCCGCCTGCTCAGACCACATGCGGGAGGCCTGCAGAGGACTCACATCCTGCGCGCTCTCGCTTTGATCGGTCACAGCATCAATCTTGACCGTCGCGTTGTCGCTGGTAGAAGCGGGCTGGCGCAGCGAGTAGCCCCAGATCCAAGTTTGGGCGCGAAAGAAACCGGCCTGGTCCGCAACGATCCCAGGGCCGTGCTCTTCCGCGTAGACGGCGGTGGGCAGCCAGAGACCGGGCTGAACATTGGTGCGCCAGCTGTCGAAGTGATAGTAAATCTCGCGGCCGTTTCTGCTGGTATAGGTGCCGCTGAAGCGGACGATGTTGCCGCCAGTATCCTCAATCCAGACGCGGCCAATGAAGCGGCCCGTTCCCGATCCCGACTTCGGCGACACATCGAACAGGTAGGTACGAACATCTCCCAGAAATTCGCGGCGAACGAACCGGAAGTCGTAGTGCTGGCGATCGAAGTGGTTGGCGTCGAGCAGGAGCATTTGCACAAAGCCCTGGGCGACGTATTCGATTTTGAAAGCCTTGGTCAGTCCATTGACGAACATGACCGAGCCTTTATAGGCAGCCTTCTTGCTGCCCGCTTCCTGGTAGCGATTGTCTTCGATTACCTTGCCAAAATCCACGCGTCCAAGGAAATAATGATCATCTGTAGGCACGGCGCTCAATTGAGTGTCGGGCTTGTAGTCCTGAATGTAGGTTTCGACCACAGGCGTGCGCTGCTGCAGCGCCATCAGGACGCCCTTCTCGTGTCCGGACGCCTGGTCGATGAGGCGGATCATTTCGGGAGTCAGTTTGCCCGATTGCTGGACATTTTTTTTGTGCCGGGCCGAGGCAGGGAGAGTAACAGACACCAGCAGCAGGAGGGCCAATCCTCTGTTGAGTGAACTTGGAGGGATAAGTTTTGAAAATCGCATCATTGTGTTCCTTGGGTTACTTAAGTTTAGGTGGATGAGTCCACTATTACGCAAGCTGGAAGCCGATCCAATCATACGGGAACATTTCAGGTTCAATTTGAAAAAGCTCACTATGGTAATTCCCTATGTTACGTAAGTTTCAACACAGTGGCGCAGAATTACGCAAGCTGGAAATCGATCCGATAATATGTGGTAATGTCGACGGGCTTGCCATCGCGAGTTGCGGGTTTGAATTGAGTCTCTTCCGCCACTCGAATCGCCTGCTCGTCCAGCCCATGCCCTAGCCCACGCACGACGCGAATGACATGGCACCGTCCGTCTGCGGAGAAGCGGACTTCCAGGACGACATCCCCTTGGATCTTCAGCTCTTTGGCTTCCGGAGTGTACTCCGGCTTGGGGTGAGAAATGACCTCCACCGTGGTGACCTTGTTGGTGCTGGCGATCATCATCTTGGGCGCGGCTGCATTGACATTCGACTGGAATGCGCCCGATTTGACGGTTCCGCGGGGACCATTTCCGGTGCCGCCAGCTACTCCGTCGGAGAACCCGACAGCCGCGACTTTTCCATGTCCTGTGCCGCCCGGAACACCGTGGGCGTAACCGGAGCCGAAGTCCACGCCGCCGACCTTCCCCTTACGAGCGGAACCGGAGCCGGAAGCATCCCCGATCGCGCTGGAAAAGCTGCCGTACGCCGCGATGGTGGCGGGCCGGTTCGCGCCCGGATTGGGATGCACACCCTGAGGATCGCCGAATCCGCCTGTCTTGGTGGAGGTCTGCCCCATATTGTTGGCGACCGCGGTGGGAATGTTGGTATGGAACAAACCGACCTTCGGCTGCGGCGGCAGGGCAACGGAGTCTGGCCGGTAGGGGGGCAGGACGGGGGCGTTCATGTTGTTCAAACGCACGCGCGCCATCCGCGGCTGTTCTTCCGGTGTCGGTCGGTTGTAGGTGATTTTTGGCGCAATCCGATTCAGGAGATCCGGCGTTGGCGGAACAATCGGGACGCGCGTATGAATCACCGGTCGCACTGACTTCACTGGGGTGATAGGAAGCAGCAGATCGGTCTCGATCACAGGTTTCTCCACTACCTTATGCACCATAAAAATCGAGAGAAGTAGTACCAGCGCAATCGCCGATGCGTTGACGATCAAACTAACCACAAAAGACTTGTTTCTTCCCTCGGGTTCCGGTAGCAGCCCGAATGTAGCTACGGGTCGAGTGGAGGGGTTGCCGCGCTCCCGATCTCTCGGTCGGCGGGGGGGGAGTCCGGTATCGGGCCGAACTGAAGGTTCTCGATGTTCTCTTGTTGCAAAACTTGTCATACCGCTTTTACCTCAACACGCTCAAACTTCCGCATAAATCAGAGTGCGGTTCAATGTCGCTTCTCGGGCCGGTACAACCGGTTGGCTGGTCCAGGCAAATTCAAAATTGCCGGCTCCGAATCGAAACATGCTAGCGAATACTTCGTTCACCGAGGCAGAGAAAAAAGAACTTCAAAATCGGGTGAAATCTTCGTCAACAATTCCAGCAGTTATAGTTTTAGGATGCGACCATTTCCAAACGAGTACAGTTGTCCGGCGGTCAAAGTGCAATGTTTTCGCACCTCAGCCTGCTTATCGCCCAACTTTCGTGGCCGACAACTGGGCCGTCTGGCTCCCGGTAGATTGGCTATGTTTGCCAATGAGTATGCCACAATTTACAAATTTTCAAATGAAATTTCGCATATCTGTCTGAGCCGGGTATCGTTAGATTAACCACTGGGGGCCCGCCAAAACGTCGAAATATGCAAACTTGCCCGTACGGCCTATTATCAAGTACCAGGATCGAGCCGATCGTTTCCGCTGAGGAGATCGAACGCTGGAGCGAACGGGCTTCCAACCTCAATCACCAGCCATCCCAAATAACCAACTTTCCAGCCTGACAGACCCTGGCCGGGCAACATCATTGACCCCAAAGGAGATGATCGAATTGAACGCACTCATTACTGGCGGTGCCGGGTATATCGGGGGCACTGTCGCTCACTTGCTTATGGAAGCGGGGCATCGTGTCGTGGTCTATGACAATCTTTCCCATTCCCAACGTCCCTCGGTCCCGGCAGGTTCGGCCTTTGTCGAAGGGGAAGTCGGCGACCGGAAGAAACTGGAGGCCGTCCTCCGAAGTCATCCAATCGATGCTGTCCTGCATTTTGCCGGGCTCATTGAGGCCGGTGAAAGTATGCAGTTTCCTGAACTATATTTTAGCAATAATAGCGCGTCCACGTTAGTTCTTTTTCAAGCAATGTTGGCCACCGGCGTCAAAAAGCTGGTTTTCTCCTCGACGGCGGCCGTCTATGGCGAGCCGGAAACGACGCCGATTGTGGAAGAAGCAGTGCTGCGCCCCACAAATCCCTACGGCGAATCCAAGCTGCTGGTGGAGCAGATGCTTTCCTGGCTGCATCGGATTCATGGGCTCCGCTATGCCAGCCTTCGCTACTTCAATGTTGCCGGCGCCATTGCCGGACGCGGCGAGGCGCATGAGCCGGAATCCCACCTGATCCCGCTGGTGCTCGATGTGGCGTTGGGGCGGAGAAAGAGCATTCGCATCTACGGAAGCGACTACGCCACTCCGGATGGCACCTGCATCCGCGACTATATTCACGTGCGCGATCTGGCCGAGGCCCATTTGCTGGCGCTGGCGGCGCTGGAAGATCGAGAGCGCATGATTTACAACCTCGGCAACGGTCAGGGTTTTTCTGTGCGCGACATCATTGCGGCCGCCCGTCGCGTGACCGGACATCCCATCCCAGTGGAAGAATGTCCGCGACGCGCGGGGGACCCAGCCATTCTGGTTGCCAGTTCCGAAAAGATTGCCCGCGAACTCGGCTGGCGCCCGCGTTGTTCCGGATTGGATGACATTATCTCGGATGCATGGCGGTGGCACCAGGTGCGCTATGCTGCCCGAGAGCCCTCCGTCGCTCCGTAGAGTCGCCCGCCGGAAATGCCTGGAGATCGAAGCGGCCAACCAAATGGCCCGGAATTTCCTGTGCTGTCGACACAGATTGCCGCGTGTTGACAAAAAGCAGTAGCCTAAGTTGCTTGCGCATACGTCTAATCACCAGCGCGGAACCCCACGCGCCGCGAACAGATGGGATGTTTGCGGAGCATACTGGACATGCAGTGGTCCAGGGAGGATGTATGGCGACGAAACGCTGTGCGCGTGCCGTGCTCGTAGCGACGATGGTGTGGATGGGCGCGGGATTCGTCTCGTCTGTCTGGGGGCAGAGCCAGAATTCCGTTGGACAGGCGCAGTTGGTTGTTACCGCGAATGGAAACAAATCGCGTTTAGCTCAGCCTCTCTCGCAAAGCGATATAGCAGTGAAAGTGAAGAATCGTCCGGCCAACATTGTGGGTTGGGCGCTCTTCACCGGATCCAATGACGATTTGCAACTTGTACTTATGTTCGACGATTCCTCGCGCATGTATCTGACGCAGCAAATTCCCGCGCTGAGAAAATTCATCGAGGCCCTTCCGCCCTCGGCTGCTGTGGGGATTGCCTATATGCAATATGGAAATTACGTGATGGCACGACCCATGACGACGGACCACGTGCTGGCGGCGAAATCCTTACGTGTGACACTCGCGATCCCAGGCATCAGCGGTAGTCCCTATTTCTGTCTGTCGCAGTTGGCCAAGCATTGGCCTTCCAAGGAGCCGAGTTCGCGCCGCGTCGCCTTTATGGTGACCAACGGAGAAGATCCGTATTACCCGCACCACGACCTCCAAGATCCGTACCTGCGCGACGCGATTCAAGACACCCAAAAGGCCGGACTTCTCGTGTATACCCTTTATTTCGGGGAAAACGGTCGAATGAATCAGGGCTACGCAGGCATTGTGATTGGCCAAAATTACCTGCTGCAAGTAGCGACCGCGACCGGCGGTGATTTCTACCAATTGGGGTTGGGCAGTCCAGTGTCGTTCGAGCCATTCTTAGATCAGTTTCGTCGATCGCTGGACAATCAGTATTTGCTGACCCTCACGACCCCCGATTCTGGTTGGCTCAACGTCAGCGTGAAGTCGAAGGTTCCGGGTGTAAAACTCGTTGCCGCCAGGACAATCTATATCGCCAAAAACAAGTGATCGATTGTTGGACGAACATGGGGAAGCGCGGCAGAGTTGAATGGAGGAACGACGATGAGGAATCGGATTGCTAGTTCCGTCCTCGTGGCGGCAATCATCTGCGTGGGCGCGGGATTTGCCCCCCATGCCATGGGGCAGACCGAGAATCCCACGGGGCAGGCGCAATTGGTTGTAACCGTGAAAGCCAAGAAGTCGCGTCCGGTTCAGCCTGTTCAGCAGAGCGATATTGCCGTGAAATTGAACAATCGTCCCGTGGACACGGTGGGCTGGAAGCCGCTCAAGGGTCCGGATGCCAGTCTGCAGCTTATATTTTTTATCGACGAAGGCGTGCGGTCGTATTGGAGTCTGCAGATCCCAGATTTGAAGAAATTCATTGACGTGTTGCCCCCGTCCACCGCCGTAGCGGTTGCATACATGGACAACGGCAGGGCTGTAATGGCGCAGACCCTGACCACCGACCACGCGCTGGCGGCGAAATCCCTGCGCATGACCAATGAAATCCCCGGCATCAGCGGCAGTCCCTATTTTTGCCTATCGGACCTGGCCAAGAATTATTGGCATTCTCCGCGAAAAACTCGACGCGTGGTTTTTATGGTGACCAACGGAGAAGACCCATATTACAGGTCGATGGATATGCAGGACCCTTACGTTGCCGCCGCGATTCAAGACGCTCAAAAAGCGGGACTGCTTGTGTATTCCATCTACTTTCGCAATCGGGACGCGGGTGGCCCGAACAGCTTCAGTACCCTGATTGGCCAGAGTTATCTTTTGCGAGTCGCGAACGAAACCGGTGGCGAATTCTACAGCATGGCCTTGATGAGTCCCATCTCGTTTACCCCGTATTTGAAACAGTTCAAGGAGTCCCTGAACCACCAGTATTTGTTGACTGTGGCGGCTGGCCGTACGGGCTGGCAGCAAGTGAGCGTCAAGGCCAAAATTCCAGATGTACAACTGGCCGCTCCCAAGGAGATCTATGTGGACAAGAATGAGTGATCGCTTCGATGCACGCATGAGGGGAAGGGCGATGCAACGCCAATCGCTCATGCGAGAATCGAAATTCACGTCACAGCGCCCCGACCGTGGGCCAGGCGGGATGATTCGCGGAGCATATACAACGGCAGAATCCAATGGAGGGACGATGATAGGAAAGCGGGTAGTCAGTGCGGTTTTCATAGCGGCAACGATCGGGGTGAGTGCTGGATTTGTGCCCCTCGCGATGGGGCAGACCGAAAAATCTGCCGGACAATCGCAAGTGGTTGTCACGGTCAAGCCGGGTGTTCACGCGGCTCCCCTTGTGCGGCAGAACGATATTGTCGTGAAATTGGACAAACGGCCGGCGGACATTGTGAACTGGAGGCTGGTGAACGGATCCGATCCGGGCATGCAGCTTATTTTTCTTTTCGATTCAAAATCGCGCTCCTATCTGGACCGGAGGATTCCTTCGTTGGCAAAATTTGTTGAAGCGCTTCCACCGTCGGCCGCTGTGGGCGTCGCGTATATGGAGAACGGTAAGTCCGTCATGGTAGGGCCCCTGACGACAGATCACGCGCTGACGGCGAAATCGTTGTACGCGATAATTCCCAATCCCACCGGCAGTCCGTATTTTTGTTTGTCGGACCTGGCCAAACACTGGCCTTCGCAACAACCGGCTTCGAGCCGAGTGATTGTCATGCTGAGCGACGGATCGGATCCATATAACAGTCCCGGTGTTATTGACGACCCATTTGTGGACTCTGCGATTCAAGACGCGCAAAAGTCCGGATTGATTGTCTATTCCGTGTATGTCCCGACACATGATGCGGAGCCCTTGGGCGGTGAACTTCACATGCAGGGAGTAGCGAGGCAAACCGGCGGCCAGTTCTATGCGTTGAACGACGAAAGTCCGGCGATTTTCAATGACTTCGTGGGGCTGCTGTATCAGGCCCTGAGCCGGCAGTATTTGCTGACATTGGCGATCCCCAAGCCGGGTTGGCAAAAAATCAGCGTACAGTCGAAGCTCTCCAGCGTGAAATTGGCAGCCCCCGCCGCAGTCTATGTGGACGGCAAGCGGTGATTGCCTGGCTGCATTGATGAAGGTATGCGCGGCAGATATCGCTGCGCGCCGTGCTACCCCGGCGTGTTTTTGCGGTCAATGGTAGATCAGAACCAGTGCCAGCACGGCGATCAAAAGCGTTGGCGGCATGACCAGCACGCCGACGCGCAGGAAATGCCAGGCGCTCACCTCGATCTTTTCGCGTCGCAGCGCGATCAGCCACAAGATGGTAGCCAGCGATCCAGTTACGGAAAGATTCGGGCCCAGGTTGATGCCAAGTAAAACTGCGGCGTGCATCACTCGCGTGCCGTGCGCAGCCTGGATCGCCGCCGCGCCGATCAGGCCCATGGGCAGATTGTTGATGGCGTTGGCGGCAATGCCGAAGCCAAACGCAACCGCGCTCAGGCCTGCGAGGGGCGGCCACGCAGCGGCGGTCTTCAACGCGTAGGCGGAAATCGCCAGCGCTCCAACTCCGCGCAATGCCGCCACCATGACAAACAGACCCGCCACCAGCGGAATCACACTCCAGGACATGTGCCGCAGGGCCGCCGTCATCACGCGACCCTGTTTGCCGGCCACAAAGAGCATCGCGAGGATCCCGGCAACAAACGCCGCGGGGCCGACCGGTCCTCCCAGCGCGGAGGTGGCCAGCAACGCGCCCGCGGCCAATAGAATTCCCAGGCCCGCGCGCCGTCCCATTGGATTGAGTGAAGCCGGTCGAACTCCATCTTGCATCGGCGGTCTCAGGTCTTTGCGGCTATGCCACCAGAGCAACAGAAATGTCATTCCAATCGCGGCTGTCGCCGGGAGCAGAAATATCCGCAGCCATTCTCCCAAAGCGGGCAACTGGCCATCAAACACAACCAGGTTCGCCGGATTCGAAATGGGCAGAACGAAGCTGGCCGCGTTGGCGATCAATGCGCAGGCGAACAGATACGGAAGTGGCGAGGTTTTCGTGCGGCGAACGACGGCCAGTACGGCGGGCGTCAGCAGGACAGCGGTGGCGTCGTTGGAAAGCAGCGACGTGACGACGATGCCAATGCCGTAGACCAGCACAAACAGGCGCATCTGCGAGCCGCGCGCGTGTTCCATGGCCAGTTCCGCCAGCCAATCGAAAACGCCATGTTGCCGGGCCAGTTCCGCCAGCAGCATCATCCCGGCCAGAAACAAATAGACGTTGGTGCCGGCGCGCACAGCGGTCCACGCCTGACCGAGAGGCAGCAGGCGAAAAACGACCAGCAGAATCGCGCCGGCGACCGCCCAGACATATTCGGGAACGCGGCGCGGACGCCAGAGAATCAGGACGAACACCAGCACGCACAAAATCCAAGTTGAAATCCAGACGGCGATTTGTGCGGGGTGTGTCGGCATGAAGAATTGATTGTCGCAGATGCAGGCTCGAACGTCTTTCTGCTTAGATTCGCACGGCGGAAGCACGGCATGGGATGCGCGCGGGAAAATTTCGAGCGCGGCGATTTCGATTCCTCTCCGCCATCGTTTACCATGGCTGGGTTGGTGAAAACCATGCAAGCTTTGCAATTGACCGAATACCGGAAGCTCCAACTGGTGGATCTGCCGGTGCCCGCACTCGCGCCGGATGAAGTGCTGATCCGCGTCGCGGCTTGCGGCATCTGCGGCAGCGATGTGCACGGTTATGATGGCTCGACCGGCCGCCGCATTCCGCCGCTGGTAATGGGCCATGAGGCTGCGGGCGTCATCGCTGCCGTGGGTACGGATGTCCTGATCTACGCGATCGGCGAACGCGTCACGTTCGATTCGACCATCTCCTGCGGGACCTGCCGGTTCTGCAAAACCGGCGCAATCAATCTATGCGACCATCGCGAGGTGCTGGGTGTTTCCTGCGGAGACTATCGCCGCAACGGCGCCTTCGCGGAGTACGTCGTGGTCCCGGCGCGCATCGTCTACCGGCTTCCCGACGCGCTCGGTTTTGCCGAGGCCGCGATGATCGAGGCCGTTTCGGTCGCCTTGCACGCCGTGCATCTCGCCGCGTCGGAGCAGGGAAGTTCGGCTTTGGTCGTGGGTGCTGGCATGATCGGCTTATTGATTCTGCAATCGCTGCGCGTGGCGGGCTGCGAGAAAATTCTCGTGACGGACATAGACCGCGGACGGCTGGAGCTGGCGAAAAAACTTGGCGCGGAGGAAGTGCTGCACGTCGACGCGGCGACCACGAGTGAGAAGATTGCCGAACAGGTCCGCGCCTTCACCGGCGGCCACGGCGCCGACGTTGTGCTGGAAGCTGTGGGTAGCCCGGCGACGGTGCGCACCGCCATTGCATCCGCGCGCAAAGGCGCGACTGTCACGCTGGTCGGCAACCTTGCACCGGAGGTCGCCTTGCCGCTGCAGGTTGTCGTCACGCGGCAGCTTCGACTGCAAGGCTCGTGCGCTTCGTCGGGAGAATATCCCGAAGCCATCGAGTTGATGGCCAGCAAGGCCATCGATGTGACGCCGATGTTGTCCGCGGTCGCTCCGTTGACGGAAGGTCCGCGCTGGTTTGAGCGACTCTACGCGCACGAGGCGAATTTGATGAAAGTGGTGCTGACGCCGGGGCCGGTCGCATGAACGCGGAAGCGACGATCCAGACGCCGGCGAAGCCCATGTTCGACCTGACCGGGCGCGTCGCTCTGGTGACGGGAACCAGCCGCGGACTGGGCCAGGGCTTTGCTCGCGCGCTGGCGCGGCAGGGCGCGGATTTAATTTTGACCAGCCGCAAGCGGCAGGACCTGGTGCCGTTTCAGCAGGAACTGATCGCGCTGGGTCGCAAGGCTGTCGCGCTGGAACTGGACGTGCGCGATGAAGCCAGCATCACGCGCATGGCGGGGCAGGCGCAGGCCGCCTTCGGCGTCATCGACATTCTGGTGAACAATGCGGGCTGCAATGTGCGCAAGCCCGCGCTTGACATCACCTGGCAGGATTGGAACCAGGTGCTGGATACGAATCTGCGCGGCAGCTTTTTTGTGGCGCAGGCCATCGCGCGACAGATGATTGCGCGCGGCTACGGTCGCATCATCAACATCGGCTCCGTGACCAGCGTCTGCGGCTATGCGGGACTCGCCCCCTATACGGCGAGCCGCGGCGGTATTCGCCAGTTGACGATGAGTTTGGCCGACGACTGGGGCAGGCACGGTGTCACCGTCAATTGCCTCGCGCCCGGATGGTTCAAAACAGACCAGAATAAAGTGCTGTACGACGATCCGGAGTGGGTCGAGTATTTGCGCGACCGCATTCCATTGAAGCGGCCTGGGGGCCCAGGCGATCTGGACGGTGCTGTTGTTTTTCTTGCCTCCGAGGAGAGCCGATACATTACCGGTCAAACTCTGCTGGTGGATGGCGGAATCTCGACCGGGGCGATGCGGGCCACGGTCGCGCAGCCCAGGAAGCGCAGCTAGAGTGGCGAGTTATGGATTGATGAAAGTTCACGAATGCGGAACAGGAGAGAGAGCATGGTTCGTCCAAAGCGGTCATTTTCATCCAGCGCATCCCAGTGTTTTGGGGCATTTTGTACTGCGGCAGCGTGTGTCGCGTTTGCACTCGTATTCCTTGGCGTCACGCTTGTACACGCGCAGACTGCAAATTTTCGGCGGCATAAAGTATCGGTCGCCAAGCCGCTGACGATTTACTTTGTCGATGTCGAAGGGGGCCAGTCCACGCTCTTCGTTACGCCATCGCATCAGTCGTTGCTGGTCGATGCAGGCTGGCCCGACCACGGCGGACGCGACGCGGACCGCATTATGACCGTGGTGAAACAGGCTGGGCTCGACCACATCGATTATTTTCTGCTCACGCATTTCCATCAGGACCATAGCGGCGGCGTTCCCAACCTGGTCAAACTCATCCATGTCGACAACGTCATCGATCACGGAACGAATCGCGAGACGAGCAACGCACCCACCCAGCAAGCCTTCGAAAACTATGAAGCTGCGCTGGCCCATGCGGGCGCCAAACACATCCTCGCGCAGCCGGGCGAAAGCATTCCGCTGGAGGGTTTGACGACCACCATCGTCAGCGCCGATGGCAAGGTGATCGATGCTCCTCTGCCTGGTGCTGGGCAGCCCAATCCAGCTTGCAAGAACTGTCCCACGCGGCCGGCGGATCAAACCGAAAATGCCCGTTCCGTTGGAATTGTCATGCAGTACGGGAAAATGCGTCTTGTAGACCTGGGAGACCTGACCTGGGACAGGGAAATGCAGTTGATGTGCCCGGTGAATAAGCTGGGCCGTATGGACGTGTACGTCGTCTCGCATCACGGCTGGTATCCCAGCAGCAGCCCGGCATTTGTGGACGGCATTGCGCCGCGCGTCGCCATCATGGATAACGGCGAGACCAAGGGCGGCTCGCCCGGGCCGTGGGAAGTCATTGAGAAGTCGCCACGCCTGAAGGACCTGTGGCAACTGCATTACTCTGCGGAAGGTGGCGCGCAGCATAATGTGGCCGATCCGTACATTGCAAACTTGAAAGGAGCCAGTGCTGGCTCCGACGGTCACTACATCCGGCTCGATGCGTATCCGGATGGCAAGCTGGTCGTGTACAACTCACGCACAGGACAAAGTAAGACGTACCCTGCCGCGCCGTAAGCCCCATCGAACAACACGGGAGGGTAGAGTTCCATGGATGCCGAACAGGTTCGCGAACATGTGTTGAGGATGCCGCACGTGGAAGAGACGATGCAGTGGGGCGCGAACCTCGTCTTCCGGGTTGGCGACAAAGCCATCGGCGGCAAGATGTTCGCGCTGGTCGATCTCGACGAGGATGGCAAAGGCGTGATTTCTTTCCACGCTGGACAGGAACGCTACGCTGAGCTGCTGGAACATGAAGGCGTCTTTCCTGCTCCGTACATGGCGCGGATTTTCTGGGTGGCGCTGGAGCGATGGGACGCAATTCCACGACGCGAGTTGCTGGAACTCCTCGGGCAGGCGCGGGATCTTGTCTATGCCAGGCTACCAAAGCGCACCCAGGATGTACTCGCCCTGCCGTCCACGGCCCGCAAAAAATTGATTGTCGAGAGAAGAAAACTCTTGGCAAGCCGGAAACCAACTAGCTCTCGATAGCTTCCATCGGCGGCCGTCCGCGCCAGCTTTCATGGCAATCGTGGCGACCTGTGTCTGCTTTGGCTGATGGAAAGGAAATTCGGGCATTTTAGAGGTCTAAAGTGCGGTGCTGGCGATGGTTTCGCTTGCATCGCGGGGGGAAATCCAGGATACTTAAGACTCAGGACTCAAGAAGAATTTCGTCTGCGCAGAGCCACTCTGCTTTTCCTCCTGATCCAAGAAAGGACTATACAAGCTGTGTTGATGATTCGTCTTTCGCGCGTAGGCGCACCCAAGAAGCCGTATTACCGAGTCGTTGTGATTGAGAAGGACCGTGCCCGCGATGGACGTTCGATTGAAGTGGTTGGGACTTACAATCCACGCACCAATCCGGCGACGGTGGAACTGAAGAAAGATCGGGTGGATTACTGGACCAGCAAAGGCGCCCAGGTCTCCGATCGCGTGAGTAAACTTATCCTGAAGTTTGGCGCTGCGATTCCGGTGGCAACAGAGGGATAATTCGTTCCAAAACGGTATTTGATGGCGTGAATATTTGCGCCAATTTTTCTTGAGCGCAGCCTGCGGGCTGCGCTCTTTCGCGTCAGGCGTTTATTGTACTTCTGCTTCATTGCGACATGCTTTCTGCCCATAATTTGCAATCCCTGAAGGGTCAAGGTGGGTGTTAGCGTGTACGGTAACCGAAATAGGTACTAAAGGGTAAACTATAAATAGGCAGACAATCCGGGGATCTTCAGGTATAAACGCATTCAGAATAAAAGAACATACGCTTGAATTTATGGGGTTGAGGCATGTCAGAAAGTTCTGCGGAACCGTCTGCAATTGAATTGATAGCGGCAATCGCCCGTTCCCTGGTAGATAAACACGAGGCCGTTTCAGTACACGAGACATCGAACGAAGCTGGCACCGTCTTGCGGCTCAGGGTCGATCCCTCCGATGTCGGGAAGGTGATCGGCAAACAAGGCAGGACGGCGCGCTCGTTGCGTACGATTCTGGGAGCGGTCAGCGTCAAGCTGCACCATCGCTACAGCCTTGAAATCATCGAAGAAGCGAATCCGGAGGCAGCACCCAGGTAGGCCCTGGGCTTGTCGGCTCCAAGGAACATGGTCGAACGCTCCCGGCCCATGCGTGCAACAATATCGCTGTGACGGATTCGACACCATTGGCGAGCCAATCCTGGGTAAGCGTGGCGCGACTGGTCCGTCCGCAGGGACGGCGCGGCGAGGTTTTGGCGGAGATACTGACTGACTTTCCCGAGCGGTTTGCTGCCATGCGAAACGCGTTCCTGTCGCGCGGGCAAAGTCTGCCTCCAGAAGCGATCATGATCGAAAATTCCTGGCTGCACAAGGGCAAAGTGGTGTTGAAGTTTGCCGGCGTGGATTCCATCTCCGCAGCCGAGGTCCTGCGTGGGGTCGAGGTTGTGATTCCCGCGGCGGAACGCGTGGCGCTCGACCCAGACGCGGTGTACATCAGCGATTTGATCGGCTGCCGACTGGTGGACATGCATCCAGCCGATGCTCCTGTCCCTGGAATGGTTCGGGACGTGGGCACCGTGCGCGATGTGATCCAGCAGGAGGAAGCCGCGGACCTGCTGGTGGTGGCGTCCGCAGACGGACAGGAGTACGAGATTCCATTCGCGAAGGCATATCTGCTCAGGATTGACCTCGGGGCGCGGCGCCTGGAGATGAACCTTCCGCCCGGCCTGCTCGACGTGAATGCACCGCTGAACGACGAAGAACGTCGCGCTCGCCAGGAAACGTCCGAGTCGGAGTCGCAGTCGTAGCGTCCGACTGGCTTATTGCGTGGGCGGTTCCTGCGGGATTGCCTCTCCGTCCGAGCGCGGATCCGACCCAGCGAAGTTGACGTTGCGTCGACTATCGCGGACCACAGCTTCGCCCTGGCCCACGCTGAATGAGAACGGTTCCAGGAGCTGAATCTGGTGTCCCCGCTGCGTCAGGTCCTCTCGGACCGTCTCCGGGATGCCTGGCTCCATCTCCACATCGCATCCATCAAACGATGGCTTGGTAAAACGAGGCTGCTCCAGCGCGGCCTGCACGTTCATCCCATAGTCGACAACGTTGGCGACAAACTGGGCGTGCGCCTGTGCCTGGTTCCAGCCTCCCATAATGCCGAACCCGATGTGCATATCTCCTTTTTCCATAAATGCCGGAATAATGGTGTGGAGCGGTCGCTTGTGCCCGGCGAGCGAGTTCGGAAGACCTGGGGTCAGGCTGAACCCAGCGCCGCGGTCTTGAAACGAGAAACCCAGTCCGGGCGCCACCATGCCCGTGCCGTAGCCCTCATAATTGCTCTGGATCAACGAGACGATATTGCCGTCCTTGTCGATGGTGGAAAGAAAGATAGATGGTCGAATTGCCGTGGGCGTTCAGAATCTGCGTGATGCTTGACGGAACAACCTGGCACGATGCCTTGTGCATATCAATCAACTTCGCGCGCTGCTTTGCCAGATCTTTTGAAATCATCTGCTGGACAGGAACGGGGGTGAAGCGCGGGTCGCCGACATATTTGTACATGTCCGCATAGGCAAGCTTCTTGGCCTCAATCATCACATGCAGGGCGTCGACGGAGTTATGCCCGTACTGTGCCATGGGGAACTGCTCCATGATGTTCAGCATCGAGAGTGCTGCGAGTCCCTGGCCGTTCGGTGGCAACTCATAGACCGTCCAGCCTCGATAGGTGGTCGAGATGGGCTGCACCCACTCGGGTTGAAAGTCGGAGAAGTCTTCCCGCGTGTGGGTGCCCCCCTGCGAGCGCAGAAACTTCACCATGGTGTCGGTCATGGGGCCGTTGTAGAAGGCATCCCGTCCATGGGCGGCTACCTGCCGGAGGGATTCCGCGAGCGCAGGATTCTGGAATAGGTCGCCGAGCTTCGGCGCGACACCGTTCGGCAGATAGGTCTGCTGGTAGCCGGGCTGCTGCATGAATCTCTTGCTGACCCAGTAGCGCGCATTGCGTTCCGCCAGGGGGAACCCATTCTGAGCGTAGAAAATGGCGGGGGCTAACGTTGTACTGAAGGGCAGCGTGCCGAATCGATCCTTCAGCGCCTGCCAACCGGCCACGCATCCCGGAATATCGATCGTGTGAACGCCGATGGGATCGATACTGTCGATGTGATGCGCCCTCATATAGTCGATGGTGAGAGATTTCGGGGTCCATCCGCTGGAGTTCAGGGCGTATAGCTTTCCGGTCTTCGCTTCGTAGTACAAGGCAAACAGATCGCCGCCCATTCCGTTCACATACGGCTGCACCACGCCCATGACAGCATTCGCCGCAATGGCAGCGTCGATGGCGTTACCCCCCTCTTCCAATATGTGCGCGCCTGCCTGGGACGCAAGAAACTGCGGGGCCGCGACGATTCCGTATTTTATCACCACCATGGAGCGGCCCTGCCCGGGCATCGAGGCAAACTGCTGTCCCAGGAGCATCGTAGGGATGGAGACAAGGAAGGCGGCTGCGAGTGTGATGAGTTTCATGTCGTGTTTCCTTTGCGAAGGTCGGATTCGACAATAACTAGCTGGAACGATTGCAATCGAGACTCGAGGAAAGTCTTGGCCCTTTGCGGGAAAATCAATGCTACTGCGCACCAGCGGGTCGGGTGTCAGTTGGCGCAATTATCCCACAGCATGGTTTTGCTCGGCAGATATTTCCGTTCAACGCAGCCGGCGAGCCGCAATCTCATCTGGAAGGGACAATCGATTAGACTGAAGGAATCGGCTTTCCTCTGCCTCTCTTCTAGTTGCATCGTCCGCGCACCGTTGGCGGCAGGCACTGTGCACTGTAGTCGGGGCGACCTCCTCAGGAGAGCCCAAGCGGAGGCAGGATAGAAGCCGGAAATCTGCTGGCAGCGCCCTACGATGCGAACGATATTTTTATTGAACGAGAACAGGAACAGATGAAGGAAACAGGAACCAGAAAAGTCGAGCTGTTCGATACCAGTCTGCGCGACGGGTTGCAACAGCCGAACCTTGAAATTTCAGTGCCGAATGCCGTCAGCTTTCTTCAGCGGATGGGCGGCTTTGGCGTTCGCTACGCCGAAATCGGCTTTGCAGGCGCGAACCAATTCGTAGGAGATTTAACCGGCGCGCTTGCTTCGGTCGATACCGGCGCGATGAAGCTGGCTTTGTTCGGCAGGACGCGCGGACAGGGAACCAAGGTCCAGGAGTGGCCGGACGTGCAGTTCATCGTCCGCCATAAGAAGCGCGTGTCTGTCGCAGTCATTGTCGTCAAATCCAGATTGCTGGACGTGACAAGATCGCTCGAAACGACACCGGAAGAAAACCTGCGGATGGCCTACGAAACGGTGGCGTGCCTGCAGGACCACGGGCTGGAAGTTCTCGTAGATCTGGAGCACGCGATGGACGCCGCTTGCGGCCGCCGGGAAAACGGCAACCAGGGCGACAGCGACTTTAGCCAACGTAGCCGGGACTATCTGCATGAGATGGTCGCGCAATGCGTCCAGCAGAAAGTAAGCCGGCTGATTGTTTGCGACACCACCGGCGGCGCTGGGCCGGAAGAAGTCTCCGAGGTGATCGGCGGCCTGACACGGGCCTATCCTGGCGCAAACTTTGGATTTCATGGCCATACCGATCGCGGGCTGGGAGTGGCGAATACTCGGGCAGCCATTTTTGCCGGCGCGGTGCAAGTGCAAGGCACGCTTGTGGGGACGGGCGAACGCTGCGGCAACGTGAATCTGACGACCGTCGTCGGCAGTATGCAGTTGCGAGGCGAAGCGGAATTTGTGGCTCCCGAATCGCTGCCCGGACTGACCAGCCTGGCGCATTCGACGTACGCGGCCTTCGGACTGGACACGCCGCATGGAGCTGCGATTGTTGGGCCTGGAGCTTTCGGCACGTGGGCCGGGATGCACGGCAGCAGCGAACGCAAAAATCCCGGGGCCTACCTCTGGTGCGATCCCGCCAGGGTCGGCGCCAACCCTGTTATCGGCGTCAACGGTCAGTCGGGACGAGCGAACATCATGCTGCTGTCGCAATCGCTGGGCGTTCCGCTCGATTCAACACAAGCGCAGATGTTCATCGACGCCAATCAGGCAATGATTGATGGCGGAGGGTTCACGGCGAGTGAAGTTTCGTTTCGGCTGGCCTGCATTCGGGTACTGAAAACTCTGCGCAACAGCTTTAGCGTAAAAAGCTGGAGAGTTGTGGACGAATCGGACGAGACCGGGAAGAGATTCGTGCGCGCCTCCATGTCGTTGTGCATGGGCGACTCCACCGTGACGGAAACGACGGCGGAGGGCGCCGGCCCAGTCGATGCGCTGAGCAAAGCGATGCGGCAAGAATTGGAACATTGGTACCCAGCCATCCAACAAATGCGTTTGGAGACGTTCAGCGTCACCGCCATCGACATATCTGCACACGACACGGCGGCGCATGTCCGCGTCACAGTCAGTTTCCAGGCGGATGGTCACGAACCGTGGACGACCGCGGGCGTGAGCAGCGATTTGAATCAGGCGGCGCTGATGGCCATCGTGGACGGCTTCCATTATTGGCTGCTGCAAATCCCCGATTCGAGCGAAGGAGAATGAGATGACTCGCACAGCCTCCACCATGCTGGCGCTGGGGACAACGGCGCCGGAGTTTTCCCTGCCGGATGTGATTTCCGGCCAGATAATGACCCGAGACCAGGTTGCCGGATCGCGCGGATTGCTGGTGATGTTTCTGTGCGTGCATTGTCCGTTCGTCCAGCATGTCAATGCAGAGTTGGCGCGGCTGGGGCATGACTATGCGGGCCGTGGCATCGGGATCGTCGCGATCGGCAGCAACGATGCGGAAGCCTATCCTGACGACGCTCCGGAGGGGCTGCGTGCCCAGGCCATGCAGCATGGTTTCACGTTTCCGTATCTCTACGACGAAAGCCAGGACGTGGCGCGGGCTTACCACGCAGTCTGCACTCCGGATTATTTTCTGTTCGACGCGGGCAAGAAACTTGTCTATCGAGGTCAACTCGACGCCAGCCGTCCAGGGAATGGAATTGCCGTCGATGGGCGCGATCTGCGCGCTGCGATGGACAGCGTGCTGGCGGGCACTCCCGTTGCCGAAGAGCAGCAGGCCAGCATCGGATGCAGCATCAAGTGGAAGTAATCGCTATCTTGCGGGTTCACGGTTCGTGGTGCCACAAGCGGAAGGGAGTCATTCTGAACAGAGGTCGCTGAAGCGACCGGAGTGAAGAATCCAGACTGAATTCGCCTGATCGACGCAACCATCACCCTCTGGATTCTTCGCTGCGCTCAGAATGACGATCCTTTTTAATATGCTATTTGTAAATCGGCACTTAGAGAAAGACCAGTCGTAGACGGGAAACATGACCGCGGAGCCGATTCAATTCGACATCATCACGGTGTTCCCGCAGTTCTTTGACGGCCCGTTCGGCTTCGGCGTGCTGGGTCGCGCGCTGGACGATGGCCGAGTGCGTATTGGCATCCATTCTCTGCGCGACTTCACCACCGACCGGCACAAGACTGTCGACGACCGGCCCTTCGGTGGGGGCGAGGGGATGGTGCTGAAGCCCGAGCCGCTCTTTCGCGCCGTCGAGTCGCTTGGGATCGCGGAAAAAAATGTACGCGATCCGGCACGCGAGCGCGTGGTGCTGCTGTCCGCACAGGGAAAGCCGTTTACGCAAGCCATAGCACGGGAACTCGCCCAGGTGGAGCGCATCGTATTCTTGTGCGGACGCTATGAGGGCGTGGATGAACGCGTCAACGACCTGCTGGCCGACACCGAGCTTTCGATCGGCGACTATGTGATTTCCGGGGGCGAGTTGGCGGCTGCGGTGATCGTGGATGCGGTCAGCCGGTTATTGCCGGGGGTGCTGGGCAACGAGGATTCCGCCCGATATGAAAGCTTTGCCGCCGAGCGCCCAGCCACGTCTCAAGCGACCACTGTGCCTATGGGTGAGGCTGGAGTCGACAAGCTGCCGCCACGATCAACCTGCGATTCCGGAGGCCTGCTGGATTATCCTCACTATACGAGGCCCCCGGAGTTTCGCGGAGCGGTGGTTCCCGCAGTGCTCAGTTCCGGCAACCATGAAGACATTCGCCGCTGGCGCCGTCGGCAATCGCTGGCAAAGACGCTGCGCAATCGCCCGGAATTGTTGACCAGAACGTCGTTGTCCGACGAAGATCGCGCGCTGCTGGAAGAGATGCGTCATGAGAAATAACAAACGGCGGCCGACCCTGCGAAGCACCAATCTCCGTGGGTCGCGATTTTCTCGCCGGAGGCGGTGAACTGGGCTCCTGCGTGCGCGCAATGGCCGCAAAGCCTGAAAACTTCTGTCAGCATCTGCTTGAACTCGCGCTTTCCCATTCCGATCTGGTGGGGGCCGGACCTGGTGAAGGTCTACAACGACGCCTATCGCCCGCTGATCGGTACCAAGCATCCTGGGCCTGGGCAGCGCTGGACACGAAGTGTGGCCGGAGTGAATCGAGCCGTCTGGACAAGACGAAATCGCTCACTCCATGTACACTGGTATTTTGCGGTATCAACCCAATTTTCCCTTAAGAGCAGGAACTATCTATGTCGATTCATCCAGTCATGCAGCGTCTGGCCGCCAAGCTTCAACGCACCGACCTTCCCGACTTTGGTCCGGGCGATACGGTCCGCGTGCAGGTCAAGATTAAAGAAGGCGACAAAGAGCGCGTGCAGGCATTTGAGGGCATCGTAATTGCTCGCAAGAACGGCGCGGAAGGCAGCTTTACCGTGCGCAAAATGAGCTTCGGCCAGGGTGTCGAGCGCATTTTCCCCTTGCACTGCAAAGTCGTGGAGAAGGTGGAAAAGATCCGCTCGGCACGCGTGCGGCGTTCGAAGCTTTTCTATCTGCGTGCCTTGCGCGGCAAAGCTGCTCGTCTGCGCGAAGCGGACTCAACTCGCGCGAGCTAAAAACTCCAATCGATCCTGGAAATTTCAAGGACCGCATCTCCGACAAGGGATGCGGTTTTTTCTGGTTGTTATCTCGAACGCTGTTTAGATTCCGCAGCGTCTTCGGGGTCCTTTGAAATGCGTTGGAGTAAGATGGACCGACCCCTGAAACGGACGGTTCATGCCTCCGACGGCAATGCGCCGACGAGGCTGATTCCGGCCACCCATGCATCGCGCGGCTATGGACGATTACGATACAGGCAGGAGTTCAGCGCTTATCCCAACAAGTCTGACAGAACAAAACTTGTTCCAAGGAGTACCCTGTAGTGCGTACCAGCAATCATTCTGTGCCGGCCGCATTCAAGCGCCGATCCTTCCAGGAACACTTAGCATCGCCAAATTTGCAGGAGAGAAACAATGCGTCCTTTCGAAGCATCCGCCGATTCCAGCGCGAAGTATTCTCCGATTGTCCGGACTAACATATGGAACCTTCTTTCTTACCTGGTTGCATATTGCGCCATCGGCGCGATGGCATTGTTTTCCCGCGGCGTACGCGCGGAAACAACACCTTTGTCGCAGCAGATGGCGCGTTCCGTGATGCAGAATTGGCCGGATGGACACTATTCCGCGAAGCAGGCGGATTGGAAATGGGACTATCGGCTGGGCACCGTGCTAGATGGCATGGATACGGTCTGGTATAACTCCTCCGATCCCGCTTACTACAACTACTTGAAGCAGGCGGTCGATCAGTATGTCCAGCCGGATGGTTCCATACGGACTTACGATCCACAACTCAAAGCTCTGGACAGCATCCTGCTTGGCAGGCAGTTACTCCTGCTGTATGGCGTGACTCAGGACGCAAGGTACTACAAGGCGGCGGCGACTTTACGGAAGCAGCTTGCTGCGCAGCCGCGCAATGCGTCCGGTGGATTCTGGCATTCCGGTTCCGCCGAAGACCAGATGTGGCTGGATGGGCTCTACATGGCCGAGCCGTTCTACGCGCAGTACGCGTCCATGTTTCAGGAGCCGCAGGATTTTGCGGACATCACGCGGCAATTTTCTCTGATCTACATGCACACGCAAGATCCCAAGACGGGCCTGCTGTATCACGCCTGGGATGAATCGAAGAAGCAGGCCTGGGCGGACAAGACCACGGGAGATTCTCCGAATTTCTGGGGACGCGCAACCGGCTGGTACATGATGGCGCTGGTCGATACGCTGCCGTATTACAAGCGCGACGATCCTGGCCGCGCCACATTGATTGCCATTCTGAATCGCACCGCGGAGGCGGTTGCCAAGGTCCAGGACCCCGAGACCGGCGTATGGTATGAGGTGCTGGACAAGCCCGCGGCGCAAGGGAATTACCTGGAGTCGTCGGCATCCTGTATGTTTACCTATGCGTTTGCCAAAGGGGTACGCCTTGGCTATCTGCCGCCGATGTATGCACGGAATGCGGCCCGCGCCTATCGAGGCATCCTGCAACACTTCGTGCAGAACAATCCGGACGGCTCCCTGACGCTCAGCGATACAGTGGTTGGAACGGGATTGGGCGGCAAGGACGATGGCAGTTATTCCTATTACGTCACCCGGCCCAAAGTCAGTAATGAGCCGCACGGCGTGGGAGCCTTCCTGCTGGCCAGCAGCGAGATGGAGTTGGCTCCGACCGTGTTCTCCGGGGAGGGTGCAACCGTTCTTCTCGACGCATGGTTCAATAGTCAACAGCGCGCCAATGCGGCCGGGCAACAGGAGTATTTCCATTACAAGTGGAACGATTTCAGCGACAGCGGCTTCTCTCTGTTCGGCCATATTTTCCGCAGCTATGGTGTGTCCACCGCGACTTTGTACAGCGCGCCCACTCTCCTCAACCTGAAGAAGGCGCAGTTGTACATCATCGTCTCGCCGGACACTTCCGCGAAAAACCCGCATCCGCACTATGTCCAGCCGAAGGATGCCCTGCAGGTGGCGGAGTGGGTCCGACAGGGCGGCGTGCTGGTCCTGATGGAGAACGACGTTGCCAATGCCGATATTCAGCATCTGGACCTGCTTGCCGACAAATTTGGAATTCATTTCAATAGCGTGCTCTATCACCACGTTGTTGGAGAGGACCGGAGCACGGGCCGGTTGGCGGTCAGCGGCGATACGCCGGTTTCGCCTGGCACGCATATTTTCTACATGAAGGACACATGCACGATCTCAGTCCAGAGGCCAGCATTTCCGCTGTTGGACGAGAAGGGGACCATCCTGATGGCCGGAGCGACGTACGGCAAGGGAACGGTGTTCGCGGTAGTCGATCCATGGCTCTATAACGAGTACACCGACGGACGCCATCTGCCGTCGGAGTACGACAACTTCTCTGGTGGGAAGGAGCTGGTGCGCTGGCTGATCGAGCAATTACCCGTTCCGCAACCTCGGCCAGTGAAGAAGCCAGTGAAGAAGCCTGTGCCGACGCCGATGAAGAAGCCTGTGCAGACGCCGGTGAAGAAATAGATTCGCGAAGGCGCGGAACAAAGTGGAGAATTTTTCCCCGTTCTCCACACGCGGCTCGGCGATACACTCGCTCTAGATGCCCGTGAAAAGTCAGCTTCGCGCCGCTAAATCTCAGGTGACCGCGCCATCGAAACAGGCGGAGAAGATGCGCTACCTGCGCACGCTGATTTGTGGCGACAAACACGAGCGCGCGGCGCGGCAACAGGGTGCAACGGCAATTGCCGGCGTGGATGAAGTCGGACGCGGAGCTTTGTTTGGTCCGGTGGTTGCGGCGGCCGTGATTCTTCCGGAGAAGACGCGTATCCGCGGCGTGCGCGACTCCAAGCAGTTGATGCCAGAGGAACGCGAGCGCCTGGACGGCATCATTCGCAAACGAGCGATTGCCGTTGCTGTTGGTTTTGCGGATGCGGCCACCATCGACGCCATCAATATTCGCCGCGCGTCGCATCAGGCCATGCTGGCGGCCATCGCGCAGCTATTGCCGCAGCCGGATTTTCTGTTGATCGACGCCGAGCGGCTCGACACGCCGTGTTTGCAGCAGGCCATCATCTACGGCGACTCGATCAGCATCTCGATTGCCGCCGCGTCCATCGTCGCCAAGGTCTATCGCGATGCGTGGATGTGCCGCTATCACGAGGAATATCCGCAGTATGGGCTGGCCTCGCACAAGGGCTACGGCACCGAGGAGCATCTGCGCGCGCTGGCCGAGCATGGACCGTGCCCGCTGCATCGCGCCACCTTCGAACCTGTGCGGAGAGTGATTGAAGGACGCATAACTATCTTGTAGCTCGATGTTCTACCTATTTCACCGTTCAGAATTTTTTATGGTCGATAGATCGTTGGCTTCGGAACGAGAATGCTGGAGGGTGGCTTGATGTTATAGTGTACTTTCATAAATTCCCGCAGTTGCTCTTTATTCCGCTCAAAGTTCCCACGCATCCGAATGAGCGTTTCGTCGAATTGCAGACGGCTCTGGTAGTCACCATAGAGCGTTTGTTCCATTGTGAAACATGTCAACAGCAGTGAGAACAGAGACAATGCCCAGCTACGTTCTTCAACGCCGCCGGAATAATTCAATCTGAATTCCACATGTTTATCCGACTTGACAATGACGCATCGTTCACATATCGCGTTTATTGTTGCGTGTGAACCAATCTCCGACAATTGCCCCCACGATTCATGCAATTCATCCAGACCCTTGAAAATTCCTTCCTTCTTTTGCCGTTCAAAGGCATCCTTAAAAGCTTCGAGAGCCTTCTTGTCATCGTTCTTACTGAGCCATATTTTCTGAAGTTTTACGTCCCGAAGCATCGCATGAGCATGTGCCACGGATTCAATAGCATCCCGCATAATTGAGCGCGCTTCGGCCATACAACTTGAAAAAGCCAACTCAATGCTGATACGAATTTTGGCGTGTGCGTTGTGGTAAAGAAGCAACGGGAACATCTGCTCAACGTCACAGGCTGGTTTCATAATTTCAAAGTCTCGGTACCATATTTGATCGAGCCCTATGTAATATTTCCACATGCCGGAGAATCGTTGGATGCTGGCAAAGAAGTTGCTTCGTTTTGTTTTGTAATACTCCCTGTACTCATCGGGGATATTTTGCGATTCGAACGGAACGAGCAAATCGCTTTCTTGTGGTGTGCGATTCTGAGGTGCTGGTGTGGCGTCCATAATATCTCCTTGTCTTGCTCAAATGCTGGATCGGTATAGGAACCCAGGTTATCGATTATGTTACGAGCGGCTCTATTTTGCGGCGGCGATCCTCAATTGAGCGGAAATTCGCTAAACGGCGACGGCGACCTTTTTCCTGCGCGCGGCTTCTTTCGCGGACCATAGCGCGCGCGCCAGCAGCAGCACGGCGAGCACGACCGTTACTTTCCACGGAGTGCGCACGCCCGTCTTCACAATCCACCAGTAATGGATCACGCCGGCCGTCGCCGCGACATAGGCCAGACGGTGCAGCATCGTCCAGCGCTTGCCGCCCAGTTTGCGAATCGACCAGGTGGTGGATGTCGCGGCCAGCAGGAACAGACACGTCCAGCCCAACATCCCCATGGTGATGAAGGGCCGCTTGGAGATGTCGTGCACCATGGCATGCGCATCGAAGTTGGAGTAGAGCCACACCCACGTCGTCAGGTGCAGCGTTGCATAGAAGAAGGCGAACAGCCCCAGCATGCGCCGAAAGCGGATGAGCCATGCCAGCCGGCGACCCAGCCGTCGCACGGGAGTGATGGCAAGCGAGATCAACAGAAAATACAGCGTCCAGAACCCGGTGGTGTGGGTGATGGTCGCCACCGGGTCCGGGCCCAGCGTGTTGGTAAATCCCTGGTAGACCAGCACCGCCAGCGGAATCAGGCAGGCCGGGAACACGACGAATTTCAGGGCTACGATCGAGCGATTGGACATGCGGGGGGTTTAAAAATCCTTGCGGAGATCCATTCCTTGATACATGGAAGCCACCTGATCGCCGTAGCCGTTGAACATCAGCGTAGGCTGGCGGGCTTTCCAGAAAGGCGCGCCGATGATGCGCTCATATTTCTGGCTCCAGCGTGGATGGTCGACATTCGGATTCACGTTGGAGTAGAAGCCATACTCGTTCGGCGCGGACTCATTCCAGGTGGTGCGCGGCTGGTTTTTCACGAAGCGAATCTCTACCAGGGATTTGGCCGACTTGAAGCCATACTTCCACGGCAACACAATGCGCACCGGCGCGCCATCCTGGTTCGGCAATGTCTGCCCATACAGGCCGAAGGTGAACAGCGTCAGCGGATTCATGGCCTCATCCATGCGCAGGCCTTCGGAATAGGGCCAATGCAGATCCACGGACTTGATCCATGGCTCCTCTATCGGATTGTCGAGCGAAAGAAACTGCACATAGCGCGCGGAGCTGAGCGGCTCGCATTGCTGGATGAACTCCGAAAAAGAGTAGCCCACCCACGGAATCACCATGCTCCACGCCTCGACGCAGCGATGCCGGTAGACGCGCTCCTCCAGGGGATGAATTTTCATCAGCGCGTCGATGTCGAAGACTTTCTTCTTTTTCACCTCGCCGTCGACTTTCACGCTCCACGGACTGGTTTTGAGTCGCCAGGCGTTGTGAGACGGATCGCTTTTGTCGGTGCCGAATTCGTAGAAATTGTTGTAGGTGGTAATGTCCTGGAACGAGGTTGGGGCCACGCCCGTCGTCGAATACTTGCTGGGAATCGTCGCCAGCTTTTCGGTGGCATGCACGGCTTCGCCGGGAGAAGCGATATCCTTGAGCCGGTCTGCGCCGAACGCAGCTACGCCGAGAGCGGCTGCTCCGGTCATGAACTTGCGGCGGTTCATGTAGTCGGACTTCGACGTAATCTCCGACGACGGAATGTCAGACGGTTTACGAATCAGCATAGGGCGCCCCCTTACGGCTATTAGACAGAATCTGACAGATGTTTGTCGCACTATTTTTAGAACGTTTTCATGCAGGTTTTGGATGGTGAACATTTTCGCGTTGGATCGTTGATAGGCAAAAGAGAGGAGGAGTGTGCGCGTTTGCGGGCAGTCGAAAAGGGAAGCTGGTTGAAATGGCGAATGGGAAGATCGCATGGGGCGGGGACTCCATGCGACGCGATTCTTCCATGTTGGCTCGCAAAGAATTGCGTCAGCTCGCGAAGAGCCCTTCCTGTTCCGTCAAATTGAGCTTGCGCCGTGTGCTGGCATGGATGACAGCCACAATTTCCACGGACTGCAGGGCAGAGCGTGGGATGAAAATCCGCTGCGTGTTGGATCGCAGATCGGGCGGAGTGAACTGAATGCCTTCCGGCTCGAGCAGTGAAAGATCGTTGCTGGCCAGGCCTTCCAGTTCGTCGCCATCCCTCATCCGCAGACGAATCCACAGGCCGGGGGTGCGAGGACGCGAGCTAAAATTGCGTCGAACCAGCCGCTCCGGGTCGGTTGAGTCTCCTGTGGAAAATTCCCGCACGAAGCACATCATCTTCACATCCCGCAGCGTCATGGCAAGAACTTTGCCGGTCATGTCCAGCAACTCCAACTGGCCGTCGTGGGCAAAGCCCTGGGGATCGACATAGCCGGAATGCCAGTCGCGGCTGAACTTCCGCACAATTACTTTTTTCCGACTCGATCCTGAAACGGCCACTTCGTGCTCCTCAAGCCAACGCGCCAACGACACAGCGTAAAACTACATAATCGGAACTTCGCACTCGCGAGGATTGTCGCATGAAGCGCGACGGATGCCATGCGAATTGTGCAATCTGCTTGGAGAAACCCTCTCCAATGTGGTATTATAGAACATTGTGTGCACGACATCGTCGCCCACATCTAATTGAAAATACAGGGCTTAGTGGCTCGAGTGAGAGGCTGCTGGCCGAGGCGCAAAACTGGGCATGCCCGATTATATCCAACTGCTCGAATCCAAGCTTTCTCCGAACGAAAAACAAGCTTTAAACGCCATGACCGACGTGGCCCGGGCCAGAAAAATCACCGTTTTTCTTACCGGCGGGGCGGTCCGAGACATCGTCAGCGGCGCATCCGTGCGCGACCTGGACATTACGGTCCAGGGCAACCCGTTGAAATTCAGGAAAGACCTGGAACGCGCCGGTTTCTCCATCACCGGCGAGCAGGAGCCCTCGCAGACACTGTATCTGCGGTTTGGCAAGCAGGCGCGCATGGAAATCTCCGCCGCCCGAACGGAGACCTTTCCCAAGCCGGCTCACCCGGAATACGCTCCGGCCGGCATCCTGGACGATCTACGCCGCCGCGACTTTACCGCGAATGCCATGGCGCTGTCGCTGAACGAAGGCTCGTGGGGCCTCCTGCTCGATCCGTTGAACGGAAGCGCCGACATTTCTTCGCGGCATCTGCGGCTGGTCAGCAATTACGGATTCCTGGAGGATCCGATTCGACTAGTACGCGCCGTCCGCCTCATGTCCCGCACTGGCTGGGACATGGAAGAGCGCACCAAGGCGCGCTACGACAATGCCAAGGCCGAAGGTGTGATCGGCGCCATTACCGCTGTGCAGCGCGGCTATGAGCTAGAGGAAATTGGCTACGAAGAAGAACCGGTGCAGGTGCTGAAGGCGCTCGAATCGGAAGGCTGGATGGAACATCTATCGCCGGCCTGGAACAGCCGTTCCGCCGACGTGCAGGGGCTGGAGCGGCTGCATGAACGCTTTGTGCAGTTGTTGATGGCGGGACTGCATCCCGACCCGTCCGCAGCCCAGTTTCGCCTGTTGACGGCGAAGCTGTCGCCAGCCCAGTTCGCTTCCCTGAAGAAGATGTTTGTCCGCAGCGATCTGATTGCGGAAGTGAATGCGCTGGATGCGGATGCCAAGCATGTTCTGCAGAAGATGACGGCGAAGGATGCCGCCAAGCCTTCACAGCTATGGAAGTTGCTGCACAGCATGAAACCGGAAGCGGTGCTGTGGCTGTTCTTCACCAATAAGACCGCCGCGGTTCAAAACAAGTTCGAGAACTTCTTCACCAAATGGCCCGAGGCACGCCAGAAGATTCCCAATGCAATTTTGCAGGACATGCGGATCGTTCCCGAGGTCGAGGGGTATGAGGAGTTGCTGGACAAGCTGACGTTCGCGTTTATGGATGGCGAGTTGCCGACGGAGGAGACGATCCGGAAATTCGCGGAGCCGTATTCTCCTCCCGCGCCCCCGCCGCTGGTGATCGTACGCCGCAGCCGCACCGTGAAACGCGTCACCGAACCGAAGGGATCGAAGACGAAGGCGAGAAAAGCGGCGAAAAACGCGCTTGCCGAGCAGGGCGCGGATTTGAGTCTGGCAGCATCGGGCGACGTGACTGCTTCCGCTCCGGAGATTGCGGAGGAAACTACGATTGCGCCGAAACCCGTTGCAGGAAAATCTAGTGCCGGGAAAGCGGCAGCCGCCAAGCCCGCGGCGAAGACAGCTGCCCCACCCGCGAAAGCAGTTGCGGAATCCGCTCCCGTGAAAAAGGCTGAGAAGCCCGCCAAGATTTCCAGGCACGGCAAAGCGCCCGCGGCGCAGCCTGTCAAAGGCAAGGCGGAGAAAGCCAAATCTGGAGCGGCCGGCAAGGTTTCGCATCCCAGTGGTGGAAAGGCCACAGCGAAACCCAGCGGCAAAGGAGGCAGCAAGCCCGCGCCGAAGCTGAAAGGGAAGGCGCAGAAGGCAGCCATCGTAGCCAAGGCGCATGGGAAGGCATCCGCCGGGACCGCACATCGGCCGATCGCGAAAGCATCCTTGAAGCCCAAGGCAGCCGTCAAGCCAACCGTGAAAAAAGCTGGCGCGTCCGCGATGAAGAAGAGTGCCGAGTCCGTCAGTCGCCCGACGAAACCTTCAAAACCAGCGGTGAAATCCAAGCCGAAGAAAAAATCCGGCAAGTAGCGGCGGCGAGCCGCCATCGCCGTGCTCCACGTTGCAGCGCGGTCGCGGCGGTGGACTCAATCGCCGCTGCCA
>JAKAAZ010000204.1 GCA_021802085.1 Acidobacteriota bacterium
GCATACGTTGAAACGGGCGATGGTGCGTCCTGGCTGGGAGCGGTTGAGCGGGTTGGTGGAGGTCGATGAGGCCTTCTGGGGCGGGGAGGAAACCGGGGCTCGAGGGCGGCGGGCTCCGGACAAGATCTTGGTGCGGGTCGCTGCCGAAGCGGATGGAGAGGGGATCGGCAGAGTCCGGCTCGTCACGCGATTTGAAATCCATCTATCGTGATTCCGTTTTTCCGGTTTCCGCCGGAGATACGGAAAATCGTCTATACAACCAACGCCATCGAATCGCTGAACATGAGTCTGCGCAAGGCCATCAAGACGCGCGGCGCCTTTCCGTCGGAAGATGGCTTTGAAAGTGATGTACCTGGCGCTGAGAAACCTGGCCAGAAAATGGAACGCCGTGCAGGGCTGGAAAGAGGCCCTCAACCGCTGCGCATAACAATCACGCAATTTCAACCAGGACGTTTAATACATACACAAAAGATTTGACACTACCAGGTCATGTATCCAGCGTCCACGCCTTCATCCCGGCTGCCGGCCGCTGCCCGCGCGCAGCAGAAATTCGCTCAGCCGGTGCCGCGCCCGCAACTGATCCTGCTTCGCCGCCTCGGAGCCTTCGTCCGGAACCCATACCGCCGTCCGATCGCCGGACCGGCAACGACGCACCAGCCTCTCCGCATCCCGCCGATCCGTCTTCACCTGGTCGTTCGCATTCCTCGGAACCAGCGTTGGGGTGATCGCCTCGCACTTGACTCCCAGCTACGCCAACTGCCAGTAGAGTACGTAGCCCGTCGGGCCGGCCTCATAGCAGGCCCGCAATTGGTCCAAAGGCCCAAGCTTCTTCACCAGCTTGCGTATCGACTCCGCGCGGTTGGGGATGGTTCCCACGCTGCGCACTTTGCCATTCGACTCGGCAACCGCGACGGCAATCGTCTCGGCATGGACATCCAATCCCAAAAATCGTACCTCTTCCTTCATGGCCGGTTCCTCTCCGCTTGTGGCTCTGAGTTGTGCTTCCTTCCAGAATCACAGCCTAACCCACGGCTAGCGTAGTGGACCGGTCACTCCATGACGACTGGCGCGCGGGCGGGCTCAGACCATCGACAAGTTTGCCTGGGACGCGGCCAGCAAGCGGTTCAATTCACTTTTCATTTGGCTCAGTACTTCGCGATTCGATGCCTCGCCGATCACGTTCTTCTCCTCCGCAGGATCCGCCGAAAGGTCGTAGAGCTCGTCCATGCCAGTGAGCGCCGGGTAGTGTATGTACTTCCACTTGCCCTGGGAAACGGATTGCCAATCGGGTACTCCTGGGACGAATTTCTCCAGAAAATATTCGCACAGAAAAGAATCCCGCAATGGAGCGTCGGAATTGCGGAAGACAGGGAGCAATGAGCTTCCGTGCATTGGCGTGGGAGACTTCACTCCGGCCAGATCCAGCAGTGTCGGGGCAATATCGATATTGAGCACGTTCTGATTCCGTTCGCTTCCTGCGGGAATCAGCTTCGGATAGCGCATCAACATGGGCACGCGAACGGATGGTTCATAGGCCCATCGCTTCTCTTCCTTTATTCCGTGCTCGCCCATGAGATAGCCATGATCGCTGGTGAAGATGAGGATCGTATTGTCGAGCTGACCGGTGCGCTCCAGGGCATCGAAGATCATTCCGACGCCGCGATCCATCGAAGCGACGCAACGCGCGCGGTCGCGGGTTACAGAAGCGAGATCAGAGGGACGGCCAAACCTGGATTCCATGGGTTCGGGCGTGACCCCCTCGACACGCAGCACATCGACCGGGGGCGGGTTGAGATGCAGAACCGGCTTGCCTTCCAGATCGCCAGGAACGATGGCCGGTACATGGTAGGGCGCGTCCTTGTAGAGTCCGTCGTCTTGCGGGGATGGCAGGTATGGAAGATGCGGCGCCTTGTGTCCGATATGCATCACGAACGGCTTGCTGTGCGGTTGCTCAATGAAATTGACGGCATACTCATTGAGAAAGTCGGTGGTGTATCCACGCTTTTGCTCGCGGACGCCGTTGACGTTGAAGATAATGTTCTGGTAGAGGCCCACCGCCTTGAAGCTGACCCAGTAATCGAAGCCGGGGCGCACTGTGTCGTCGAATCCCATGTGCCACTTGCCTACAAATGCGCTCTCGTAGCCGTCGTTAAAGAGAATGCGTGAGACTGTGGGCAGCCGATGACTGAGTTCCGCCTGGCCGTTCCTATCGTTGTTCACAATCCGATGGCTATGGACATAGAGGCCAGTGTGATAGCTGGCGCGGCTGGGAGAACAAAGCGGTGTGGTGCAGCGGGCGTTGTTAAATTTCACGCCCTCGTGAGCTATCCGGTCCAGATGCGGTGTCTTCGCATACGGGTGGCCGGTGGAGGAGAGGTCATCATGTCGCAGGTCGTCGGCAATGATGAAGATGATGTTGGGCCTTGGGTCACGCTGTCCAGCCTTGGGGGCAGCCTGCGCAGGAGTGGCCGGCTGGGTCTGAGCGGCTCCAAGCGCAAACGCAGCGCTGGCGGGCGGCGTGTGAGCAGCGGCAAGAAGAAGCCCAGAATTGAGTAGGCTGCGTCGAGTGATCTTCGTGTCTTTATTTATCATGGTTTCCTCCCTGCGAATTGCCCGCTTTATTTCTGTCGCTGACCGTGTGGACAGTCTACCCGAATTGTGACGATCTCATAGGGACCGGGCACTGCCTGCAGGAGATCATAGCAGGCGTTGCGGGTTAGTGTTACCGGCGAGCCGGCCTAGACGCAGGGTTCTGCGCTTGATGAGCAGGAAAAACACCGGAACCAGAATCAGGACGTGGATCGTCGAGGTAATCATCCCGCCGACAATCGGGGCCGCGATGGGCTTCATCACATCCGAGCCGATGCCTGCTTCCCAGAGGATCGGCGCGAGGCTGAGGATGACCGCCGTTACGGTCATCAGCTTGGGCCGCAGGCGCTGCACCGCGCCTTCAATGACGGCCTGCTCCAAACCGGCTTCCGTCATTGCGGAGTCCTGAGCGAGGCGGCGCTGGAATGCTTCATCCAGGTACACCACCATCACCACTCCGGTTTCGACTGCGATGCCGAATAGCGCGATATAGCCGACCCATACGGCGACGCTGAAGTTGTAGCCGAGCGCCCACTGCAGCAGCAGTCCTCCAGACATGGCGTAGAAGGTGGGAAAAATCAGCACCGCGGCCTCAGTGGCAGATTTGAAGACGAGATAGAGCAGCAGGAAGATAACAAAAAAGACGATGGGAAGAATAATTTTGAGGCGCTGTTTGGCGCGCATTTCAAACTCATATTCTCCAGCCCAATGCCAGGTATAGCCCACGGGGAGCACCAATTTTCGACTCAATATCCGGTCCGCATGGCCTACAAATCCACCGTAGTTGTGCGTTTTCAGATCGAGATAAACGTATCCGGTCAAAGCGCCGTCTTCGTCGCGGATCATGGTGGGGCCGCGAGAAAAGTACACGCGGGCGACTTCGCCGATTGGAATCTGCTCGCCGGTAGGAGTTGGAATCAATGCCTGCGATAAGGCGGCCGGATCGTCGCGGAAGGTATGCTGATAGCGTACGGCGACTGGAAAGCGCTCACGGCCTTCCACATTCTCGACAATGTCCGCTCCGCCGATTTCCGAGGTAATGACCTGCTGCACATCGGCGACGGTCAGGCCGTAGCGCGCTGCCTCGGGCCGATTCACATCCACGTTCAGATAGAAGCCCTGGGAAACACGCTCCGCAAAGACGGAGTTGGTCTCGGGCATTCCGGACAGGAGCTGCTGCATCTGTGCTCCAATATCCTGAATGCGGGCCAGATCGGGCCCCTGAATCTTGATCCCAACTGCTGTCTTGATGCCGGTCAGCTCCATGTCCAGACGGTTCTCGACGGGCATGGTCCAGGTGTTGGTCAGGCCGGGAAACTGGAGCTTCTCGTCCATATCGTGGATCAGCTTTTTGTAGGTCATGCCTGCGGGCCAGTTCTTGCGGGGCTTCAGCATGATGGTGGTGTCGTACATATCGAGAGGAGCGTTGTCTGTGGCGCTGTCGGAGCGGCCAACGGTGCCAAACACTGTCGCGACCTCGGGGAAGGAACGGATCATGCGGTCCTGTTCCTGCAACAGCGAAACCGCTTGCGTCATCGAGATGCCCGGCAGCGCGCTCGGCATGTAGAGAGCGGAGCCTTCATAGAGTGCGGGCATGAACTGGCTGCCGAGACGGAAGTAGAGCGGAATGGTAGCAGCCAGAAAAGCAAGGTTCAGCGCGATCACCAGCTTCCAGTGCCGAAGGCACCAGCGGAGCACCGGGAGATACATGGCCTGCGTAATGCGGGCCACGGGGTTCTTCGATTCCGGCCGCAGCTTTCCGCGCAGGCACAACGGCATCAGTGCCGGAACCAGCGTGATGGAGAGCAGAGAGGAGAAGGCGATGGCCAGAGTCTTGGTCCAGGCCAGTGGCCGAAACATGCGGCCTTCCTGCGCCTCCAGCAGAAATACCGGCAGGAAGGAAACGACAATGATGATGAGCGAGTAGAAGAGAGCCGGTCCAACCTGCTGGGCCGCGCCGATCAGGATTCGCCGCCGCTCCGATCCGCTGGGCACCTCTGCCAGTTCCGCCAGATGGCGGTGTCCGTTCTCCACCATGACAATGGCGGCGTCGATGAGCACGCCGACGGCTAGTGCGAGCCCTCCGAGCGACATGATGTTGGAACTGACGTGGAGGTAGTACATGGGGATGAATGCTGCCAGAACGGCAATCGGCAGCGTCAGGATCGGAACGAGCGCGGAGCGAAAATGGAAGAGGAAGACAATGCTGACGAAGCTGACAATGATTGCTTCCACGATCAGGTCACGCTTCAGTGTGTGGATCGACTGATTGATCAACCAGGAGCGGTCGTAGCCCGTCACTATTTCCACGCCGGAAGGCAGCGAAGGCGCGATCTGCCGAAGCTTTGCCTTTACCCCGTTGATGACGTTGAGAGCATTCATGCCGTACCGCATGACCACGATGCCGCCTACGGTTTCCCCTTCTCCCTGCCATTCGGCTGCGCCGCGCCGCACGTCCGGACCGAAGGAAACGGTACCGAGATTGCGCACCAGCACGGGCGTGCCGTTTTTCGTTGCAACGGGAACATTTTCGAGATCGGAAAGCGAGCGCAGATATCCGTGGCCGCGGATCATGTACTCGGCCCCGCTCATCTCAATCACGTCTCCGCCCACTTCATTCGTGCTCTGGCGGACGCGGTCGATGACGGTCGCAGCGGAGATGCCGTAGGAGAAGAGCTTGTTCGGATCGAGGTTCACCTGGTACTGGCGCACAAAGCCGCCAATGCTTGCTACCTCCGCGACGCCGGGCACGGTTTCGAGCTGGTAGCGCAGGTACCAGTCCTGCAGCGCGCGCAGGTCGGCCAGGTTCTTGGTATGGCTGCGGTCCACGATGGCATACTCGTAGACCCAGCCCGCACCGGTTGCATCGGGGCCAATCGCGGGATGCACGTCCGCCGGCAGCCGCCCGGCAATCTGTTCGAGATACTCGGTCACGCGCGAGCGCGCCCAGTACAGATCGGTGCCGTCCTGAAAGACGACGAAGACATAGGAGTCGCCGAACATGGTCTGGGCGCGTACATTTTTGACGTCGGGAGCCGAGAGCAGCGCGGTTACGATCGGATACGTGACCTGATCCTCGATCACGTTCGGCGGCTCGCCCGCCCACGGAGTGTGAATGATGACTTGCACGTCGCTGATATCGGGCAGTGCATCGAGCGGGACGTGCTGCATACACCACAGGCCAGCGACAACCAGAAGGACGGCTCCGATGAATACGAGGAAGGGATTGCGCGCACACCAGGCAATGATTCGCGAGATCATTCCATGCCTCCCGTGGCGCTGACGTTGAGCTGTTTTGTGGCCAGTATCTGGCCGCCGCGCTGGACCGTTACGATTACCTGCCACGCGCCTCCCACGTCCAGTTGCAGAGGGCCTTCATAAAAACCATTGCCCTTGTCGGCCAGCGTCGCGACAACGCGTTTTGCCCCCATGCCCATTGCGGGCATGGCCGGCATCAAGAAGGTCGCGGTCACCTGCGCACCTGTGACCGGCTTTCCGTCAGGACCGGTCAGCTTCACGCGTACTGTATTTGCGCCATTGCGCGGCGGATTTGGCTGCGTGGCGAAATCGATCCGCATTTGCGCGGCTGGCGCTTTGCTGGGTCCTGTGGCAGCCTGTGGCGACGGGGGCGCAAACGCCGCAAGCGCCTGCTGCAGCTGCGCTTCCGAGTCCACAAGAAAGTTGGCCGAGCTGACAATCTGTTCGCCTGCCTTGAGACCGTTGAGGACGATCATCGAATCGTCGAGCTGCGGCCCGACCTCGATG
>JAKAAZ010000205.1 GCA_021802085.1 Acidobacteriota bacterium
GGGACTGGCGCGGACCCGGACATGGAGCTGCGCGATGAGATCCAGCGCATTGCCCTGGAGTTCAGCTATTACGGCAGCCGGGAATTGCACGAGCGGGGCTGGCGCGTGAACCGCAAGAAGGTGCAGCGGCTGATGCGCGAGGACAATCTGCTCTGTCTGCGCAAGCGCCGGTTCGTCGTGACCACCGACTCCAACCATCCTCTGCCGGTGTATCCGAACTTGGCGCAGAACCTGGTGTTGACGGGCATCGACCAGCTATGGCGAGCCGATATCACCTATGTCCGGCTGGAAACGGAGTTCGTCTATCTGGCGGTGGTCTTGGATGCGTTTTCGCGCAAAGTCATCGGCTGGGCGCTGGACCGCACGCTGGAGGCGAGCCTAACCATCGAAGCCTTGCAAATGGCGCTCAGAACGCGGAAGCCGACTCCCGGCATGCTGCATCACTCCGACCGTGGCGTGCAGTATGCTGCGGGAGATTACACCGACCTGCTCAAGGCCCATGGCATCCAGATCAGCATGAGCCGTCGAAGGCAATCCCTACGACAACGCCCAGTGCGAGTCGTTCATGAAAACGCTCAAGTACGAGGAAGTCTATCGCAACGAATACCGCGACCTGGCCGAGGCCCGCGCCCAGATCGGCGCGTTCCTGGAAAAGGTCTACAACCAAAAGCGCCTGCACTCGGCGCTGGGCTACCTGCCTCCGGCCAGGTTCGAGGCACAACTGGCAGCGAGAATTTGGAGGCGGCTGCGCCGCAACTGATCGGATGAGTTTTCTTAGGCATCGGCGATCTATCGTCCAGTGGGGTTTTCCGCCGGAGACGGAGCTTTGCTGGCACCATCCCCGGCCGCTCACCGTCTCGATGAGTCGCAGCCGGCTATTCCTCCGCGGGTCGGTCTCCACCGGAGCCCGCTTCCGCTTCACCGGTTGTGCTCAGCATGCTGTACAGTGGTCCTGCCGGTCGACGATTTTGCAGCGAACGGCGAACAGTGTCTTAACTGTTTGTGTCAGCCCAGGGGACAACCCCAAACAGATTTGCCGACAATCTCCTGGACATGTACATCCGTATCCTCTCCATCGGCCACCGCAGCAAAGATGAACATGCTAAACAAAATGACACAGATCGCACGCGTGATTTTTTCCTTCAGCGTAGAAGGAGAGCGGAGCTGGCGTGGCCGTTCTATCCAAGAACGACCACGCAGGAGGAAATTGGCCAGTCTACAGGGGTAGAAGAAGAGCATTCAAAAGCGGCAGCGGACAATCGCCACACTCAGGCCAATTGGGCATCCAGGGTGATTTCGGCTGCCTTCAACAGGCGCGAGATGGGGCAATTGATCTTCGCTTCATTCGCCGCGGTCGCAAAGGCCTCTTTGCTGGCGCCCGGCACTTTCGCGCGCGTGGTCAGATGGATCTTGGTGACGGTCGGACCGCCCTGGAGCATTTCAAGCGTAACTTCCGCAGTGGTTTCCAGCGAGTCTGGTGTCAGCTTCGCATTGGTCAGTTGGCTGCTTAATGCCATGGTGAAACAGCCGGCGTGAGCGGCGGCAATCAACTCTTCCGGGTTGGTTCCTTTGCCATCTTCAAAGCGTGTATGAAAGGAGTATGCGGTATTTTTCAGCACTCCGCTCTCAGTAGAAATGGTACCTTTGCCTTCTTTCAGCGTGCCGTGCCAGACTGCGCTTGCTTTGCGTTGCATATGTAGTTCTCCTTAGGTTGTGATCCTAAAATTTGGATGCAGGTACGATGGGGAACGTTCCCCGTCTTCGGCTGCCTGCGGTCGAACCTTCAGACTATCAGTCCCATCGTTCCTCGGCCAAGGGCCGGCGGACGCGTGTGCCGGTCAACTACTCGGTTCCGGCATGTGCGGCTGAAGCGGCAACTCAAACGAGAAGACGGAACCGTGTCCGACTTGACTGGTTACGGTGATTTTGCCGCCATGCGCTTCCACGATGGCCTTGGCGATGGCCAGTCCCATTCCAGTTCCGTGGACCTTGTAGCGTTGTCCTGGGCCGCGGTAAAACTTGTCGAAGATAAAGCTCTTTTCCAGCATCCCGATTCCAACTCCACGATCGGCCACGCTGACGACAACCGCGTCCTTAGTCTGTTCCGCGCTGATGCAGACAGGGCTGCCGGGAAGCGAGTATTTTGCGGCGTTTTCCAGCAGATGATGGAGGACTTTTTCGATCATGCGCAAGTCGAACAGGACAGGTTGCAGGTTGTTCGGTAGACGCACGCTTATGGGATGGGAGGCAACGACTTCCTGGGCATTCTTGACCGATAGATCGACAAGTTCCTGGATCGGGTGAAGTTGCAGGTCCAATTGCACTTCATGGGCATCCAACTGCGCCATTTCGACAGCTTCTTCAATCAAACGGTTCAGGCGTCCACTTTCCTCGTCAATGATGGCGAGCAGCTCGTTTCGTTCCTGCTCTGTCAACTGCAGTTGTGAACGCAGGCTGCTGACGGCCCCCATAATGGAGGTGAGAGGCGTCCGCAGCTCATGGGTCACGGAATCCAGTAGTGCGCTTCGGATCTGTTCACTTTCTCGCGCGGCTTCTGTTTTTCCCAGCTGCTCGACGGCTCCGGCTCGTTCCACGGCGATGGCCACCATGCTGCCCAAGGCCTCCAAACTCTGCCGCGACGGCCTTTTGCCCAGAATCCCCAGTGCGCCAATGGGACGCACGCCCATCATGAGCGGGATCAGAGTTATTCCCGTCTCATCATTTCTCTGAATGTCGCGTTCGTGGGAGGCGGCGCGGAGCATCTCATCGCCGATCCGCTCACTGCTTCTACCGGAATGGTAGATGCGGCCTCGGGCAGTGACCAGCAGAGCAGCGCCCTCTATAAAGAACGTGGCCGTAATGATCTGGGGAATGGAATTCAACAGGTCGAGGATATTGTCGGTGGCCAGCAACTGCCGACTGAAGTCGTACAGACGCTCCATTTCGATTCTTTGACTTTTGGCCTCTTTGGCTTCATCCCGGGCACGGTCGGAGAGACGGCTGGACAGGATTGCGGTGATGAGGAACGCGCCGAGAGAAACCCAGTTCTCCGGATCGGCGACAGTGAATTTTCCAATCGGAGGAAGAAAGAAAAAATTTAACGCCAGGGTGGAAAGGACTGAAGTGAAGATGGCGTTGGAAAGTCCCCATTGCCCTGCAATAAATAGAACGTATAACAATAAAGTAAGAGCTACTGTGGTGTGATTGACATGCAGCAGGGAAAAATATATCCAGACAATCACGGCGACCACGAGCGCGGACGCTGCGTAACGAACCACCGGAGATGTTCTATGCGGCAACACCATTACAATTCTACTCAGGTCGCGTAAGCTATGAGCCCACAAATCGGAAACATAAAGCCGATCAAGACGCCTGAGCAATGGCTGGAAACAGCCGCTCCGGAAAAGACGGCGGGGATTTTCAAGGTCTTTCTGGGCTATGCCCCTGGCGTTGGCAAAACGTTCAACATGCTGAGCGAAGCCATCCGGCGCAGTAAACGCGGCGAAGATGTGGTAATCGGATTCGTTGAGACACATCAACGTCCTCGCGTGATCGAGTTGGCCGGCCAGATGGAGGCGGTTCCGACTCGGCGTGTCGAATATAAGGGCACATTTTTTGAAGAGCTTGATCTGGACGCCGTGCTGTCTAGAAAGCCGACAGTAGTGGTAATCGATGAACTGGCGCACACGAACATTCCAGGAAGCAAGCACGAAAAACGCTATGAGGATGTGCTGGAGCTGCTGCAGAACCGCATCGATGTTCTTTCCGCGCTGAACGTACAGCACGTCGAAAGCGTGGCTCCCACAGTGCAGAGCATTACGGGCATTACCGTGCGTGAAACGGTGCCGGACTGGGTGCTGGACCGGGCCGACGAAGTGGTTTTGGTCGACGTCACTCCCGAAGCGTTGCAAACCCGGATGCGCCGCGGGGACATTTATCCAGCCGAACGCATTGAGCGGTCTCTGGCCAATTTCTTCCGCCGGGGAAACCTCCTCGCGCTGCGCGAGTTGGCGCTGAAGCGCGTCACCCATGCTGTCGATCAAAATTTAGACGCGTACCTGCGCCGCAAGCAGCTCGGCCAGGATTGGATGGTACAGGAGCGAGTGGCGGTGTGCGTCAGTTCGAATCCGGCCTCGCAGCAGCTGATTGCGCGCGGCGCGCGCATGGCCGAAGGCATGGACGCCGAATTTTATATTTTGCATGTAGACTTACCCGACGACGCAAGTGAAGAGAAGAGCCGGAACCTGGCGGCCAATCTGCGCTTTGCGGAGAACCTTTCGGCCAGGATTTTTCGTTTGCAGGGCGGGAAGGTTGCCACCACTCTAGGGGAGTTTGTGAGGGAACACCGCATCACGCAGATCATCCTGGGCCGGTCGGCGGTTCGCGGCTGGGGAAACTATCGCTACTTCATGGCAATTCAGCGGCTGCTTCGTGAAGCGCCCCATGTGGATGTCCATATTGTGACGCAAGAGCAGCATTGAGCGGACATGACGGATCAAGCAACAACACCGCGCGATAGTACTGACCCAGCGAAAATCCTGATCGTCGATGACGAGCCGCAAATTACCCGCGTCGTCTCCATGGCATGTACCGCGCAGGGATACCAGGTTCGATCCGCGGCGGACGGAGAATCCGCGCTGGCCATATTGATCGATTGGCCAGCCGAGCTGATCATCACCGATCTGGCCATGCCCAAGCTGGACGGCGTGGAACTCTGCCGCGCCATACGAAAGCAATCCAATGTTCCCATCCTGGTGTTGTCTGTGCGCAACCAGGAGAAGATGAAGGTCGAGGCACTGGACGCCGGAGCCGACGACTATGTGACCAAGCCGTTCCAGATCAATGAGCTTCTGGCTAGAATTCGCGCGGTCTTGCGGCGATCCAGCCACACAGCCGCGAAAGACAAGAATGCGGAAGCGACGCTGGGGGATTTCCGTATCGACCCAGCTTCGCGGCAGGTTTTTGTACGAGGGGCAGAAGTCCATCTGACACCGAAGGAATTTGATCTGCTCCATGCCATGTCGCGCTACCCTGATCGGGTCGTCACCCGGCGCACGCTGATGGTGGCGGTCTGGGGCGGTTACAACATAGACCAGCCGGAATCGCTGCGCGTCCTGATTGGGCAGCTCCGCCGGAAGATTGAACCGGGCGAAAAGCCGCACTACATCCTGACCGAACCCTGGGTTGGATACCGCTTTGTTCCGGAAGGGGTCCAGGCCGCCTCGTCCTTATAACTTTCTTACGATCTTCTTACGCACTTTTTACTTCGGGTCTTGTGAACTAATCCTAGGTCGGAAGAAGCGTCCGATCTGGGCAGGCAATTATGTTGGCGACTATCTTAACTGGAATTAGCTGCATGACGGCGATAGGTTTTCTAATATTTTGTTACCTGGGCTTTGCTAGTACCCAGGCTGCGGAACGCTCGAAAAGAAAGAACGTGAATGTGTTTCCGCTAGATCGCAAGAAAAACACCTTGCCTGGGAGTAAAAAGACCCTTTTGGCGCTCCTTGCCCTGAGTATATTCCCTGGCCCACCGATGCGTGCGCAAATTAGTGGACAGTCCGCAGCGGACGCAAATGCCAAACAAACTGGCTCGGCCGCGCCCGAAGCAGTCCCCGCTGAAACTGTATCAACAGCTCCACTTCCGGCGCCAGCAATGGTTGGCCCCCTCAGTACCGCGTCTCCCAGAACGTTTGACGCGGGACCGTTTGGAAAACTGGACGTAACTGGCATCCTAAGCGGCTTCGGTTATTGGCAAAGCCGTCCCGCTTCCAGCGACCAAGCCGCGCGCGCGGATGTCAGCAATGGGCAGGTCTTCATCCAGAAAACTAACGGACTAGTGCAGTATTTTCTTCAAGCTGGCGCCTATAACCTTCCAGCATTAGGCACGCCGTTTCTTTCCACTCGGAATACCGTAAGCGATTTCTTCGGGGCCTTGCCGCAGGCGTATCTGAAGTTGGCCCCGAAGGGAAATTTCTCTTTTCTCATCGGCAAATTGCCGACCCTGATCGGTGCCGAAGATACATTCAGCTTCGAAAACCTGAACATCGAAAGAGGACTGTTGTGGAACCAAGAAAACGCGGTCAACCGAGGAATGCAGGCAAATTACGCGAAGGGCAAGCTCAGCGGGTCACTGGCATGGAACGATGGCTTCTATTCCAACCGCTATAACTGGCTTACCGGTGAATTGACATACGCGCCGAATGCAGCCAACAGCCTGGAGGTCGTGGCTGGCGGGAACCTCGGGCGCACCGCTTATTCGAGTGTTGCCACGCCGCTGTATCAAAACAACAGCGACATCTATGACATCATCTACACTCATACGGCCAAGCGGTGGATGGTCCAACCCTAT
>JAKAAZ010000206.1 GCA_021802085.1 Acidobacteriota bacterium
CGCGCTCGCCGCCAGGACCGTCCGCCGAAGCTCAAGAAAGATCCGGCGCTCAATTTCCAGGCAACGTTCCTGTGCGCCCAGCACGCTGCGTTCATATTCCTTTAGTTCCGGAGTGGTGAAGCGTTCCGCGTTCACCAGGGTTTGCTTGCGTTCGTAGTCCGCGGGCACATTGCTCAGGTTCGATTTCGTGATTTCAATGTAATAGCCGAAGACGGAGTTGTAGCGAACCTTCAACGATCCAATCTCGGTGCGTTGCCGCTCCCGCTCTTCAATGGCGGCAATCGACTGCTTGCCGCTCAGGCTGAGCGAGCGCAGCTCATCGAGTTCCGCATCCACCCCCGCCGCAATCGCCCCGCCATCTTCCAAATGCACCGGAGGCTCTTCCGTCAGCGTCGTCGCAATCGTCCGATGCAGATCGCTCAAGCAGTCCAAAGAGCCATGAAGACGCTTCCAGGCTACAGATCGCAGCTCCGCCAACTCTGCGGCAACCGCCGGGAGTTTCGCCGCCGAACTGGCCAGCGCCAGCAGGTCGCGCGGCCCGGCGCTGTCCAGCGAAATCCGGCTCAGCAATCGCTCCAAATCGAGGATGCCGCCAATGGCCGCCCGCAATCCCTCGCGCATTTGCAAATCGCCGTGCAGTTCGGCCACACCATCCAATCGCTCTCGAATCCCAACCAGGTCGAGCAGTGGCCGCAAAATCGTCGCCCGCAGCTTGCGTTTCCCCATGGGCGTCAGGCAGTAGTCCAATGCGCGAAACAACGTTGTGTCGCGTCGCGCATCCGGCATCAACGGTTCCACCAACTCCAGATTGCGCGCGGTCACGGCGTCGAGTTGCAGACATCCGCTGTGCTCGTAATACCGCACCCGGTCGATGTGCTCCAGCTGACCCAGTTGTGTAGCGCGCAGATAATGCAGAATGCTTCCCGCCGCAACCGCCGCCGCCGTGTGGCCCGCCAGGCCAAAGCCCGCCAGCCCGCGTGCGCCCAGATGATTTTCCAGCAGCGGAACGGCATAGTCAGGCGTCAGCACCCAAGGTTCCAGATGCGTGACCGTGCGGGAGCGGAAGACCTCTTCCAGTTGCGTGGCAGTACCGCCGGCATTGTCCGCCAGCAAAATTTCCGCCGGGCCCAGGCGTATCAGCTCGTCGCCGCACTGCGCCACAGCGTCGTGTGCATCGCGGCCGGTAAATTCGGTCGCGCGAAAATCTCCCGTGGAATTATCGAGCAACGCCAGCCCAATCTTCGCGCCCTCGAAACAAAGCGCCGCCAGAAAATTGTTCTGCTCGGAATTCAGTGTTGGATCGATCGCCGTCCCCGGCGTCAGCACCCGGGTGACCTCCCGCCGCACGATGGTCTTCGCCAGCTTGGGATCTTCCAGTTGCTCGCAAATGGCGATCCGGTGACCCAGCCGCAACAGCCGTGTGATGTACTGGTCGGCGGCATGGTGGGGAACGCCGCACATCGGGATGGCGCGTTCCTTGTCCCGCGACGTCAGCGTGATCTGCAGTTCCCGCGCCGCGGTCCTCGCATCCTCATAGAAAAGTTCGTAAAAGTCCCCCAGCCGAAAGAACAGTAGCGCGTCCGGATACTTTTGCTTGGCCGCCGCGTACTGCCGCATCAGCGGCGTCGAGGCCATTTCGACGGTTGCGTTCGGGCTGGGGCTGGACACAGTCAGGCCGGTTCTCCTGGAGTTGGTGGGCGCGATCGAAAAAAATGGGCGGCCTTTACTTCAACGATAGGCCAAATGGAACGATGTGTACCAATCTACAGTATCCACAACGGGGCCGGTCCAGGGCCGATCGCATCGATGATTGGACCGCTTCAGCGAACGACTTCCGGCCCACCCCCGCCGGCAGGTTTTCACGCAAACGTGTTCTGCGTCACAGGAATGGAGCTACCCCTGCGCTATATACTTACTAGTACGTTCAGCGCAGGGAGCGGTTCTCCGAACGATGGCAATGTATCTCATCTGGCTGCGGGTCGCCCTCGTGCTATACGGCGTATCCAGCCTTACGGTCATTCCGGATGTCTTGACCAGCCATGACCGCTGGCGCAAGTTCGTGCAGCCCGTCTGCGTCTCCGCTTTCTATTTTCATCTGGTCGCCCTGGTGGAAATGATGCGTCTGACCCATCATTGGGTCCCGGCCAGTCTGCATGAGGTGGAAACCTCCTTCGCGCTACTGTTGACCATCACATTTCTGGCAATCTACTGGCGCTATCGCGCCATCTCCTTCGGCATGTTTGTTTTGCCAGTGATCTTTCTTCTTTTACTGGTGCCCGCCGCGCACCCTGACCACGCCCCCGTTTCCAACCAGTGGATGCACAACGGCTGGATTCTGCTCCACATCGCGCTGCTGCTGGTGGCATATACATTGCTGTTGTTCAGTCTGCTGTCCAGTTTGCTCTACCTCATTCAGGAACGGCGCTTGAAGAACAAGCAGATCGGCGGCATTTTCAGCCATTTGCCGCCCCTCGATACCATCGACCAGATCGCATTCCGCACCCTGGTGATCGGCCTGCCCTGCATGACCCTGGGCCTGCTGGCCGGCTCGTTGATTGCCCAGGAAAGCGTCGGCGCCGCCTATTTCCTCGATCCGAAAGTCCTGCTCTCCATCGGCATGTGGGTGCTGTACGTGTCGATGTTGTACGTGCGCCGCCATACCGGGCTGCGCGGCAAACGCGCCGTCTATCTCTCTTCGCTGGTGTTTCTCATGGCCCTCACCGTGTGGGTGGCCAACCAGTTCAGCACCGTGCACAGGTTTGCCGCGCCATGAACCTCGTCCTCATCGGCGTCAACCACAAATCCGCGCCACTCGAGGTGCGGGAACGGCTTGCCATTCCCGCGGCGCGTCTGGAGGACGCAACGCTGTCCCTTCTGAGCGTGCCCTGCGTCCGCGAAGGCATGATTCTCTCCACCTGCAACCGGGTGGAGTTCCTCACCTATCAGGAGCCGGCCCAGGCCGACCTGCTCGAATTCATTCGCAATTATTTCGCCGTGGATACCGAAGCGCTGCGCCCCTACCTGTACGAATACCGCGCTTCGGAAGTGGTGCGCCATCTGTTCCGCGTTGCCTCCAGCCTCGACTCTTTGGTGGTTGGGGAACCGCAAATTCTCGGCCAGGTCAAAGGGTCCTACACCGTGGCGCGCTCCATCGGCGGCGTCAACAGCACTCTGGAACCGCTGATGCAGCGCGCCTTCACCGTGGCCCGCAAAGTGCGCAATCGGACCAGTATCGGCGTCTCTTCGGTTTCCATCGCTTCGGTGGCTGTGGACCTGGCGCGCAAAATCTTTGGCTCGCTGCAAGGGAAAACCGTGCTGCTGATGGGCGCTGGCAAAATGGGCGAACTGGCTGCGCGCAGCCTGATGCATCAGGGAGCCGGCAAAATCTATCTCTGCAACCGCACCGATGAGCGTGCGGCGGAGCTGACGGAAAAATTTTCCTCCTGCTCCCACGCCGCCAGCCAATCCGGCGCCAGTCCATCGCCTGTCGCGCAGGCCATCCCCTACGCTTCCTTGCACGAGGTTGCGGCTACGGCGGACATCATCGTCAGTTCCACCGGCTCCGAGAAGCCCATTTTTCTGCGTCAGCACGCCGAGATCTACATGCATCGCCGCAAGCAGCGGCCCATGTTTTTTATCGATATTGCCGTTCCCCGCGATGTGGACCCCGAAATCGATCGCGTGGAAGGAATTTTTGTCTACAACATCGATGACCTGCAGACCGTGGCGATATCGAACCTGTCCAACCGCGCCAAGGAAGCACTCGACGCCGAAGCCATCGTCCGCGACGAAGTCGAACGGTACACGCGGAGAATGCATTCGCTCGACGGTGTTCCCTCCATCGTTGCCTTGCAGGAAAGCCTGGAGGAGGTTCGGCAAAATGAGCTGCGCCGCATGGCCTCGCGCCTGTCCCATTTGTCCAGCGAACAGATGCGGGCCGTCGAACAAATGACTCGCTCGCTCGTCCATAAGCTGCAGCATGCGCCCATCCAGGCCATTAAGCGCGCGGCGCAGGAAGGCGACCGCGAAACCCTGGCCGTGATTCAATCGGTGTTCGATCTGGAACACCATGCCAAAGAAACCGAAAATGTTCCGGCGGCAGAAAACATACAGAACGCCTCGCCGCCTACTGCCATGGCTGCCGAACGGAACAACGAGTCCGCATTTGTGCCGGCTCCCGATGCCACCCGGCCCGCGGGTTCCGGTTCCAAATCCGCGCCGAAGTCCATTTCCGAAAAAGAGGATTGCCTGCCGTGATCCGCATCGGCAGCCGTGGTTCCGCATTGGCCCGCTGGCAGGCAGACCACATTGCGGCGGAACTGCGCCAACGCGGTCACGAAGTTGCGATTGAAATTTTGGTCACCACCGGCGACCGCGTCCAGCACGCGCCGTTTATGCAGGTCGGCGCCAAGGGAATGTTCACCAGGGAAATTGAAGAGGCGCTGGCGGATGATCGCATCGATCTCGCCGTCCACAGCCTGAAAGATCTGCCGACGGAGCTGCCCGAGCACTTCGTCATCGCGGCAATTCCGCAGCGGGCTGACGCCCGCGACGCATTCGTCTCCGTCCAGTACGAAAACTTTTCAGCCCTCCCCCAGGGTGCGAGCGTGGGTACCAGCAGCCTGCGGCGGCAGGCGCAACTGCGCGCGCTGCGCGCCGATCTGGAAGTTCGTGAACTGCGCGGCAACGTCGATACCAGGCTGCGCAAGCTGCGCGACGGCCACTACGATGCCATCGTTCTGGCCGCGGCCGGCCTCGACCGCCTCGGCCTCACCGCCTCGGTGAAACAATTGTTTTCCTCGCATCAAATGTGCCCCGCGGCTGGCCAGGGCGCGCTCGCCATCGAGTGCCGGACCGAGGACAAGCGGACGCGCGCCATTGTCGCCGCACTCGACCATGACCCCACGCGTTTTGCCGTGACTGCGGAGCGCACCGCGCTGGCCACCCTGGGAGGAGGCTGCCATCTCCCGGTCGGCGTGTACTGTACTTCGAGGGGAGAGGACTGGACCATCACCGGTGTCGTCGCTCGCCCCGATGGAGCGCAGGTTGTGCGCGAAACCATGGAATTGCACGCGGTGCGGAAGGGCCGCATCTCCCCGGAAGATGCAGGCCGTACGCTGGCCAACCGTTTATTGCAGCGCGGAGCCGGCAAATTTCTTGCCGCGATTGAATCTGCGCCTCCGACGGGAGAGCTACGCGGATGAAACCGCTCGCCGGCCGCAGAATTTTGATCACGCGCGCGCGGCATCAGGCGCAATCGCTGGCAACCGCCCTGGAAGAACAAGGCGCCGCAGTCCTTGCCATCCCTGCCATCGAAATCATTCCTCCAGATTCATATGAAGCTCTGGACGCGGCTCTGCGGAATGCTGGCAACTACCAGTGGCTGGTGGTGACCAGCGTGAACGGCGCGGATGCCCTCGCCCAGCGATTCCAGACGTTGCGAATGACCAGCGACGCGCTGGCTCCTCTGAAAATTGCAGCCATCGGCCCAGCCACCGCACGCGGCCTTGGAGAAATCGGTCTCCATGTCGATGAAATTCCCAAGCAGTCCATCGCGGAATCGCTGGTGGAATCCCTGCGGGACAAGGTCGCCGGGCGGAATGTTTTGTTAGTCCGCGCCAAGGTTGCCCGCGATGTGCTCCCCGACCAGCTTCGAAAAGCGGGCGCCACAGTCGATGTCGTCGATGCCTACCAGACCGTGGTTCCGGCTGCATCCGTCGAAGCGTTGCGTCTGGCTTTCGCGGCATCCAATCGGCTTCCGGATGCGGTCACCTTCACCAGTTCCTCGACCGTAACGAATTTCTTCCAGTTGCTGCATGAGGCCGACATTGCCGCATGGCCACCTGCGATGGCGGCGGCTTCTATCGGCCCCATTACCAGCCAGACGCTCCGCCATCATGGCATCGAACCTGCCGTCGAGGCTGCCGAATATACCATTCCCGGCCTGGTCGCGGCGCTATGCCGCTGGTCGGCGGAGCACGAAAGCCAACGCGAATAGTTAGCGCGGATCTATAGATACCGCATTCAAAATGAGTCGAGTCATTCTTCGGTCGCCGCGGCGACCGAAGAATCCAGAGCATTTTCACAGCCAGCGTAATGTCTGGGTACAACGATGCCCGCATCGCAGTAACAGTGAAAGTGCTTATGCATTGGTTGCCGCAGTGTCACAAAAGGAAGCTCGTCATCCTGTCTGTTGCGAAGGACCTGTGCGTTTGTCTTTTTCTCTCATATAAAGAGATTCGCAAGAAATATATGGGAATTATATACTTTACTCCCTGCTGGAACTTGCCAACTGTTTGTACGTGATCCGGGTTCCTATCGACTTCCCCAGCAGAGAATCGATCCGGTC
>JAKAAZ010000207.1 GCA_021802085.1 Acidobacteriota bacterium
GGAAATGACGGGATGTGGAAAGCCCGGAAAACGATAGCACGTGTTTTCCGCCCTTCCCACATCCCTTGGAAATCGCTCCGAAAGAGCATCGGAACATGAAGATCTTGCGCAGCGATTCCCACATTCCTTCCGCCCCGGCTGCTAGCATGAATCAATCTCAAAACCCGAAAGGACAAAACCCGCTTCGCCTACCCTTCGCTTCCTTCAGGCTCATCCTTCGATTGGAAAAGACTGTTTCTCAATCGTTCCCTCCATCTGCATCCAAATGTAGGGTCAAGGGGAATTCATGATCGATACTCCGCAGCAACGTCCTGTCGGCTACCTTACCTTTACGCTGCACGCGCATTTACCCTACGTGGTGAATCATGGCACATGGCCGCACGGTCTGGAATGGTTGCTGGAGGCCGCCGCAGAGACATATCTGCCGTTGCTGCGTGTCGTGCGCAATCTGGAACGGGACGGAATTGCTCTGCGGGCCAATCTGAATCTGTCACCGATTCTGTTGGAGCAACTGGCTCACCCTGTCTTTAGCACGGAATTTCCAAAATATCTGAAGCGTAAGAGCACAGCCGCGAATGAAGATGAGGCCTATTTCAATCAAAATGATGAACCGCATCTGGCGGGAACGGCCCGTTACTGGCGCGGCTATTTCGAGGAAGCACTGGGCGATTTTGAATCGATGGGCGGAGGTATCGTACGCGGATTTCGAGAGGCGGCGGAGCGCGGGCTGCTGGACATTATTACCTGCGGCGCGACGCATGGATACTTTCCGCTGCTGGGGACTGACGAGTCGATCCGCGCGCAGGTGGAGACCGGCGTGGCGACGCATGAGCGGCATATCGGCAAACATCCGCGCGGTATCTGGCTGCCGGAATGCGCCTATCGTCCAGCGGGAACGTGGAGCTATCCGGTCATTCCCCACGGCAGCAGCCAGCCCTGGCCCCCATTTGACCGCAAAGGCGTGGAAGAGCCGCTGGAAGATGCCAAGATCGATTACTGCTTTGTAGACACCCACCTGGTGGAAGAGTCCGTCTTATTCACTCCGTATGAGCTGCGCGCGGGTGGAGCAGTTGGCGTCGCCGCATCGCTGGCGGTCGAGACCTGCGAGCCCCATCACTCGTTGTACAAGCCATATTACGTGGATGGACCGCGCGCGCACCGCAGGCCAGTGACGATTTTCCCGCGCGATCCCCGCACCGGATTGCAGGTATGGAGCGGAGACGCGGGATATCCGGGCGATGGAAATTATCTTGATTTCCATAAGAAGCGTTTCCCGGGCGGACATAGGTACTGGCAAGTGACGGGTTCAAAGATCGACATGGCATATAAGACGCCGTACTTCCCGGAAAAGGCGGCAGCGAGAACTAAATCGCACGCCGAGCATTTTGTCAGTCTCGTCGTCGATTCCCTCAAACCGGGATTCAAAGATCCGGTCCCGTCGATTCTGACCTCTCCCTTCGACGCGGAACTGCTCGGCCACTGGTGGTTCGAGGGTCCGATGTGGCTGGAACATGTGGCTCGCATCATGGCCAAGGCCGATATTCCAGTGGCGCTGACCAGTGGCGCCAGCTATCTCGATCGATATCCGCCGGACAGCTTTCTCGCATTGCCGGAAGGCTCGTGGGGGAAGAATGGCACCAACGAAGTGTGGCTCAACCCCGATACACGCTGGACATGGGAATACCTATATCCCGCGGAAGTCGCGGTCCGCAATGCGGCCGGTTCGGACCGATGGAAGGAGAGTCCCCAGGGGGAGCGCATCCTGAAGCAGTTGTGCCGGGAATTGTTGCTGCTGGAATCTTCGGACTGGCAGTTCCTGATCACGACGGAAGCGGCGCGAGACTACGCCGAAGATCGCTTCAAGGGGCATCTGGCTTCCTTCCGCACAATCGAGATGATGTGGAAACTGCATTGCGGCGGCGGCACGCTGAGCAGCGACGACGAAGCAAAACTGAGCAAGATAGAAACCCAGGACAGCGTGTTTGCGCATCTCGATCCCAGCCTGTGGGCGCGACAATCGAGCAGTTTGGCTGAGGATTTGGGAGCGGTCTGATCTATCGTTCCCGCGCCATGCGCGCGACGTGAGCAGCTATCACGCGATCTTCATCGGCAGGAAGAACATACACGGCAATCTTCGATCCCTTTTGGCTAACGGTCTTGGGTCCCCCGTGCGTGGGGTCGTTCTCCACCGGATTGAGCGTCAGCCCAAACGCATCCATTCCGGCGCACACCTGGGCACGAGTAACCGGATCGTGTTCACCGATGCCGCCGGAGAAAACCAGCGCATCCAGGCCGCCCATTAGCGCAATATACGCGCCAATCATCTTCTTGACGGATAACACGAACGCCTCAATGGCGAGCGCGGCCTGGGAATTGCCGCGATTCGCGGCATCGCGCAGGATGCGCATGTCATTCGAGAGACCGGAGAGCGCCAGCATGCCGGAACGCTTGTTCAGCAATTGTTCCACAGCGTCCGTTGAATTCGATGCGCTGCCCGCATGCATGCGCAGCAGATAGAAGATCAGACCCGGATCAAGATCACCCGGGCGCGTGCCCATGAGAATACCGCCACAAGGAGTAAGACCCATCGAGATATCCATCGCCTTTCCCTTGCGAATCGCCGTGACGCTGGCCCCGCTGCCCAGATGGGCATAGATCAGCCGCTCCGGAACCTTGCCCGATACAGATGGAAAGGGGACCCTTCCATCTTGAAACTGTTCCAGAATCGATTCGCACGACAGACCGTGAAAGCCGTAGCGGTGGACACCCTGGTCACGAATCTCCTTGGGCAGCGGATAAATCGATGCAACTTCCGGCAGGTCTTGATCGAAGATCGTATCGAAGCATGCGTAATTGTCGACGCCCGGAAAGTTCTCCTTCGCTTCTCGAATAATTTCGAGGCCGATGGGCTGATGCAGTGGGGCAAAGCAGGTCGCGTTCTCGATTTCGGTCAATACTTCTTTCGTAATCAACTGATGCGAGTTCAACTTCGGACCGGTGTGGACGATACGATGGCCGATGGCAGTCGGTCGCGTCAGTCCGGGTTGCTGCAGCAGGGCCGCAATCTTTCGCACCGCATCGCGGGTCGAACGGAGTTCCGACGGCGCAGATTCAGACAAAAGAGTTTCTCGTTCTCCATCCCGAAAAGCATAAAAAGAAAGCTGCGCCTTGGGCGTGCCAATCCCGGCAGCCTCGCCGTAGTTCAGCAAAGCGAGCGCGGCGCCGTCCGCGGTATAAATTGAAAACTTGATCGACGATGAGCCGCCGTTAAAAACAAGGATTGGCAAGGGTTGCAGGTCCATTCTCATCCCAAGGGCCACTTCCACTCCCGAATTTCCTTTCTGTCAATCCCATTTTCATGGGCATACGCAATGGCGTCGGTGATCTGGTCTTTCAGCCACTCTTTGGTATGGGTCCCGGTGGCGTGCAGTTTAGGCACGCGGTCAATCACGTCGATCGCGAGATTGAACCGGTCGACCTGATTCAAAATGGCAAGTTCGAGAGGTGTGTTGATGTTTCCTTTTTCCTTGTAGCCGCGTACGTGCAGGTTCTCATGGTTGCTCCGCCGGTAGGTCAGCTTATGGATCAGCGATGGATAGCCGTGAAAATTGAAGATAATCGGCTTGTTCTGAGTAAACAGGGAGTCGAAATCGCGGTCCGACAATCCGTGAGGATGTTCGGTGTCCGGCTCAAGCTTAAACAAATCGACTACATTCACGAAGCGAATCTTCAGCCCAGGAAAACGTTCGCGCAGTATTGCCACGGCAGCGAGCGATTCCATGGTGGCAATATCGCCGGCCGTCGCCATGATCACATCGGGTTCAGCATCCTGGTCGTTACTGGCCCAATTCCAGATGCCGATGCCCTTGGTGCAGTGCCGCACCGCTTCATCAATGGTGAGGTATTGCAGATGAGATTGTTTGTCCGCCACGATGACGTTGACGTAATTGGTACTGCGCAAGCAATGGTCACCGACGCTCAACAGACAATTGGCGTCGGGCGGCAGATAGATCCGTGTCACCGCGGCACTCTTATTGGTGACAACATCCAGAAATCCAGGATCCTGATGCGTGAAGCCGTTGTGGTCCTGCCGCCAGACCAGCGAGGTGATCAATATGTTCAGCGAAGAAATGGAGGCGCGCCATTTCACTTCGGTTTTGCACTTCTCCAGCCATTTGGCGTGTTGATTGAACATGGAGTCGATGACGTGGACAAAGGCCTCGTAGGAGGCGAACAAGCCATGCCGTCCGGTCAGAACATATCCTTCGAACCATCCCTCCAAGGTGTGCTCGCTGAGCATCTCCATGACGCGGCCATCGGCAGAGAGTTCGCCGCCATCCTGGTCCTCTGGCTTGAAGTCTGCCAGCCACGTCTTTTTGCTGGCTTCGTAGATTGCCTGGAGACGGTTGGAGGCGGTTTCATCCGGGCCGAAGACACGAAAACTGTTCATATTCCGGCGCATGGTTTCCGCAAGAAAATGCGCAAGTACCTCTGTCGGTCCCACTTCGGTTGTCCCGGGATGCGTCACCGGGAACGCAAAGTCTCGAAAATCGGGCAACCGCAGCGCCTTTCGGAGCACACCACCGTTGGCATGTGGATTGGCGCTCAAGCGGCGATTGCCTTTGGGCGCCAACTCCTTCAATTCGGGGATCAGCGCACCGCTCGCATCGAACAATTCCTCCGGCTTGTAACTGCGCAGCCACTCTTCCAGCAAATGCAGATGGGCAGGATTGGCGGTGACGTCGAGGATGGGTACCTGGTGTGCCCGCCAGAATCCCTCCAGTTTGTGCCCGTCCAGTTCCTTCGGGCAAGTCCAGCCCTTCGGGCTTCTTAGAATCACCATGGGCCATCTGGGGCGGTCGGCTGTATTCGTGCCGCGAGCATATTGCTGGATGGAACGAATCTCCCGAATGCAATGCTCCAGGGTGGCAGCCATTTTCTGGTGCATGATGGACGGATCGTCACCCTCAACAACATATGGTGTCCATCCATAACCCTGGAACAGTTTTTCGAGTTCGCCGGACGAAATGCGGGCGAGGATGGTAGGGTTGGCAATCTTGTACCCATTCAGGTGAAGGATGGGTAGTACCGCGCCGTCACGAATGGGATTGAGAAATTTGTTGGAGTGCCACGACGTGGCGAGAGGACCGGTTTCCGCTTCGCCGTCTCCAACCACGACGGTGGCGATAAGGTCGGGGTTGTCGAACGCGGCTCCAAACGCGTGTGAGATGCTGTAACCCAGTTCGCCGCCCTCATGAATCGATCCTGGCGTTTCCGGGGTGCAATGGCTGCCGATTCCTCCGGGAAAGGAAAACTCCCTGAGGAATTTCTGCAGACCCTCCTCATCCTGACTCTTGTCTGGATAGACCTCAGAATAGGTCCCCTCCAAATAGGCATTCGACAGCGTCGCCGGCGCCCCGTGACCTGGACCGGAGATATAAATCATGTTCAAGTCATATTTCTTGATGAGCCGATTCAGATGAACCCAGGTAAATGTCTGGCCGGGGTCCGATCCCCAATGTCCAAGCAGCCGCTGCTTAATATGCTCGGGCTTCAGCGGCTCTTTCAGCAGCGGGTTCTGGCACAGATAGAGCATACCGGCGCAGAGGTAATTGCAAGCATGCCAGTAGGCATCCATCTTTCGCAGTTCCTCCGCCGCAAGCGGATGGTGGGAAGCGATCTTATTGGCGGCAGAGGCGGAACGGCGGGCGGAAGTGACACGGCTGGCAGTGCTCATGGATACCCTCATTCGGTGTGGCACTTACTTAGATGACGATTTCCGGCAGGCAAGATCGCCAGGGAGCGCCCATATTGATGGCAACTTCACATTGCGGCGCAGGTGAGTCCTTTTTCATTCGCCATGCGCCGCCGAGGTTACGACAATTTTCCCGCGAAACATGCGATAGACAAATATGAAATATCCAATGGACAGCAGAATGCCGAAGGACCACGATCGTCTTGAGGATCACGATCAGCAACGCCAGACCCATGGTGAGCTGCGGAAACAGGTAATGGTATGTGATCGTAAAGGCGAAATGCAGGCGATGGAGCAATAGCGCGTCGGACATGCGGCCCCTCTTCACCACAATAGTAAGGCCCGGGCCGAACAGCGGTGACACCTGTCACGTGTGTTCCTCGATTGGGTAGAGCCAGGCTAGTGTAGTGTCCAACAAATCGATGGACATAATAAACGAAGACAACTGCATGCCGAGTCATGCCCCGCTCTACCCAGTCGCTTGCCGTTTCAAAATGTCAGCAGGAGCAGATCGAGCGCTGGTTGGCAGCACTTGGAACGCCACAGCAGGTGGCGTTG
>JAKAAZ010000208.1 GCA_021802085.1 Acidobacteriota bacterium
TTGTTCCGTATTGCGATGCAGCGGAGAACGGTCCGCGTGCAGCTTCAACAAATCTCCCAGCCCGCCAATGCCGCGCGCCGCCAGCGTCTTGATCGGCCCCGCGGAAATGGCATTGACGCGAATATTTTGTCTGCCCAGGTCCGAGGCAAGATACCGCACCGTCGCTTCCAGCGCCGCCTTCGCCACGCCCATCACGTTGTAATGCGGCACCACTTTTTCCGCGCCGTAATAGGTCAGTGTCAGGATGCTCCCGCCCTCCGTCATCAGCGGTGCGGCCGCGCGCGACAGCGCAATCAGCGAGTAGACGCTGACGTCATGCGCGATCCGAAAGCCTTCCCGGGTCGTGTAGACAAAATCGTTCCTCAATTCTTCCGCCGGCGCATACGCGACAGAATGCACCAGAACGTGCAGCTTTCCATGTCGCTGCTTCAGATCGGCGAAGACGCTCGCAATTTCGGCATCGTTCGACACGTCGCATTGCACGGCCTCGGCGCCAGGCAGTTCCGTCAACAAGCCTTCCGCTTCTTGCTTCATCCGATCATTCTGATAGCTGATGATCAGCTTGCAGCCCGACTCGTGCAGCTTCTGCGCAATTGCCCACGCAATCGAGCGCTTGTTCGCCAGACCGAAAACAACCGCGGTGCGACCTTCCAGTTGCAACATGCTTCCTCCATCGTCCTATGTTCGGTCGCCGAGGCGACTGCCTTACGCAGAATACCAGCGCCAGCCGCTAACCGCCGAGATCGATCAGATCCACCCGCTCGATGGGCTGGCCCAGAAAGCGGCTCCCCAGGGTGCGGAATTTGTCGACCGAGTCTGTGGCAAAAAAATGACAGCGCCCCAGGTCCGCATCTCGTCCGCTTGCGTGTGCTGTCGGCAGCGCCGGCAAGTCCCGACGCACCCGCGTTGCCGTCGTTTCCGCCGAATCCAGAATCGTAATGCCCTTGGGTAAAGTTTCCTCCAGCAGCCCGCGCAGCAACGGATAATGCGTGCATCCCAGCAGCACCGTATCGGGTGCCAACCCAGCCTCGTTCGCTGCCGCTCGAGCTTCTTCCAGATAGATACGCAGCACCTCCCGCGTCACTGGAGATTCGATCCATCCTTCCTCGATCAGCGGCACCAGCAGCGGACAGGCTTTTTCCACGCTGCGCAGCCCGTGCGCGGCGCACGCCTGCGCGTACGCATGGCTCTCGACCGTCGCCTGCGTGGCCAGCACCAGCACGTCGCGGCTCACGCTCGCGGCGGCGGCGCTGTCGGCCCCCGTTTCAATCACGCCCAGCACGGGCATATGCGCCGCCGAGCGAATTGCATCCAGCGCCAGCGCGCTCGCCGTATTGCACGCGATCACCAGATAGTCCGCGCCATAGGATTCCAGCAGCAGCGCGCTTTCCACCGCGTAACGCGCCACCGTTGCCTTCGACTTCGACCCGTAGGGCAGCCGCGCCGTATCGCCAAGATAAAAAAATTCCGCGCCGGGAATCTGCGGCAGCAGCGCCCGCAGCACCGTCAGGCCGCCGAATCCGGAGTCGAACACGCCAATACGAATCGGGTCCGTCTTCGCCGCGTCGCTCGTTTTCCGATCGTTCAAGGCTGGCTCCCCGCTGGCTTCTGCTGGTCCGAGGGTTCCCCTTGCGGACTTGCGGCATCGGGTGTCGCTGCGCCCGGAACATCGTTGGCCGTCAGGTAGGTCCGGGTCAAATCCGCGTGTCCGGCCAGCGTCTCCCTCGGGTGTCCATCGACCAGAAACCTCACCTGCGCAATTTGCGGCAAATTCGCGTGCAGGGTTCCCAGGACCGAGAGCAGCGTCAGCGTTTCCACCAGAATCCCCGAGGGGTGATGGTCGACAAAACCCGCGCTCAGATTGATCACCGCCAGTTGCTGCGAACCGGCTGGCGTTGCCTCCGGCACGGGCAGCAGGAACACGTCGCTGACCGCCGAAACGGCCGCCAGCGGATGCGGAGATCCCGGCTGGGCGTATTCCGCAAACAGATCATTCAGCAAGGTTCGCGCCCGCGTGGTCGTCTCCTCCGGCAGCGCGAGCTGCTCTTGTACCGGCGCCAGCGATCCATCTTCGTCATTCGCAATCATCAGCGTCGTGTCCACCGGCGGTGCTTCCACGGGAACGGGCATGGGCGCGGCATCCGGCACGGCGGCAAGCTGGTCCTGCGCCCGTGCCCGCATACGGATCAGGTATGCAGCCATCAGCACGGAGCAGACCAGCAGCACCCATAAAATGATTTTTTGATAGCGCGGAATCACGGCTGCAGCCTCCACTCGCCACGCCAGGCGATCAAGGCCTCGTCCAGAGATTCGAGTATCTTCTGCTGGTAGCCCGCATCGGTCAGCGGCGTGTTCGCGTCCAGAGGCGCTACCTCGATGGCCACGGCTGGGCACGCCATGCTGTCCATCGGCATCAGAGACGTTCGACTCACCAGCACCGGGATCTGCCGGCGGGTCAGCGCCGCGTCGAAGTCCGACTCCAGCCGCAGGCTTTGCGTCCCGTAGGCCGCCTGCGCTGTCTGCCAGGGCAAAAATGCCCGTCGAGGATCTGCCTGCGCGACCGCCGCCAGGGAAGAAGTAAACAAATGAACGCCGTTCCCGCTGGAGGTCGCATGCAGCAGAATGCAGGCGGATGCGTGGGTGCGGTTTGCGGTCTCCGCGCGCGCATCGTTGTCCAGCGCGACGTCGGCATCCCGCGTGAACACGAAGCGAATGCCCTGCTCGCTGAGCATCGCCCGCAACCGCATCGCCAACGCAAGTGTGTAGCTTTTCTCCGGTCCCGCCGTACCCAACATCGCTCCGCTGTCCGTGCCGCCGTGGGCTGGGTCCAGCAGCACCAGAAATCGCGCCGCGGGCGCGCGTGGCTGCACAGGCGCCGGAGCCATGGTCTGCGCGGCTGTCCCTGAAGATGCCCCCGATCCCACAGGCACCGTCGGTACTGGAGTCGAAGGCGGCGGTACAGTCGAAGACGGAGGCACTGTGACGGACGGCGGCGATGTCTGCTGCGCGCCAGCCATCGAGACGCAACAGAGGCACAACACCCCAGCCAGTGCGAATCGCATCACCCATTCCAGCCTGCTCGGTCGCAGCTTCGCCGCTCTCGCCCGCTGCTTCGCCGCTGTTTCTTCCACCGGCTCAATCCAACGCATAAATCGTCAGGCCGCTCAACAGCTTCGGGTAAAAGTCGGTCGACTTCTGCGGCATCACATCGCCCGCGAACGCGACTTCCCGCAACTGATCGAGCGTCACCGGATTCATCAGGAACGCAATGTCCGCATCTCCCGCGCGCGCCTGCTGCACGGCATCGCCGGCTTCCCGCACATAGCGCAAGTGGCTCTGGTCGAGCACCGCCTGCGCCGAAATTCCCAGCACGCCCTCCAGCACCACCGAATGCAACTGCACTACGTCCAGCCGTCTCTGCCGCTCCGGCTGATCGGTCAGGCGAGCTTTGACAGCCTCCTTCTTCGCTTGCAGCAGATGAGTGCCAGCCCGCGTGACCGCGACAAAACTGGTGCCCGTCTTTCCCGCTTCGGCAAGCTGGCGCAGCAGTTCCGCGGTTTCGCTGTCGGCGGGCATGGCCTGCACGTCGAAATACTCCGCCGCGCGTCGCAGAAACGCCGACGCATCGAACTCCTTCAGCCCGTGCACCACCCGGTGCGTCGGCAAAATCGTCAGTCCCTTGGCATCCATGTTCACGAACGTCATCATGGCCGCCGCTTCCGGATACGGCGGCTGCGGCAGATTGCCCGCCGGACGCTCCGCCGGTGCGCTCGTTGCCTGCGCCGCGCGTTCGCGGCCATAGTTCAGCGCGGTTTCGTAGCGGTGGTGGCCATCCGCGATGATCAGTTTCTTGTTCTGCATGGCGCTCAGCAGCAGGTTGATCTTGCCCGGCTCGGAAATTTTCCAGACACGATGCAGCACCCCGTATTCATCCGTCACTTCAATGTCCGGCGCGGGCGGATTGGCAAATAGAAGTTGCTCCGCCGTCAGCCCCGGATCGGAATACAGCATGAAGATTTGCCCAAAGTGCGCACGCGTGGCGCGCAGCAGATTCAAACGGTCCGACTTGGGCTTCGCCAGTGTCCGCTCATGCCGGAAGACGATGCCCTGGCTGTAGTCGGCCAGCTCGCCCAGCGCAATGAATCCTCGCCGCTCCTGCGTCTTGCCCGGCACGCCCGGGACCTCATACCGTTGTGAGTACGCGTAAATCGACGCCTCATTGTCCTGCGTCAGGACGCCCTCTTTGCGCCAGTCGGCCAGGTTCTCCCCCGCTCGCGTGTACACATTGTTTTCTTCGGAATCGAACAATTCAGGCAGCCCGAGAATTATCCGCACCAGATTGTAGGGGCTGCGATGGTAATACGACTGCTGCATTGCCGGCGAAATTTTGTCGTAGGGCTGGGTCACAACGTCTTCGGCGTGGACCAGGCCGGGATTGTAACGGAAGGCGCGAAACGGATAAATGCGGGTCATGGTGGTGCGAACTCCTGTCAGTTCAGGCGCAGCCTGCAATCAGGCGGAGAATGTGCGACGCTGTTATCCCCGATTCTATCGCAGCGTCTGGCTCCTTTTTTCGCCGGGCCCTCGCTCCGGGCATGAAAAGAAAGGACAAACCACATCGCTCCCGCTTGCCTATCCGGCTGCGCGCATAGGACTATGGAGGAAGAGGCTTCGCGTGGGTCAACACGCGCGCGCCGTGGCTTTCATTGCTTTCAGTGCATCCTAAGTATTTTGACCTGCATCACGAGGTGTGTACCCAGCGAGATGTGGGTACCCCAGGTCTCGATTTTGAGACCTGGGATTCTCCAGTGCTCGTGCGCCGCGACGGACGAGAACGCGCTGGCACATTCCAGGTACACCCCTGAGGGGCCGCTTTTTCGTCTAAGGACCGTATGCCTGCTCGCAACTCGAAGCCGTACTGTAGGGCGCTGCTGCTGCTCGCGCTGGCGTCGATCTCGATCTTTGCCGGCAGCGCGTTTGCCCGGCAGCCCTCCGGTTCCGCGACGCATCCCGCGCAGAACGCGCCGGCCGCCGGTCACCCCGCGCCGCCAGCGGTTCAGTCCGGACCCAATGGCGAGTTCACCTTCCGAACATCCGTCAGCGAGGTGGTCCTCTATGCCACCGTCATTGATCGCCACCAGAACCTGGTGACCACCCTGACCAGCCAGGATTTTCGCGTCTATGAGAATAATGTCCTCCAGCCGATCTCCTCGTTCAGCCAGAAAGATGTTCCCGTGTCGATGGCCATCCTGGTGGACAATTCCGGTTCCATGGCGGGGAAGCGGGCGGCCGTCAACCGTGCCGCAATCGACCTGGTGCGGGCGTCCAACCCGCAGGACGAAGCCTTTATTGTCAATTTTTCCGACGAGGCGTACCTCGATCAGGACTTCACCTCCGACGTCGGTCTTCTGGAAAAAGGTCTGAGCCACATCGATTCCGCGGGCGGAACGGCGCTCTACGATGCCGTCATCGCCGCGGCGGACCATTTGTCGAAACACGCCAAGCGCTCCAAGCAGGTGATTCTGATTATTACGGACGGAGAAGACAATAGCTCCGGCGCCACTCTCGCCCAGACCGTCCGCCGAATCCAGGACCTCAACGGCCCCATCGTCTACTCCATCGGCTTGCTCTATGACGAGCCCAACGGTCAGGGCGGCCGCCAGGCGCGCAAGGCCCTGCAAACCCTCAGCGACCAGACCGGCGGCATCGCGTTTTTTCCGAAATCCCTCGATCAGGTGGACGCCATCGCCGAGGAAGTGGCGCGCGACATTCGCCATCAATACATCATCGGCTATCATCCCACCCAGCCCATCCGCCAGGGCGGGTATCGCGCCATCCGCCTCGACGCCAAAGCCAAAGGCCTCGGCAATCTCACCGTCCGCACCCGAGCCGGCTATTTCGCCAATCCGTCCACCACCCAATCCGTTCCGCCCAACGCCGTCCCAGCGCATCCCTGATTCAGTTGCAATTCTGCGAAGAAGACAGGTCTCATAGGCGAGGCAGGGGTCACCTGGCACACGGGTTATACTGGCGCGGGGCCGTGAAAGCAAAACGGGTAGCATGGATCAATGGTATTCAGGATGGAACTTGGCCAAAGGAAGGTAGATAGCGATGAGCAACGAATCTAGATTCTTCAATCTTTATTCGTAGACAAAAATAGTTCAACAAACATGCAGAAACATCAGGCGGCTTGTAACAGGTCAACGATGTTCTCAATGGCCTTGTCGGCCTTGTGGTAGGCGGCTTCCAGTTGACTGTTCGGTCTGCTTTGCGGGTCGGGTTTGTGGTGGAAGCGGCTGTTGGC
>JAKAAZ010000008.1 GCA_021802085.1 Acidobacteriota bacterium
GGTCGTAAGCGTCAATCCACGCCAGCGCCCACCAGCCTTCGTCATCGTCGTAGAGGTTGAGGAAGTTGGGGTGGGCAGTCTGCGCCTGGGTGAATGTGTTGGCGATGGCGGGGAGATATTGTGTGCTGGCGGTGACTCGGGAGTAGTTGGCGAGCACGGTCATCGCGTTGGCGGCGTTCCACCAGCCGGATGGCGCGGCATATAGCCCCGAGCTTTGTACGTACCACTGCTGCAGGGTCTGGACGCCGTAGGTTGCCTGCTGAGAATAGCTGGGTGGTGCGGAGGAAGGAGTGCTGGCGCTGCTGGAAGCACTGCTGCCGCCGCAGGCTGTCGCACCAACGATGCATAGCCCACATAGAAGCGCCATTTGCCGGACGGTTTTTTGCAACATGAGAGAACCACTATAACTGAACATTCTATGCAACCTCAGGAACGCAATTTGTCCGATGGGCTTTTTTACCATGCTTGTTCTCCTGTGCGTGTGGTAGAGGCAGGCGTGCAAAGTTGTTGCAGAAGCTGGGCCCAGCGATCGCCGTAATCGTTCCATCCTCCCAGGTGCTGGACGCGGTCGAGCGCGGCGGCGCTCATTCTCTGTTGCAGCGCGGGATTGTCGGCAAGCTGTTGCAGTCTATCGGCAAGCGCGACGGTATCGCGCGGAGGGACGATGAAACCTTCCACGCCGTCGGTGAAGAGATTTTCCGCGCCGGAGTTGGACGTCGCGAGGACGGGACAGCCGCAGGCCATCGCCTCGCCCTGCACCATGCCGAAGCCTTCATCGATGCTGGGCAGCACCAGCACGTGGCTGCGGCTGAGATATTCCAGCAGCTGGTTCTTGGGCACGGTGCCCGGCATCTCGACGTTGTCGGTGGGAAGCTTCGCGAGCACGGGCTTCATTTCGCGCAGGACGCTGCCAATGAGGCGGAGACGCTTGCGGGGATGGCGAACGCGGGCAAATGCCTCCAGCAGATACGGGATGCCTTTGTGCAGACTGATCTGGCCGATGAAGATGACTTGAAATTCATCGGGCGGCGGAGTGGCGACGGAGCGGAAGGCGTCCAGGCGCACGCCATAGGGGATGACCTGGATTTTTTCCGCGGGGATGCCCTCGGCGATAAAGCTGCGCGCGGCGAAATTCGAGGGCACGGTGATGGCGTCGGCCATTGCGTATTGGCGCTCTTCACGTTCGGTGTCGCGGGGATCTTCCGTTTCGAGGGGAATCTTCCAGCGGTCGTACTCCTCCTGCATGACGCGGCCGCGATAGCGCGCGTGGGTAGAACCGCGGTCGCAGATGTATTTGCCTCCGCGCGATTGGACGAGCTGACCGGCAGTGAGGCCGGCGCCGGAGATGGCGATGAGCGCGTCATAGTGATGTTTGGACTGGGCGATGCGCCGCGTCATCCATGTGTCGAAGGCAAGCGCGTTCCAATAGTCGAGGCCTTCCGTCCAGCGCGAGGGGTAGAGGCCGTAGCGGGCCAGCAGGGCGAGGCCCCCATGAATCCAGGGGAATGTTTGAACGTAATTGTGCGGAAGGCCTTCGCGTTGCAGCCGACGCCAGGGGTAGGTGGAATAGACAGTGTCTAAATAGTTGTAGCGGCGTAGTTGATGCGCCAGTTCGAAGTGGTGGAAGACGCCAAAGACCGCCTGAGATACGCGCACTGCTTCTCCGTCCGGAAAAAGCAAACCCTGTTCTTGCACCTAAAGTATCAGGATGCGCGGCGGAGCACGAAGTCACCTCCGCCAGATGCCTCTGGATTCTTCGCTCGCTCAGGATGACTCATCTCATTTTTGAATGCAGTATCTGTGCATTCGCCTCTAATGCGCGAGGGCGTAGTAGCCCTGGCGGGCCTGGACATGGAGCAGCTTGCCGTTTTGCCGGCACGTGACGCGAATGCGCCGGTAACTGCCATCCTGGACGCTGTTGGAAGGGGTGTAGCTGGCCAGGTATTCGGTGCGCAGCTGGCTTTCGATGGTGTTGAACGCCGCGGGCAGGTTGCGTCCATTCTTGCCGATGGGAAACAGTTCGCCGCCGGTGGCTTCCACCAGCTTGCGCATGGCGCCGGTGCTGGAGAAATCGAGCGATCCGTAGATGCCGGGATCTGAAATCAGCAAGACGTACACGATGGCGTCGGCCTTCTGGGCGGCTTCGATGGCGGATTGGAGTTTTTCCTGGCTGCCTTCATCCTGACCGTCGGTCAACAGGATCAGCGCCTTGCGCCCGGTTTCCGGACGCAGTTTGTCGTTCGAGGCGAGATAGACGGCGTCGTACAGGAGCGTTCCCTTGGGCTTGGTGATGGAGGGAATCGTGCCGTTGGCGTAGTTGGCGGAGCTGGAGTTGATCTGAGCAGCGTCGAGCGCCCGCTTCAGATCGCCGGGATTGCTGGTCCAGTCTGCCAGCATGTCGACTGTGACGTCGAACGAGATGAGGAAGGCTTCGTCGGTGGGTCGCAGGATGCGCCGCAGAAACGCGGCGGCGGCCTGCTGCTCCTGGGGTAGAACTCGCTCCTGGCTGAGGCTGGTGTCGAGCAGGATGCCCAGAGAGAGCGGCAGGTCGGTTTGCGCGGAAAAGTTCTTCAGCACCTGCTGTTTATCATCTTCCAGGACATTGCAGTCGGCGCGGGTGAGGTTGGGGATGAGTTTGCCGTGCTGGTCATGGACAAGGAAAAAGAGGTCAACCAGATTTACGCTGACGCGGAGCGTGGTCAGAGGAGGGGAAGCTGGCGCCGGCGAACTGGAAGGTTGGTTTTGGGAGCTGCCGCCAGGGTTTTGGAAGTTCCCGGGTTGCGATGGAGATTCGGGCAGCGGTTGCGACTGGAATTGAGGTTGCGGTCCTGGCTGGGGCTCGGGCTGGAGGGCATTGGGCACAGCTTCACTGGGAGGCGCGTCGGGTTCGGGGGCCAATTGCGCCCGCAACGACGGCGTGGCCAACGCAAGGAGCAGGAATGTCAGAGCCAATGTGACCGACGGAAGAAACCGTGTAGCGCGGCGCGTCCATGTCGGGCATCGATTCCAGTAGTTCAAGAATTTTCCCCAGACCTGCGCGAGCCAAATTGCAGCAAAAAGAGATATAAGAACTCTGGAGGGTTGGGTTCCCCGCAACCGGCGATTGAGGAGTGATCGAATATGAGTCATAAAAATAGTTTCGCGCTGCATTGACAACTCGGCTGGGCACTTTCTGCTTCCCACCGTACAATGAACAAGGACAAGAACGGAAGAGCACCAAAGCGGAAATCGAGAAGAGATGGGAATTGATGCGGCCAGGATATTTCATGATTGGAAGTAAAAGCTTTACCCGAATCTCCGGGAGGGATTCGGTGAAATTGGGGGCCTTATTGTTTGCGTGCCTGCTTTGGATTGCAGGACCAAGGGTCGAAGCTCAGGACGGGCAGCAGATGCCGAATGCGCCGAATTCGGGTCAATCCAACTCACCCGGCGGCGCACCGGGAGCGCAGGAACCTGGGATAGCCAATCCGTCTCCCTCCTCTCTGAGGTTGCCGAACCTGTTGCATGACGTGAGGCCGGGAGAAGGCGCTGTGCCGGGTCCGAACAGTTCCTCCGCCGGAACCACGACGGGGGCGGACCAGACCGCCACGCCCCCGGCACAGACGCAAGCCGCGCCGACCAATGTTCCAGCTCCAGTGATGCCGGCGCAGGGCCAAGGGCCATCGGTGGCCACGTACACCCTGCGGACACGGGTGAATTTTGTTCTTGTTCCAGTCACGGTGACGGATTCGCACGGCGCGCTGATCCCTGGCCTGACGTACCACGACTTCCAAATCTACGAAGACGGCGTTCAACAGCGGCTCACGTTCTTTACGGAGGATCCATTTCCGCTGTCGGTAGCTTTCGTGATCGACCAGAACCTGCCCGCCGACACGATGAAGCTGGTAAACGAAGCGCTGGGCGCATTCCAGGGCGCATTCGCGCCGTATGACGAGGTCGCGGTCTACACCTACGCCACCCATGTCAACCAGGCGACTGGCTTTACCGGGGCGCAGAGCGATCGGCTGACGGCCACGCTGGATCGGGTCAAGTCTCCCGGCCGTTACATGGAAGTTCCCACCGATACCGGCCCGCTGGCGGAGGGACCCATGATCAATGGCCAAATGGTGGATCCGAATACATCACCGCTGGGTCAAGGCAACTTTGTCGGCATCCTTCCCAAGGAAAGCTATGTGCTGAACGATGCGATTCTTCGCGCGGCGACCGACTTGGCGCAACGGGGCAGGGGGCGCAGAAAAATCATCTATGTCATCAGCGATGGCAAGAACCAAGGAAGCACGGCTTCTTTCGGAGAAGTTGTCCGCTACCTGCTGACGAACCAGATTGCTGTGGATGGAACACTGGTCGGCGAGTCTGCCATGCCGGTATTGGGCTTCCTCGATCGCTTCCACATTCCCTGGCAGATGGCCGACAATTTACTGCCAAAATATACCCTGGCCACAGGCGGCGTGCTGGATGCAGAGATGTCACGCAACGCGATCGAGGCGAGCTTCGCGCGGATTGCCAGTCAGGTTCGCAACCAATATACCTTGGGCTATAACAGCCATATTTCCACGCTCGACAGCCGGTTCCGCAAGATTGAGGTTCGAGTTCTGCTGCCCAATGTGACGGTGCTTGCCGAGCAGGGTTATTACCCGACTGCCACAGCCAACCAGTAGGGTGGCATGACGGCAGCGGCAACCACCAGCGTTCTGGGCCTGACGGCAGCCTTGATCTGGGGCGCGGCGGATTTCAGCGGCGGCATTGCGGCGCGTTATTTACGCGTGTACTGGCTGCTTGTGGTTTCTCATGGGTGCAGCCTGGCGGCTCTTGTACTGCTGGCTGATTTGCTGCGGAACCCCCTTCCAAGCGCGCATATTCTGGAATGGGGCTTGATCTCGGGCTTCGCGGGTGGGAGCGCGCTGCTAGCGTTTTACTACGCGCTTTCGCTGGGAGACATGGGTATCACGGCCGCCATTACCGGCCTGCTGACGGCGGCGCTTCCGGTGCTGTTTACGCTGGCGACAATTGGCGCGCCGAGCCGACGCCAACTGGTTGGGTTCGTACTGGCCGCCGGAGCCATCTGGTTGATCAGCAGCCAGCCAGGCCAAGTGGGCAAAGCCGGCCAGGAAGCAATCGAAGAGCAGAGAAAAAAACTCGGGTTGGCGATCATCGCGGGCCTGGGGTTTGGCGTGTATCTGATCGCCCTGCGGCAAGCCAATGGCGGCGGACTGCTGTGGCCGCTGGCTGCGTCTCGTGTCGGCAGCCTGGCGCTGGCGATGGCAGGCGGTCTAATTTTCAGCCGTGGCCGGTTCACGGTGGAAGCGGAACCTGAGCCGCACACTCCGACTCTCGAAAATCCAAGGCCGGGTCGATGGAAGAGTGGCCTAGGACGCGCGAAGATCGGCATTGCCCTGGCGATTCTCGCCGGCGCCTGCGACACCAGCGGCAATTTCTTTTTTGTCGCAGCAACCCGGACCGGCAGGCTGGATGTTGCGGCCGTGCTGGCCTCGCTGTACCCAGCTTCGACGATTTTGCTGGCCGTCTGGCTGCTGAAGGAGCGCACCAGTGCTCGCCAAGCGGTGGGCATGGCCACAGCATTGGTGGCGGTTGCGCTGATCTCTTGATGTGAAGAACAACACCCGGCTACGTTGAAGCCTGAATGGAGGCGAGCATCTTGGTCGGGACGTTGACGATCGGAGAAAAAGTTTTGATGTCCCATCCTTTGCACAAAGGATGGAGCACCCGAAGTCTTGTTAACACTGAGAAAACTACTTGACTTCAGTAGATGTCGGGGTCGTCTTGGCAGGTTCCGGCTTCTCGGCGTCGTCGGAACTGCCGATGCCCTTGATGCCTTCCTTGAATCCCTTGATTCCCTCACCCAGGCCTTTGCCGAGGCCGGGAAGCTTGCTCGGTCCGAAGATCAGAAGCGCCACAACTAGAATCACTACCAAATGCCAGGGCTGTAATAAGTCACCCATACAATTTTCTCCCGCAGGCTAACTGGCCGCCCGCCTAACCTATCCACTGGTATTGTCGCACATTCGCACGCGGCTTGTAGATGGAGAGGCAAGGCTGCGTTGCGGCCATGAAACTCATCGATCGAGCCAAGGCGCGGACGGACCGAACCGGCCGCAACAGGAAGACCGCCTACTGACCGTCTGCCGCATCCCGCGTCCCGTCTAATGGATGTACGGTCGCGAGCCGATTGCGGATTTGCTCATAAAACTTCCAGACATTTTCGCCGTCGCCCATGGTCAGCCGCCGATAGACCTTCAACAATGGATAGAGTTGCGATCCCGACACCAGCAAGGTTGGCACGGCCGCGGTGCCGCCAGGATATTGGATCAGGTCCCATCCGCCATTCCAGTAGCGGCGCACCACCTCGCCCAGATAGCCGCCCCATAACTTCACCTGCTCTTCCACTTTGTCATTCTCCAACAGGTTCAGATTGACGCTGACGCTGGCGAGAATAGTTTCCAGCGATTCAATGCTTTGCTCGGAGTAATCGAGTTCGAAGCCGAAGCGGTCGCGTGCAGTCCGCACGGCCTGGTCGGCACAGCTTTGCATCATGTCGGCGATGGAATCAAAGTCAGCCATACTTGACAGAGTAACAGTGGAGCGACAGGAACCGAATTCATCTGCAAGAACCAGGGCGCGGCGATTCTCTGCATCCGCTATAGCAGATTTACAGATACTGTAGTTGAAAATGAGATGAGTCATTCTGAGCGAAGCGAAGAATCCAGAGGGTGACGGCGGCAATGACCAGGCGCATATCGTCTGGATTCTTCACTCCGCTGCGCGGAGCCTGCCCTGAGCGTAGCCGAAGGGTTCAGAATGACTCCCTTCTTTCACAAATAACTACACCTACTGTCAATCCGCTACAGCAGGTCCGCGACAAAGCCGAAGGAATGTTCGCGCAACAACTGGCCGGCGTGGCGTAAATTTCCTGCGCGCAGGGCATCGATGATCGGCTGATGCGAGAGGATGGCGTCGGGCAACTGCTCCACCCGGCGCTGGATATTCAAACGCGCTCGCATGCAGATTCCCAGAGACTTCCAGGCGCGGAGTATCTCTTGATTCTGGCAGCGTTCCATTATGCAACGATGAAAGTTACGATTATGACAAGCCATCGCCTGCAGGTCGCCATTCCGCACGGCGACGCCCATGGAGGCGTACTCCTGTTCGAGATACTGAACCGCTTCGTCAGGAAATTCAGGGATAAATTCCGTCGCAGCCTGCTCCAGGATTCCACGCAACTGGTATGCATCGCGCAGTTCGGTGGGAGACAGTTCGCGCACGCGTGCGCCCCGATACGGTTCCGACTTTACCACTCCAATGGCTTCCAGCTTGCGCAGCGCCTCGCGCACCGGAGCCTGGCTGACACGAAACTCGCGCGCCAGCGTCAACTCCTTGAGCCGCTCACCGGGCTGGTAGGTCCCATCCATGATGCGTTCGAGAATGGTCCATCGAACGCGGTCATGCATGCAGTTGCGATCGACAACCGTTCCGGCGACAGGATTTCTGTCCATTTCTTCGGCCATCATGGATTTGATTTCTTCCGCGGCGGAAGACCGCGTCGCGTCGCTGGGGAGAGGTTCGGCGCTCAAGCCCGAGTTGATTGCTTCGTTTCCGTTCATCGATCGTTTCCATTCCAAAGCCGGTTTAGTCGTGGGGAAGCTGGCTGCGGTTCCATCCGCCGCCCAGCGCCTTGACCAATAGAACGCTGGCCGTCATGCGCCGGGTGACCAGGTTCGCCGCCGTCAATTCGCTGGACAAAACAACGGTCTGCGCTTGAATCACATTGAGATACGGATCAAGGCCCCGCTGGTACAGCTTCATGGCAATATCCATCTGTCGCTGCGCCGAGGCCACTGCCTGGGCCTCGGTTTGGGTTTCGCGCTCCAGAATCCGCAGAGCGGCGAGATTGTCTTCCACTTCCTGATATGCGGCCAGCACGGTCTGGCGATAATTGGCCACGGTGCCGTCGTAGTTCGCCTGCGCCATGGTGTTGAGCGCGTGCCGTTGTCCCCAGTCCACCAACGGGTCCGTTGCCGACAGTCCCATCGACCAGAAGGAGCTTGGCCCGGTGAACCAGTTTCCAGGCCGACTGCTCTCTACCCCGCCGATACCGGAAAGCATGAAGTTGGGATAGTAGGCGGCGCGGGCAATGCCGATCTGTTCATTGGCGGCGGCCATCTGGCGTTCGGCGATGGCGATGTCGGGACGGCGCTCGAGCAATTGCGAAGGCAGGCCCGGCGGAATCGCGGGCGGAGTGTTGGCAGCCACGCGCGCTGGAATTGTGAGCGAAGCGGGTGGCTGGCCGATCAAGATCGCGATGGCGTCCACATCCTGCGCGCGCGCCACGGCCACGTCCTGATCCTGGGCGCGGGTGGTTTCCAGTTGCGTGCGCGCCTGCTCGACATCCAACGCAGAATCCAGGCCGGCATGAAATAGCTGCTGAGTAAGCTGTAATGACTTTTCGTAAGCGACGACGGTTCGATCCAAGATGGACTGCTGCGAATCGAGGCCGCGCATCTGGAAGTAATCGAGTGCCAGCTCGGCCTGCAAAATCAGTTGCACGTTGACGATATCCGCGGCGCTCGCCTGCGCGTTTTCGCGCGCTGCGCGCACCGTCCGTCGCACGCGACCCCAGATGTCCGGCTCCCAGGTGACGTCGAGCGGGAGCGTGAAATCGTTGTACTGGTTCAGAGACGGAAAATAAAACGTCCGGTGCTCCGAGCCGCGCTGACGGGATACGCTGGCGCCGGCGCCCAAAAACGGGAAGTAGTTGGCGCGCTGATACTGCACCATGGCGCGCGCCTGCGTGTATTGCGTGATGGTGACCTTCAAGGACTGGTTCGAGACGCTGACCTTTTCTTCCAGAGCATTCAGTTCCGGATCTCCATAGACTTCCCACCAATGGCCGCGAAGCTGCTGGTCCGAGGGCTGCGCGGGCTGCCAGCCAGCGGCCTCTTTGAACGCCGGCGTTGTGGGAGCGGTGGGCCGATGATAGTTCGGACCCACGGTACAGCCGGTCACGCACACGACGAGCGCGAGCGCCGTTCGAATCCCCGCATTCGTGTAGCTCCGCTTCATGAAGTCTTTCCTGCCGGGTCTGGGCTGGTTTGATCGGGTTGATCCGACTGATCGGGCTGGCCGCCGCCGGTAACCACGCGCACGGGCTCATCATCGACAATCGAATCCGGCGGACTATTGACGATGCGATCCTTCGGGGTCAATCCGGAGAGCACTTCGATTTTCGTGCCCCAGTCGCGGCCCACGGTAATGGGCTGCAGATGGGCGTGGTTCTGTGCGTCGACTGTGACCGCACGGAGACCTTCCGAGCGGAAAAGAAGGGCGTCGACGGGAATGATCAGCGCCGGATGCTTCATGGGAAGCTGCAGGTGAACCTGGGCATAGGCGCCAGGAAGCAGTTCGTGTCTTCGATTGGGGATATCGACTTCCACCATCAATGTGCGCGTCATTAGGTCGATTGCATTCGCCGTTCGCACAATCGTTCCTTGAAAGATGCGTCCAGGGTATTCCGGCAAATCGATGTTCGTTTTGACGCCGGGACGAGCCTCGGGCGCATAGACTCCCGGCACGTTCACGAAGATGCGCACCGTGTCCATGCTGGAGACGTGGAACAATTCCTGCGGGCTATTGATGGTTCCGGCGGCCGCGGTGGAGACGTTTCCGGCGGGATTCATAGAGCTGCCGGTGCCGCCGTTGCTGCCGGAGTCCACCAACTGGCCGACATTGATATTGCGGGCGGTAACCAGGCCATCGAACGGAGCGTAGACGCGCTCGAACGATTGCAACTCCAGCAACTGATTCATGCTCTGCTGCGCCGCAACCACGGACGCCTGCTGTGCGCTTTCCGTCTGCGACGCTGTATCGATGGATTCTTTCGACACGGCATCCGTGTTTCGCAACCCTTCATACCGCCGGGCGGTAACATTCGCAAGACGCAGGTTGGCCTGGGCTGTATTCAGGTTGGCCCGAGCCTCATCCACTTGCCGATCCAGTTCAGGAGTCTCGATGACAGCCAGCAGTTCGCCCTTGTGAACATGCGAGCCGATGTCGTGATACCACGCCTTGACGTATCCATTGGTGCGGGCATAGATGGGCGCGTCCGCATACGCCTGGATGGTGCCGGGAAGAACCACTTCCTGCATGGGTTCGCCAGACTGAGGGAAGATGGTGGAGACGTCGGGCACGGCCATGCTGTCGGTCTGCTCACGCAGTGCCGAGCGCGCGTGCAAGCGTGGAATGATGCCCGTAATCGCGACCACTACGGCGATGATGAGCAGCACGATTAGGATGGTGAGTGCTCGCCGCGTCGCCTGCCGGGTGGGCTCGATAGAAACCTTCCGCGGCCCGGTGTGGGATGCTGGGGGGGCGGTGTTTGCATGATTTTCCGTTTGACTCATTCCGACAGCTCCTTCGAAGGCTCCGCCAACGGCTTGGACCCTCCATGCATCAGGCTGAAAAAGACCGGTACGAAAAACAATGTAGCGACAGTAGCGAACAACAGGCCGCCGATGACGGACCGTCCCAGGGGCGCATTCTGCTCTCCGCTGGCGCCGATGCCGAGCGCCATGGGAAACATGCCCATGATCATGGCCAGTGCCGTCATCAGCACAGGACGAAAGCGGGTAAAGCCAGCGACCATGGCTGCCTCGACGGCGCTGGAACCGCGCGCCAGTTCTTCGCGAGCGAAGCTTACGACCAAAATGCTGTTGGCCGTGGCCACGCCCATGCACATGATGGAGCCGGTCAAGGCCGGAACGCTGATGTGGGTGCGGGTGAGGAAAAGAAACCAGACAATTCCCGTGAGGGCGGCGGGCAGCGCGGCAACAATGACGAACGGATCCAACCACGACTGAAAATTGACGACAATCAGCAAGTAGACCAGCACGATGGCAAATAGCAGGCCGCCGAGCAGGCCGATGGTGGAAGCGCGCATGGTGAGGATCTGGCCACGCACGACAATGCGGGAGCCGCGCGGCAAACTTTTCTGTGTCTGGGCGATAATTCGGTCCACTTGCTTGGCAGCCGTGCGCAGGTCGGTGCCATCCACGGAGCCGTAAATATCGATGACCGGCAATACGTTATAGTGGCTGACGGTTCCCGGCTCGACGCCGCGATGGGCACTGGCCAGGTTGGAAAGGATCTGCAGCGGCGCGCCGCTGGCGCCGGTGACAGGAATATTTTGCAGATCCTGCAGCGTATCCATACGGTATTGCGGCTCCTGCACGGCGATGGAGTAACTGACGCCGTTGTTCCAGTTGAGCCAGAATTGCGGCGACGTCTGGAAGCTGCCGCTGAGCGCGGTCAGCATACTGTTGACAACATCGGATTGACTGAAACCGACCTGTTGCGCCTTTGTCCGGTCCACATCCACGGTGAAGTTCGGCTCGTTCATAGACTGCTGAACGTGCAGGTCGACTGCGCCGGGAATGTAACGCAATTTGGACATCATCTCTTCCGCGACGGCGTGATTGGCCACCATATCCTGGCCAATAATCTGAATATCGAGCGGCGCCGGGAGTCCGAAGTTGAGGATCTGGTTCACGATATCGGTGGGAAGAAAATAAAATGTCACGCCGGGAAAAGTACGGGCGAGTTTGCCGCGCAAAGCGCGGATGTAGTCTTCCGTTGGCCGGTGATTTTTCTCCAGCGCCACCGTGATGTCGGCGTCCCAGGAGCCGGCGGTTCCCGAGTTACCGTAGGAGAGATTGATGCCGCTGTAGGGCACACCGATGTTGTCGATGATGGTTCCCAAATCTCTTTGCGGAATCGTTTCGCGAATGGTTTGATCGACCCGGTCGCAAAGGGCCGCTGTATCTTCAATGCGGGTTCCGGTATGCGCGCGGACATGGAGTTTGAATTGTCCCGCATCTCCCTGGGGAAAGAAGTCCTGACCCAGCCATGGATAGAGCACAAGCATCGAGATGGCGCAGGCGATGAAGAATCCGGCGATGAATACGCCTCGATGATGCAAACAGACGACGAGGATCTCGCGATATCCATGACGGATGCGCTCGAACCGGTCCTCGAACTTCATTTGCAGGCGGACGAACGGATTTCGACTGGCTCGGCGGCGGTCCAGGTCGCCATCTTCGTGCTCCTGCAGCAGGTATTTTGCCATGGTCGGCACGATGGTGCGCGACAGAAAATAGGACGCCAGCATGGCGAAAACGACTGCCTCCCCAAGCGGCACGAAAAGATATTTCGCCACGCCTCCCAGGAAGAACATGGGAACAAACACGATGCAGATGGAAAGCGTGGAAACGAAGGCCGGAATGGCGATCTCGGCGGCGCCGTCCAGGATCGCCTGTTCGACCTGCTTGCCCATCTCAAGGTTTCGATTGATGTTCTCAATTTCGACGGTCGCATCATCGACAAGGATTCCAACCGCGAGAGCCAGGCCGCCGAGGGTCATGATGTTGATGGTCTGGCCCAGGCTGCTGAGCACAATGAGAGAGACGAGGACGGAAAGCGGGATGGAGACGGCGATAATCAACGTGCTGCGCCAACTGCCCAAAAAGACGAGGATCATGATTGCAGTCAGGCAGGCGGCAATCAGCGCCTCCACCACCACGTCGTTGATGGCGGCGCGAACGAAAATGGACTGATCGTCGAGCGGACGAATCACGAGTTGAGGAGGGAGGGTGGCCGCGATTCTGGGCAGGATCCTGCGCACATGCGAGACCAGATCCAAGGTGGAGACATTTCCCGTTTTCTCAATCGTCATGAGCGCGGCACGCTGGCCGTCGACGCGGACGATGTTTGTCTGGGGCGGAAATCCGTTCCGCACGTGCGCCACATCGCGAACGTAAATGGTGGCGCCATTGACGGTCTTGATGGGGATGTCGTTCAGACCCTCGATGGTGCGAGGGGCGCTGTTGGTTTCAATTTGATATTCATAGACGCCGATCTTCTCGGTGCCAGCGGGGAGAATCAAATTCTGCTTGGCGAAGGCCTGGACGACATCGGCGGGCGAGAGATGCATGGCCTGGAGTTTTACGTCGTCGATATCGACCTGGACCTGCGGTTGCTTGCCGCCAAACGGCCACGGACTCGATGCACCCGGCACGGTGGCGAGTTCCGGGCGTATAAAATTCGAGGCGAGATCGAAAAGCCGTTGCTGGCTGAGACCTTTGCCGGAGAGGGCGAGGTCCAACACAGGCACCGCGGATGCATTGTAGGTGAGGATCAGTGGGGGTAACGTGCCGGGGGGAAAGTTGCGCAACATCGTCTGGGAAATCGCTGTGACCTGGGCCACGCCGGCATCGACGTTGGTTCCTGGATGGAAATAGATTTTAGAGATGGAAGTGCCCGTTAATGTCTGGGTTTCGATGTGTTCGATGTTGTCCACGGTGGTGGTGACGGCGCGCTCGAATACGCTGGAAATTCTGTCGGCCATCTGCTCTGGAGACAGTCCGTTATAGCCCCAGATGACCGCCACGACTGGAATATCGATATTCGGGAAGATGTCGGTCGGGGTGCGCAAGATGACCGTAATCCCAAGGATCAGGATGAGGAGGGACAGGACAACGAAGGTATACGGCCTGCGTAGGGCCAGGCGAACAATCCACATGGAGGATCCAATCGAGGTGGAAGGTTGAAAATTGATCGAATGAAATGCAATCGGGTGACCGATTATCGATAATCCCAAGGATACATGAAAATTAGGCCATGGATTGGGAGACGACGGCATTGGTCTCGAAAGTTGGCCCGATCAATTGGCTCTGCTGGCCGGTTTTTTTCGCGTCTGCCTGCTTTGCCGCACTGTGGGGAGCACTGAAAACGGACACCGGCTGCTTGCGCCCGGCAACAGATAGCTGGAGACGCCGTTTCGATGGGAGGGGACTATTCTTTAACTTTTTGAAGATTTCTTCGCGGGGACTTTGGCGCCGGATTCTCTGGCTTCGGAAAGGCCGATCGCGATTGCCTGCTTCCGATTCGTCACCTTGTGTCCCGAACCGCTCTTCAGTTTTCCCTGCTTGAATGCCTTCATCTCGCGCTCGACACTTTTCGACGCTTTGGGACTGTATTTTCTGGTGCTCGATTTTTTCTTGCTGGAAGATTTCTTGGCTGCGGATTTCGTGCGACTGCTGGAGCTGGATTTCTTGATTGCCATGGATGTTTTCCCTCTAGAGCTCAAGTTGGAAGCAGCCAATTCGCTCCAGGTTGTCGGTACGCCGCGCCTGCAATCTTTCAATGACCGGGGCTGGCTTGTCGAACGGGAACACCTCTGAGTTCGCCAGCGTTTTCATGGTTTGGCTTTCAAGCGGCAACGCTGACAGCAGTGTGGCGGCTGGCAACAGGGCACAAAGATCACGACGGGAAATTTCCATCGGAGTATCCTAGCAGACTTTATTTTTTGGTTGGAGAAATTGTTGGCTGCGGTTTCGGTGCAATCTCAATCGCGCGCTGCCTTTGGTGCGCAGTTCGCATTGGTTGGGCGAGCTTCGATCTGATGGCCTTCGGAGGCAGACACAGGGAACCGGGGTCGTTCGTCTGGAAGTATTCCGCGAGCATCAACTGTCTTTGCGGTAGAGAAGCTCGCGGATGGCACCGCGCCGCGCCTCATTCACTTCACTCTGGGCCTTGCGTTCGTCCGCGTCCAAACGACGCTTGGCGGAAGAGTCCGTTGCTTCGGGGACGCTGCACGCTGGACAGCGATTGGCGAACCCGGGTTTATCTGGCTTCAGCTCGAACTCTTCAGAGCAGACAACGCAGATTTTGACTGGAAAAGACATGCAAGTCCATGATAACGCAAGCGGCCCATCGTAGCGTACCCCGGTGTGCGCTCGCCCAAGCGACTGCTGCTTTTGTTAGAATCACACGCACAATGCAAATACTCACGAATCCAATGAGAGCTTGCCGCAAGGGGCCGGATTCTTGGTTCACCGGCACGGTTTGGATCGATGAAGTCGTGACGGGAGCTGCCCCCTCACGATTGAAAGCCAACCTGGTTTCGTTTGAGCCGGGTGCACGCACGGCATGGCACACGCACCCCGTCGGGCAGGCCCTGCATGTGCTGACCGGGCTTGGCATTGTGCAGTTGAAGGGCCAGTCGGCACAGACAATTCGACCCGGCGATTCTGTCTGGATCGATGCGGGCGAGGTGCATTGGCATGGCGCGGCGCCGGGGCACACGATGGTTCACCTGGCAATCCAGGAGAAGGACGAACACGGCGTTGACGTGGTCTGGCTGGACCATGTGACGGAGGAAGAATACACCGGCCCGCGCGCGTAGAGTTGTACGGGCAGGACGCCGGTACGCTGCTGACTCTACTCAAAGCTGAACCCGCTGCGGCTGACGCTGCCGCTGGCCTCGCTCGATTCCCTCGCCATCAGAACCCGCCTCGACTCCATCGGCCGCCAGTGATGCGGCGCACCCATCCCTCGCATCGTCCTTCACACGAGTCATTCTGACGATGTCGCCGCGGCGACCGACGAAAAATCCAGAGGGTGACCACCCCCTGTTTGAATCGAGCACCTTCTGGATTCTTCACTTCGTTCAGAATGACACCGGGTCGTATTTGGGTGCCCCACATCTCGCTTTTGAGATGCGGGATTGTCGTATCCTCGGACAATCGACGATCTTGGGTACCTCATCCTGGCCGCGCCGTTTGCGGCTAGGGTGGGAGAACAACTACTCCTGACCCGATGACAACTCCAGCGGCAAACTCATGTTCTCGGCGGCTGCGGCCCGGCTGCGTGGGGCCTGCTTGAACGTATTGTCGCGGGCATAGCGCGGATACTCGACCTGCTGGCCGTTCAATAATTGCTGCACCGTCAGCATCTCCATGAATTTTGGAATGACACCGGAACGACCGCGCATTGCTATATCTAGTCTGTAGATAAAAAGTCATCATGCGGCGACACTTCTCTGAATGCCGGAAAACTCAAATCAAATTCTTGCTCATAATTTACGCGCCCTTCGCGCTGAGCGGGGATGGTCCCAAGAAGAATTTGCGGATAGGTGCGGGCTGCACCGAACTTATGTCGGCGCAATCGAGCGCGGGGAGCGCAATGTCACCCTCAACACCCTGGATAACATTGCCGGAGCTTTAGGGATTTCTTCGGCGGAGCTTATTGCGGAGGGTCGGCGTGCCAAAAATTCCAAATGAAATTTTGCAGCAGATCAAAGCAGTAACCAACAAACGAGCGAGATTCGTCTTGGACGCAATCGTAAAAAATGGTGCTGTGACTACGGAAGAGATCAGCCGTGCAGGGTATGAGCATCCACCACGAGCGGCCCGCGACGTTCGCGAACTTGGATTCCCGTTAGAAACCACTCGGGTCAAGCATTCCAACGGACGGTCCATCGCCGCATACACGCTTGCGTTAGGCGGGAAGCTTGAACAAGGTAAGCTTGGCAGAAAAGAACTCCCGAAAAAGGTGCGAGACGGAATCGTCCTGGCGATGGGCGGCAAATGTCAAATTTGCGGTTCGGAACATAACGTACAGCTCGATCATCGCATCCCCTATCAAGTCGTGGGTGAATCACTGAGCGGCGAAGCCGACTCATATCAGCCACTATGCGGCCCTTGCAATCGCAGAAAATCCTGGGCTTGCGAGCATTGTAAAAATTGGTTGCAGGATCGGAAAGCAGCTACCTGTCGTTCGTGTTACTGGGCAGAACCGATCGGTTACACGCATGTTGCCCTCAAGCAAGAACGTCGAGTCGATATCATTTGGCAAGGCGACGAGATAGGAGATTTTGAACGTCTAAGAGATAAAGCTGCCCAAAACAAAGTGACTGTGGCACAACAGATCAAACGGGTGTTACACGAGTGAGTTAAAAAGACTGGCCTGGGCTGTGAAGTCTTCCAAAGAATATATCGTGTGTTTCTGATTTTGTAGGATTGAGTGGGAGACATAAAGCGACTCAAGCGTCACGTCGTGATTGCCATTCAGAGTTGCCTGACTCGATCGACCTACATCCAACAGAATTCGGTGAGCAATCGTTTCTGGAAGCGGTTCTCCGTACTTTCTGTTTCCGCAATACCCGTCATAACTCAAAACGAACGGCACCCGTTTTTCATTCAGGATGGCTAGCGCTTCGATCATCCGCTGACGAGATACACCAGCTATATAGCGTAGATCGCGCCCTTCGCTGGTTCCCTGATAGGGAGGGTCCAGATAGAAAAAGTCGTCTTGTTGCGCTTGCTGAATCAGCGGCAAGAAGTCAGTCGATATTGCACGGCATTTCCCTTTGAGTAGCCGATGCGCGGCAAACAATTCGGCTTTCATTGTGGGTGGGCGCGTCCCTTTGCGGCGTTTGTCGGGCGATTGATTGAATTCGCCTGATGGGTTGAAGCGAACGGCATTTTTTACGCATCGCGCCAGCAGGTACAGCAACTTGGCGGGGTCATTGTCTTTGTTGAATTCACGCCGGATTTCGTAATATGCGCCGATTGGATTTGCGCGCTCCTGAAGCCAAAGTGCTTCATACTGATCGGCAATTCTGCCGGGGTTTTCTATTACGGTCTGCCACAACTGAATCAGGGGCTCCAATACATCACCGATCACATATGAAGAGAAAATACCCTTCTGCGCCGCCGCGAGTGTGACGGCAGCCGAGCCAGCGAAAGGCTCGATCAGACGCCTGTAGTGTCGGGCTCGAATATGGCTGAGAATGGCAACCGCCAATCTGCGTTTGCTACCCTGATACGGAATCGGATGTGGAACTGAGAATCGCATCGCTTCTGTCAGAGACTCGCTTCAGGATTACTGTGTAGAGTGTAGATGATTCTTGTCGACGGTGTGGAATTCCTGCGCGCCACCTCCTCGCAGCGAGGCGGATGCAAGCTGAATTCATCCCGCAATCATCGCGGCCAGCAATGCAGTCCGAGGCGCCAGTTCGCCCAGCACAATCGACTCATGCGCGGCGTGCGCGCCTTCGCCCACCGCGCCCATGCCGTCCAGCGTCGGAATCCCCAGCGCGGCGGTAAAGTTTCCATCGGAGCCGCCGCCGGTACTGGCTTCTTCCAGCGCGAACCCCATCGCGCGCGCGATTTCTTTTGCCTGATGAAATAGCTGAACGGTTCCTCGCCCGCGCTCCATCGGCGGACGGTTCATACCGCCAGTAACGGTCACGCTGCAACTGCGATCGGTCGCGCGCAGCCCGCGAAACAGCCGCTCCACACGCGCCGCATCCCGCATCCGTGCAATTCGCACATCCACTTCCGCCCGCGCTTCCGCCGCAATCACATTCACTCGCGTGCCGCCGCAAATCGTCCCAGGATTCACCGTCAGCCCCGTTTTCAAATCGGTAAACCGCGAAATCTTTTCGATCAGTCGAGCAAGTTCGAGCACCGCGGAATGTCCGTTTCCGAAATCAACGCCACTATGCGCGGCCACGCCTCGCACGTGAATGGAATAATCACCGACGCCTTTGCGCGCGGTTTTGTACGCTCCCTGCGGGCCCTGCGCCGGCTCCAGAACAAATACCTTCGAACACTCCCGCGCAATTTTCTCCGTCACCGCGCGTGAAACAGGGCTGCCAACTTCTTCCTCGGAGTTCAACAGCACCACCACCGGCGCGGCCAGCGCCTCGGCTTCGCGCAACATCGCCAGCGCGTGCAGCGCCATCACCACGCCCGCCTTCATGTCGTACACGCCGGGGCCGAAAATTTTCCTCTTCGCCTTACGAAACGGCATCGTCGCCAGCGTTCCCATCGGCCAGACGGTGTCGAGATGTCCCAGCAGCAGAATCGGCTTTTGTTTTGCGCTCGCAACTCGCCCAGAACCCGGACCCATCGCTCCGAACCGCACTTCCAGCAGATCGCCGAATTGCTTTTGCCGGTGCCAGCGGATTTTTCCGCCCAGTTCTTCAAGCCAGCTCGCGACGAGACGACTGGCGCGGTCCACCGCACCCTTGTTTTCGCTCGGCGACTCTACTGAAACCAGCGCCTCCAGTTGCTGCACCATTCTTTCCTGGCGGTCTTTCGCGTCTTTCAGCAGGCGTCTGGGTTCATATTCCGGGACAGTGCTCATGGCTCAACATCCTTTCAGATGCGATTTTCGCACTGTTCGAAGTGCGGCCACGACACAATGTGTGGTAAGTTTGCCGCATCTATCTCGACGCGACTCCTTATAGGATAAGAGTTTACAGGATTGGAGCTTCGCGATCGCGCGCAATCTGCAATTCGAACAGACCATCGGTGGCTCGGTCGAGTTTTCCGGAATCGGCCTGCACAGCGGAGCGCCGGTGCATCTGCGTTTGCTGCCCGCACCCGGTGGCGCGGGAATTTTGTTTCGCCGCACCGACCTCGACAATTTTGAGATTCCCGCCATTGGACGCAATGTAGCGAAGGTCAGCTATGCCACCAGTTTGATGCGGCAAGGCGTGCTGATTTCCACCACGGAGCACCTGCTTTCCGCGCTGATCGGCTATGGCGTCGACAATGTCATCGTCGAACTGGACAACCTCGAACTGCCAATCCTCGATGGCAGCGCTCTTCCTTATATAGAAGCATTCCAGTCCGTCGGGCTGCGCACGCAGCGCCGCCGTCGCGAATATCTTCGCATCCGTAAAACGATTGAAGTGCATGACTCCAGCAAGTTCATCGGCGTGTATCCGGGCGAAGGTTACAGCGTTTCCTATGCCATCGATTTTCCATCGCCCATCGGCAAGGAGTCGTTTCAGCTGGATCTGAATACCGGCGCGTACGCGTCCGAGCTGGCCGCGGCCCGCACATTCGGCTTCCGCGAAGATGAACAGATGTTGCGGGACATGGGCTTGATTCGCGGCGTATCGCCGGAAAATGCGATCGTCCTGACGCGACGCGGGGTACAGAATGGCCCACTGCGTTTTCCCAATGAGTTTGTTCGCCACAAGATTCTGGATCTGATTGGAGATTTGGCGCTGGCGGGCAAACGTATCCAGGGCCACGTTGTCGCGGAGCGCGCCGGCCATGCCATGCACACAGCATTGGTCGCGCGATTGTTGCAGGACCGTTCGGCGTGGGAGCTGGTGCATCTGCCCGTCATGGAACAGGAAATGCCGGTCCCATCGCTGCTGCGTCCAGCGACACTCTCCGCCTAATCCAGTTTTGCGCCACCCATCCAGAATATTTTTTCACGGCAAAAATGCCCACTTGAAAATAGTTGCTAAGGCAACTAATATTGCACATATGGTTGCTAAGGCAACTAATTTTTCGGAGGCTCCAATGTCTCGGTCAAAAAGCCAGCGGGTCAGCCGTCTCGAGGATCATGTCGGGTATTGGCTGCGTTTTGTCTCCAATCATGTGTCGGCGTCGTTTGCCCGGCGTCTGGAAAAGCTCGACATCAGCGTCTCGGAATGGGTGGCGATGCGGAAACTCTACGACGAGCCCGCGCCGAGTTCTTCCTCCGCGCTCGCGGAGGCCATGGGAATGACCAAGGCTCCAGTCTCGCGACTGGTGGAGCGGCTGGTTCAGAAGGACCTGGTCGAGCGTCGAGCCAGTCAAGAGGATGGTCGCGCGCAGGAGATTCGGCTGAGCTCCATCGGGCAGAAGCTTGTTCCCAGGCTGGCTGCCATTGCCGACCAGAATGACGCCGCATTCTTTGGCGATCTGCCAGAGAACACGCGCGCCGCGCTGATTGCCCTGATGCGGCAGATCGTCGCGCAGTCGCAGCTTACCGATACCCCCATCGACTGACGGCGCGAGGAAACCGCGGGCAGTTCCGGAAATGACAAATCGAGTGAAAGGAACCATCGTATGTTCGGCCAGCTATTGGGTATATTTCGCGGGCAAGCGGGCCATCTACACGGGCGCAAGGGCGACGCCTATGTGGAATGGTTTCCCGGAGCACGATGACAACGGCGCCGCAGCATGGCGAGGGCGCGACCGCGTATGTCGCGCTGGGTTCGAACCTGGGTGATCGCGTGGAACATCTGCGCTCCGCCATCGCCGCGTTGCGGCAACTCGGCACGGTGGAAGCAACTTCTTCGTTCTACGAGACCGCCCCGGTCGGCTTGGTCGCGCAGCCGGATTTTCTGAATGCCGTGGTCGCGCTGCAAACAACGTTGCCGCCGCAGGAATTGATGGCCGCGCTGCTGCGCATCGAGCAGCAGCATGGCCGCGACCGCAGCGCGTCTGTTCCCAAAGGGCCGCGCACGCTCGATCTGGATTTGTTGTCGTATGGCGATGTCGTGATGGAAACGCCTTCGCTGAAATTGCCGCATCCGTCGCTGGCGGAGCGGCGCTTTGTGCTGGCGCCGCTTGAAGAGATCGCACCGTTGTGGCGGCATCCGGTCAGCGGAAAAACCGCCGCAGAGTTGTTGGCTGGCTTGTTGCGCGGGGACGGCTGCGATGCCCAGAACGTGCGCAAAATCGAGGCGCCGGAGCCTGCCCCTTGAGACTCGCCGCAGAATCGCGTACAGTGCAGGATACGCGCACAGTTTTCACGCGATCCCAAGGAGGCACACTATGCCAGCAAATACGGATTTCTTCCAAGCTCTGGAAAGCCGCATCGCACCCTACAACCTGCTGACCCATTCCTTCTATCGCGCCTGGACGGCGGGCGAGTTGACCTCAGACGATCTGCGGGAATACGCCGCCGAATACTGGCACCATGTGTCTGCATTCCCCACGTACCTGAGCGCGCTGCACTCGCGTCTGGAAGATACGGAGCTGCGCCGCACTGTGCTGCGCAACCTGGTGGATGAAGAAGGGATCGACTCGGCCGACCGCAAGCCGCACAGCCAGTTGTGGATGGATTTCGCCAACGGCATGGGCGCGAACGATGCCAGCGTGCGCCAGCGCGAACTGCAGCCGGAGACCAAGGCGCTGATTGGAACATTTTTTCGGCTGATCCAGCAGGAGAACGCCGCGGTCGGTCTGGCGGCGCTCTATGCGTATGAGTCGCAGGTGCCGGAGATTGCGAAACAAAAAGCCGCCGGCCTGCGCGATCACTATAAGGCGGACGCGAAAACCTGCCGCTACTTCGACGTGCATGAGACGGCCGATGTGTATCATGCGGAAGTCTGGAAGCAGGCGATCACGAAGGAACTGGAGCGCGATCCCGCATCGGCGGACAAAGCCCTCGATGCAGCGGAGACCGCGGCCAAGGCGCTGTGGGAGGCACTCGACGGCGTGGAGCGCCTGCGCTTGCAGCGCCTGGCGAACTGATCTCTTCCTGAATTCACGTGGGCGCGATCAACTCCCACATCTCAGAAGCGAGATGTGGGGCACCCAGATACGAACCAGTGTCATTCTGAACGAAGTGAAGAATCCAGAGGGTGCTCGATTCGTTCCACGCAGCCATCACCCTCTGGATTCTTCGTCGGTCGCCGCGGCGACAGCCTCAGAATGACTCTTGTGGTGGGCATGTGCAGTCCCAGGTTCGCGGAGTGAAGAGTCCAGAGAATGTTTGCCTCATCCTAACTGCCATCACCCTCTGGATTCTTCGCTGCGCTCAGAATGACTCTTCTTTATGGGGAGCCGTGCTACTCTCACAGTGAAACTCAGATGGCGGACAAAAACCAACTTTATTACGGCGACAACCTGGATGTGCTGCGGCGCTACGTGCGCGAGGAGTCGGTCGACCTGGTGTATCTGGACCCGCCGTTCAACTCGCGGCAGGACTACAACGTGCTGTTCGCGGAGAAAGACGGCAGCCGGTCGAGTTCGCAGATCCACGCCTTTGAAGATACCTGGGAGTGGAACCTCGACAGCCAGCGCGCGTATGAGGGGATTGTCGAAACGGGTGGCCGCGTGGCGGACGCGATGCGCGCCTTTCATACGTTCCTCGGCAACTCCGACATGATGGCGTATCTGGCAATGATGGCCCCGCGCCTGGTCGAGTTGCGCCGCGTGCTGAAGGAGACTGGCTCCATTTATCTGCACTGCGATCCGACGGCCAGCCATTATTTGAAGATTCTGATGGATGCTGTGTTTGGACCGCAAGCTTTTTGCTCCGAGATTATATGGAAGCGAACGAATACCCACAGCGATGCTATGCGCTGGAGCCCTGTTTCAGACACACTGCTGTATTACACGATGAACGGTAGACCGACATGGAATGCTATTTACTCGCCGCACAGCAATGAATACATCGCGTCAAAGTATAGAAATCGCGACGAACAGGGACGGCCCTACACACTCGACAACATGACAAGTCCGAAGCCTAGACCCAACATGATGTACGAATGGAAAGGCTTTTCGTCGCCACCAAATGGTTGGCGTTACTCAAAAGAGACGATGCAGAAGCTGGATACAGAGGGCAAAATCTGGTATCCGTCAGACAATTCGAAGCGGCCTAGACTCAAGCGTTATCTGGATGAAATGTCCGGCGTGTTGATGGGCAATGTTTGGACAGACATTTTCCCAATAAATTCACAGGCACAAGAGCGTCTTGGGTATCCGACGCAAAAGCCGGAAGCCTTGCTCGAACGCATCCTGAAAGCGAGCAGCAATGAAGGCGATGTGGTGCTCGATCCTTTCTGCGGATGCGGCACGACGATTCAAGTCGCGCAAAAACTGAACCGGCGCTGGATTGGCATCGACATTACGCACCTTGCGATTGGACTGATCAAGAAGCGGCTCTCCGATGCCTTTGGCGAAGAAATTCGCAAGACGTATGAAGTGATCGGCGAACCAAAAGATGTTGCGGGAGCGGCGGCGCTGGCCGAGCAGGACAAGTATCAGTTCCAGTGGTGGGCGCTTGGGCTGGTGGGCGCGCGGCCTGCGGAGCAGAAGAAGGGCGCGGACCGGGGCATCGACGGGCGGCTGTATTTCCACGACAACACCAAGGGCGACTCGAAGCAGATTCTCTTTTCCGTGAAGGCCGGGGGCGTGACGGTGTCGCAGGTTCGCGACCTGCGCGGGACGCTGGAGCGCGAGAAGGCCGAGATTGGCGTGTTTCTGTGCTTTGAAGCGCCGACGCGCCCGATGATGAAGGAGGCCGCTGAAGCTGGATTTTATAAATCGCCGGATGGAAGCAGCTATCCGCGCATGCAGGTGCTGACGGTGCAGCAATTATTGAACGGCCAGCAGGTCGAGTATCCGCGCTATGCCCGCGACAATACGTTCAAGCAGGCCCCACGCAGCCGGGCCGCAGCCGCCGAGAACATGAGTTTGCCGCTGGAGTTGTCATCGGGTCAGGAGTAGTTGTTCTCCCACCCTAGCCGCAAACGGCGCGGCCAGGATGTGGCACCCAGATACGAACTAGTGTCATTCTGAACGAAGTGAAGAATCCAGAGGGTGCTCGATTCATTCCACGCAGCCATCACCCTCTGGATTCTTCGTCGCGTTGCTCCTGAGAGCCTGTTTACGATCTCCTGAGCAGCAGTCTAAGGAAAGCCAGGTGGACCATTTGCAGGCTGGTGTTCAGCTTGCGTTCACAGTTCTTCCATAGCCGGCGGCATTTTTCTAGCCAGGCGAAGGATCGTTCCACGATCCAGCGCTTGGGCAGCACCACAAATGCATGCAGTTCATTGCGCTTGACGACGTGAACCGTGGCGTCGATGCGCTCCATCACTCCGCCCGCATCGGGCGCGCTCCACTTGGCAAAATACGAATACACTTATGATCCAGTTGGGGAACCCTTCGGGCAGCATGCGCCACTGGCAGCCGCTTTTGAGAAGATATAAAACCGCGTTGAAGACTTCCTGCAAATCCACCGTGCGCGGTTTGTGCGCTTACGAACACCCTCCAGGATTGGACGAATCGATTCGAACTGCTCCCGGCTCACATCGCCTGGATACGGCTTTCTTGGCTCCATCCTCCTCGATTACCGCACCGGAAATGCGGACGCATATGGCTCTGCGGATACCCTCGCCACAACAGGACTATAGATCGTAAACAGGCACTCAGGGCGACGTCCCCACCGGCACGCTTTCCTGATCCACTGCGGACCCTGGAACATCGTTGGTCAGGGGTTCGACCCTGGTTAACTGTCCCGCTTGGTCGAAGTAGAGTATGAGACGCCGTTGTTTCAGCAGCAGCGACATGGTGGCAGGATTCAAAACCCCGAAGTTCTCTCCGATGACTGCTTTCGACACGGTTTTGGCACGTTGCCTTCTCGTACTTTTGGCATAGCGTATGCGATTGTAGTTTGCCCAATAGAATACGAGGACAATGGAGATCAGCGTGACAACACCGACGCTTTCCAGGCCCACACCCCGCGCTCCGGCGAAGACCTGGATATAGGCGTTACGCACCCCGACCGCCCATAAGACGGCCGTGATCAGCGGCAGCCACAGATAAAACCAGAGCAGCCAGATGGTGAACGTCAGCGCCCCGAAAAGAGTTCGCCGGGCGGTAGACTGCCGTTCCGGATAATAGATGATGAGTGGAGATTGGGCGTGCTTCACTGGATACCTCGATCCGGACTTTCCCATACAGCCCGGGCGCCGATTTTTTTTGACAATGTCAGAGGGACGGAAACCACAGTTGTCAGCATGCCAATCATCCAGAACGCGAGCGGGTACCAGATGATCCAGAAAAATTCGCGTCCGACAGTCTTTTCGTAGCGCCGCTCGATCATCATGCTGACTAGAAACTGCACAATGCAAACTGCGCTAAGAATGACTCCGTACCAGCCTGGAAACGGCCCCGGCACCGTGAGCGACACCGGCAGGCGAAAGAAAACGCCTAAAATCGCCAATACCAGGACCACCAGAATGCCGTAAGACCAGACCACGCTGAGGATGTGCTCCAGCAGGACAAACCACATGCGGCGCCGCGGCCAGACCCACAAAAGCTTCATGTACCGGCGCGAAACCTCAACTCCACCTTGCGCCCAACGGAGCCGTTGTTTCCATAACCCCACCAGGGTTTCCGGCATGAGAAGCCAGCACAGGGCATTGGGTTCATAACGGACGTCCCAGAAATCCATCTGCAAGCGCCAACTGATGTCGATGTCATCTGTGAGCATGTCGGTGTTCCAGTAGCCGACCTGGTGAAGAGCTGTGATACGGAATCCGGCGATCACTCCGGACACGGTGAAAATTCGCCCGTAAATCCGCTGCGCACGCTTAATCAGGCCAATGATGGAAGAGAACTCGCCCACCTGAAGGCGGCCCAATAAGGTCGATCGGTTACGGATGCGCGGATTGCCGGTCACCGCCCCAACCCGGGGTCCAGTGGCCAGGTGCCACATCAACCAGCGCGTGGCGAATCGGTCCAGCAACGCGTCCCCATCGATGCAAATCAGGTAATCGCTGTCGGCTGCCAGGGCGGCCATGCGCAGCCCCATGGCCTTGCCCTGATTTTCAGGGAAATGCAACACGCGAAGCTGCGGATAGACTCCGGTGAGTTCGTCGAGAATGCGGCCGGTGTCGTCGCTGCTCCCATCGTCTATCGCGATGATCTCGAAATCCGGGTAATCCTGCTGGGCCGCGTGCTGCAGCGTTTCCCGGATAATGTCCCCTTCGTTGTGGCAAGGCACCACCAGCGTGGCCTTCGGCCAATAGTCTAGCTTGGGCGGCTGGTCGGGCCGTGGCGCGTTACGTTCCAGGCGAAGAAAATAGTAGATGCCGCCGAATATCCACAGCAGGGACATCGTGAGTGGATAGTAAAACGAGTAACCAAGAAGTAAGTTCATCATGACAGACCGGTCACCTCCTTCACGGTTGAAGTGCGGGATAGTTGGAGGCTGAGAATGCGGGAATCAATTTGTCGATATCCGGATTGTTCTTGGCAAAGTCGTCGGGATAATACGCCATGTTGAGAGCGCCTCTCGATTGCAGCAAACGCATCTCTCCCGCAAGTTTGCGAATGGGAACCGGCTTTTTTGTGCGCCAATCGACGGTTTGCAGCTCGAATACTGTCCCGTCAATGCCACCAGGCACGCGCGCGACGGAACGCGTCAATTTCTTTAGCCAGGGTTTAGGCCGCCTGACGTTTTCCAGCCCCGGCATTGCCATCAGCGCGACCATGTTGTAGTTGGCCAAAAAGGCCGGCAGGGACTGGGCGTACCAGGCCTCGCTTCGAGGCTTGAGGACCGGCATGGCGAACAGATTCCGTGCGGTTGAAATCTCCGGGCTCCAGTGCCGAACATGCGCCGTCAAATCATCGGTGAAGTCGATCAAAGCCCGTGTACGCTCCGTACCGGGGGGAGGCGTGTGCGGCCCCAGGTCGTCCGTGTCCTGCAGAATTGCATCGTCGTTGAAGAGGATGCCGGCCACCGGGGCGGAACGCCCAAGGTCCTCATAAAGAGCGCCAATGATCCGGCGGCTCTCCGGCAGGAATGGATTTAACCGCACCGGGCTTTCAGAGGGTACGCCGGATTTGGATTTGATTTGCAAGCGCGACTGGAGCGACTTGTCGGGAAGTTGCCAGGCAAGCACTGGCATCCACGCATAGACCTGCACTCCGCAGCGGGTACGCAATTGCCACGCCGCCCGCGAAAACAGATCGGCCCGCATGGGCAGTTCGCCGTTCGGGAAATAGACGGAACTGGCGGCGCCGCTGCCCGTGGGATCGGCGAACGCCTGCAACCACACTTGGTTAACATTTAATTTTTTAATTCGATCCAACAACAGGCCGAGGTTCCGGTTCTGCTGTACCGGATCCGGATCGTAGATGTAATCCAAATCCACCTGAACGGCGCGGATATTGCTTCTCAAGTCCAGATGACCGAGCGACCACGCCAGAGCTTCGGCATTCGGATTCGACATGAGAACCAGACGCGGGATTGCATTCAGGCCTGTCTCCCCGAAAGGCTTGGCAGGGGAAACCACCGGCCACCCGAGGGTGAAGGTGACGTGCATGCCGAGCGAAGAGGCGATTGCATCGCTGCTCTGCGTGTAGGCTCCATACGGCCACATAATCGCGCGGGGTGCTCGCCCCAGGTGTTCCCGAATTTCCTCGGAATTTCGGGCGAGATCGGCGCGAATACGGGCGGCGTATTCCTGGTCCGTTTCATAACGGCGGGTCTGCGCGTTGTAAGCATGGACCGCAACCGCTGGGATTAAATTGCCTTCTGGATTGGCCAAAATGCCGCGGTGCAGGTCGTAGGTGTGAGAAGCAATCTCCACCAGTCCGCTGTCCTGCATTTCACGCAGTTCACTCCAGGTTGCGAAGTCGGCACGCGTGAACGGTCTGGGGCCGTAATCTACCTGGCCATCGGCCGCCAGGTCGGCCCAGGCGCCCACCACAGCAACGACTGCCGGGTAGCGATATGCCTTGAGAAGCGGTAGGACATTCGTATACACGCTGTGCAAGCCATCGTCGAAGGTTAACAATACAGCCTTGTCGGGCAGATTCTTATGTCCGGTTCGCGCATCGATCAACTGCTGTAAATCAATGACATGGTATCCATGCGCGTGCAGCCAATCGAACTGTGAAGCCAGATTCCGCGTGCCGATGGCATATTGATCGGCATCCAGATGGGCATCCATACCGGGCGCAATTTCAGACGGCTGGCCAGCCTTCGGCGGCGAGCCTATGGGAGTGCCGCCAACATGGTTCCGGACGTCGTGATAACAGAGCACAATTACATCCGCCGGCTGCGCATAAGCGGCGGCGAATGAAATCAGCAGAGAGCCGATCAGCAGCAGCCGCTTCATTGGCTCCCCCATGTCAAGCCGAAATTGACTGCGGTATAGGGCTCGTTGCTGCCGTCGTAGGGCTGGCTGTCCCAGACGGCGTTGCAAAGAAAGCCAAGCCGTTTGCTCACCGTCCAATGCACCCCGTAGCTTGCGGAAATGGCGCCGCCAATCCCATAGTTCTCCTGCCAGTAGGGCGCGGAATACCAACTTACCTCCTGATAAAAGCTGCGGTCGTAATGACGCCAGGTTAACCAGTTCAGAGTGCCGCGAGGTCCCAGCGAGAAGTCATGCTTGGGGTTGAAATAAATCCGGTTCTGGTCTCTCGAATTGGTGGACGCCCACTCTTCCGCGCTGAGATTCACTTCCAGACGCGGAGTCGTCCATAGCCGCCAGTCCACAACACCGGAGATCGCGGCGCGCTGGTTGCCGTCGGAAAAAAGGACGCGCTGCAGCCCCACATTCGCGGAGAGCAGCTCGTTTGCCCGCCAGCCAAGGTTAAAGTCCGCGCTGCGGGCGCGAATTTTGGCCAGCACCGCAATCAACTGGACATCGGAAATACTGTCGCTGTCGCCCTGAGCGCGGAAGCTCCAATGGTCGCCAAGGCTAAACTGGGCCCCGCCAGTTCCGGCGACCACCGGCTTGTTCGTACCGGTATCGCCCGCGACTTCTGCCCATGCCAACTGGCGGCCGTAGTTGTAGGTCACACCCAGACCCGCTCGGGTGCGGGAGGCGAAACCCGCCGCAAAATTGCCACTGTCGCTTAGCTCATGCGCGTAAACCCGCCAGCGATTGTCCGCCAGCGGCGTGTAGAGATGGGCTTCCGAATGCTGGTCTGTGGAACCGATAAAGCGCCCGCTCGACCACTCATATGCGCCCACCGCATCCAGTTGCCAGCCGCGTTCGATGGCGCGTTCGCGAAGGAAGCGCTCGACAGCCAGATTGTCCCCTTCACGCCTCAGCAGAGGCGCGAGCAACCTGTCCGCTTCGTCGCGTTCGCCTGCACCATTCAGAATCTCAACCTGCTCCAGGGCGGGCAGTGCGTCTTTCTCCTCGTAGCTATCGGCGATGCGCTCCTCTTCGATGGCTCGGAGTTTCCATCCGCGGTCGAGATAGGTCATCGCCAGAGCGCGGCGCAGTTCGATATTGGCCGGCGCCAGAACGCTCAAGGCCGTCAGTCGCTTCTGCTCCTCCTTCAAAAGGCCGGCATATCCGCGCATTTGGGCGGCCTGCAAGCCCAAATCCGTATGCAGGCTATTTCGTTGAGGAACTTTCAGATTGCGCGCGCCAATCCATTCCGGCGCATCGGCATAAGCCTGGTCGATCGAATGAAAGGCGGCGTAAATATTCTCATTTTCAAATTGCGCGTACGCTAGGCCGCTCCACGCGCCTCCATCGCCTGGCGAGTGCTGCACAAGCGCGCGGTAGATGTGTTCCGCCTGGCGCGGTTGGCGCAATGCTAGATAAGCGCCGCCAACGGCTTCCAGCGCGTAGGGCGGCACCGCAACTCCCAGCCGGGTCAGGCGCTCATAGAATTGCGTTACGTCGCGCCAGCGGCCCAGTTCCGAAAGCGCCAG
>JAKAAZ010000209.1 GCA_021802085.1 Acidobacteriota bacterium
TACGCGTGCCGCAGCCTTTTCTCATGTAGCGATCGGCAGCAGTCGCAAGGCCTCCTTCCATAGGGCGATGCGCTCTTCCAATGTGGCCAGCCGCAGCCGCATTTTCCGCGCATGTTGCACCAACCGCCCCGCCGTGTTGAAGATCAGAAAGCGCAGCCGCTTGGGCCGGGCACGCACCAGCTCCGCAGGCAGCGCGATGCGCTTCAGCGCCGTCAGCACATTGTGCGCGATCGCCGCCAGCTTCAGCCAGGCTGCATTCGCGCCAAAGTATTTGCTCGGCATCACGCCTCCGGCCAACTCGTTCTTCACCACGTCATGCACCGCTTCGATCATTCCCGCCTTCTCCCGATGCCACTGGATCAGCCGCTCCGGCGTCCACTCCCGCAGGTTGCTCACCACGGCAAAATGCTTCACCCGATTGCCGTCGGCAGACAGTTCCTCCTGCCGCGGACGAATGCGAATCGCCACGTAGCGCTACGGCTGCGTGTCTTTCTGCCGCGCTCGCCTTCATAGGTGCTGAGCGCCTGCTGCTTGTGGCTCTCGATGATGGTCGCATCCTGATCCGCCGTGGCGATGCGCTGCTCCGGACAGCGGCTGCCAGTTCCCGCACCAGCTCCCGGTTCACTTCGCCCAGGCCAGCCAGCGCATCGGCCTCTTCCGGAATGAACGCGATCTGCTTCGGCTTCCGCTGCTGTTTGGCCTGCTCGATCTTCTCTTCCGAATGGAACTGTTTCAGAAACTGCCGTGCCGCTTCCGGAGAAGGAACCTCATGCCCCAGCATTTCTTTCAGCCCGGCATCGTCGCGAAGATGCTGGAAGTCGTCCACCCGCTCGCCGCCCACCGCGTTGAGCACCACAAAGCTTTCCACTATCATGGCCTCGTCGTAGCCGCGCTCCCGCTGCTTGATCTGCACATGCTGACGCACCCTGGCCGACACGCCCAGAGAGCGAAACGCCTGCACCACCAGCGTCACGCCGCCCCAGGCGGTCAGGGTTTCCAGCAGCGGCTCATCGTCAATCTCAAACAACAGCGGAGATTCGGTCGGCGAAGGCTTTCGGGGCGGATTCATGTCCACATCGTAACCGTTCCTCGCACCTGAAAGGTGCGGGGAAATAGACCAAAGTCACTCCTCATTTACCCCGCATCCATCCACTCCACACGCATTTCTGGACATTGCATCAACTTGAACGCAATGTTATCCACGGATCAGGGGGCTTAAGACGGCTTGACGTACTTCTGATCGACGAACTTGGTTATCTGACGCTGAAGCCCGAACAGTCCAATATCTTTTTCAATCTCATGGAGAAGCGCTATCACCGACACTCCACGATCATCACCACGAATCTCCGCCATGACGAATGGGGCAACTTCCTCGGCAACCCCACCATGGTCGATGCGCTGTTGAGCCGCGTCCGCCATTACTGCCACACCATACGCATCGACGAACCTTCGCTGCGCGATCCCCAAGGCTGAGCAGACGGCCATGGATCAACAACCATCCAGCCACGAAGACTACGTGCGCAAGGTGCTCGAAGCCAATCGCAACACGCCGGGAACCTGCGGCAATCTGCGCCGACCGGACCGCTTGCTGGCCGTCCAGCTCTATCAACGCGGCGTTCCCTTGCTCACAGTCGAGAACGCTCTCGTGCTGGCTGCGGTACGCCGCTTGATCCGACCCGCCGATGCTCCGCCGTTGACCACCGTGCGCTCCCTGGCCTACTTTCTGCCGGGTATCGAAGAAGTACTCGAAATGGAAGTAGGCGAAGAGTATCTCCAATACGCACGGCAAAAACTCCAGCGCCTACGCCCTTCTTGACACAGTACCCAGAGCACACCCCGCAGCCACGCCTTCGGCGGAGGATGATGCTCTATATATCCCTACCTCTCCCAATGTTGTTCCTGCCCTGGGTCACTTCTGGCGAGTGCACGTGGTCAATCCTACCGAGCGCCGAAGGTTGCAGATTTGGCTTCCACTTCGTCGGTCAGATGGCCCATCTTGTCGCGCTTGACCTGAAGATATTTCTCAAAGCTTTCCTGCGATTCGACGGCCGAAGAAATTCGCTCGACGACACGAATGCCAGCCGACTCCAGGGCCGCAACCTTCTCGGGGTTGTTGGTCATCAGGCGGACCTCCACGATGCCCATGAGCTTGAGAACTTCGGCGGGAAGCTCGAACGCGCGGCAATCCGCCTTGAAGCCCAATTCCTCATTGGCCTCGACGGTGTCGAGGCCCTTATCCTGTAGAGCGTAGGCCTGGAGCTTGGGCATCAGGCCGATGCCGCGGCCTTCCTGCTGTTCGTATAGCAGAATGCCCGCGCCGGCGTCGGCGATGGTGCGCAATGCCAATTCGAGCTGAAGACGGCAGTCGCAACGCAGGGAACCGAACACATCCCCGGTTAAACATTGCGAATGGATGCGGACAATCGGCGGCGCGCTGGAAACATCCCCCATGACAAGCGCCACCATTTCCTCCACCATTTCATTCTGTGAGGGATTCGGTTCACACCCTGGTTCGGGAGCCCGGTTCGGGCGTGTCCCTACAAAGCCGAAGATGCGGAAATGGCCCCAACGCGTAGGGAAGTCGGCTTCGGCAGCTTTGCGTACACTTTCAAATGGCATAGTTCGATTATAGGACTCGCATTCTTCCCTACGCTTCGTCGTGCGGGCGGAGTAAAGTGAAACCGTGGTTGACTCCAAGCTGATTCTGATCACGCTTTTGATCAAACTGGGCGTAGCCGCCGCGGTTTCCAGCGCGCTCGCGCGGTCGACAGTTTTCAAGGATCTGCTACTGAGCCAGCGACGCAGCGCCCGGCAGATGCTGGGATTGCTGGCTTGTATTTGTGTTCCTCTCACGCTGGGAGTCTGGGTTCGCGTCGTAGTTCCAAATTTTCTGGCTGCCGATATTTCGTTTGAGGCGGTCATTCTGGTGGCGCTGTTGCTCGGCACGGGCCCAGCTATCCTGGCCGGGGCATTCCTCGCCATCCCAGCAGTGTTACATCGCGAATATCTTACGCTGCCGTTCAATCTGATCGTTGCCTTGATCTTTGGCACCTATCGTGCGTTTGTCTCGGAAGAAGATATCTGGTCCTTTTCTCCATTTGTGGATCTCAGCATCTATCGCTGGATCCGGAGAAATCTGATGCGCCCGCGCGTCGATCGACAGGTTCTGCTACTGATGCTGATTCTGGGGATGCAGATGATGCGGAACTGGATCGCGCATCTGTACCCACGCCGTTTATTTGCGCTGCACTCCAACAGCTGGTGGTTGCTTCTGGCGATTTTTCTCTGCGCACCCATGGTGGTGGGGATCCCTTTGAAAATCTGGAATGCCATCCGCATCGAGCGCAAGCTGAAGGAGCAGGAACGGCTGCTGATGGACGCGCGTCTCGATGCACTCCAGCGACAGATCAATCCTCACTTTCTTTTCAATACGCTCAATTCCATCGCTTCGCTGGTGCGCTTTCGCCCGGAACTGGCGAGGGAGCTGATCGTGAAGCTGGCCAGCATCCTGCGCGTTCTGCTGCAAGACCGCGACGACCTGATGCCGCTGCGCGAAGAATTGCAGTTTGCCGACGATTACCTGGATATTGAAGTGGTGCGGTTCGGCATCGAGAAGCTGCGCGTGGTGAAGGACATTTCCCCCGAAACGCTGGAGATTCTGGTGCCCAGCATGCTGCTGCAGCCGTTGATCGAAAATGGCATCAAGCATGGGTTGGAGCCGCGGATGGGTGGAGGCACCATCACTCTACGCAGCCGACTGCTGCAGGACAAGCTGGTGATCACCGTGGAAGACGACGGAGTGGGGATGCCGACAGAAACCGGGGCGCCCGTCCATCGCAGCGGACTGCTACAGGCGGGTACCGGTGTGGGGATGCGGAATGTGCGGGAACGTATGCAGGTTCTGTATGGACCAGAGGCTGGTTTCGAAATACTCAGCCGTCCGGGCCGGGGCACGCGTGTCATTTTGACGATTCCGCTGACCCACGCGAATACGGGAACCAGTTACCTGACGGAAGCGCGCAGTACCGATTCGTAAAACGCCTCATATTTTGGAATGACGCGGGAGGCGCAGTATATCCGTTGCGCTTCCTGGCGGCCGGCCAGGGCCATTGCTTTCAATCGGTCTCGGTCCTTGAGCAATGCAACCGCCGCATGTGACATGGCATCCACATCACCCACAGGAAACAGCTGGCCGGTGACGCCATTCTGAATCATCTCCGGCACGCCACCCACAGCCGTGGCGATGGTGGGAACCTCGCAGGCCATGGCTTCCAGGGCAGCTAGACCGAACGATTCCAGTTCGCTGGGCATGAGCATCAGATCGGCCACCGGCAACAGTTGATTGACCTGGTCGTGTTTGCCGAGGAAGTGGACGCGATCGCTGATCTTCAGACTCTTCGCCAGCCATTCCGCAGAGGAACGCTCCGGGCCATCCCCTACCATCAGCAGCCTGGCCGGGATTTCTCGAGCGATACCGGCAAAAATCTGAATTACGTCCTGGATTCGTTTGACCGGACGGAAGTTCGATAGGTGAACCAGAACGGCTTCCCCGGGTTCGGCATATTGTGCGCGCATCGTCGCGCTCGCGATGGGATCGCGCAGATAGATGTCGCAATTGACGAAGTTGGATATCACCTCGATATGCCGCGTGGTGCCGAAGGTCTCCACCGTCTGGCACCGGAGATATTCCGAGATGGACGTGACGCCGTCGCTCTCGTCGATGGCATACTTCGTAATCGGCAAATAGGCGCGGTCGGCGCCAACTAGGGTGATGTCCGTGCCGTGCAGAGTGGTGACAAAAGGAAGTCGGCGACCGCTACGAGCGAGCATCTGCCTGGCCAGCATCGCACTGACGGAGTGGGGAATGGCATAGTGGACATGCAGCAGATCGAGATCGTAGTATTCCGCCACTTCCGACATGCGTGTCGCCAATGCCAGCGAGTAGGGCGGAAACTCAAACAGCGGGTAATTCGAGACCGGGACCTCATGAAACTGGATCCGCTCTTCGCGTCCGCTGAGGCGAAATGGCTGCGCATAGGAGATGAAATGAATCTCATGGCCGCGCTGGGCTAGTTCGATTCCCAGTTCAGTGGCCACGACGCCACTGCCGCCATAGGTTGGGTAACAGGTGATGCCGATTTTCATATGTGGGTCGCTCTTCGCCTTTCAGTAGATGCGCCTCGAAGACATTCCGCTACTTAAATATCAACATGAGGCTGACCTGGCGGATGGAATCAACTGACCGAAGTGGATGGCCTGGATCGGCGAACCAGAGTCCTCGATCATCGCGGGGAGCGCTTGCAAGGCATTCAGTTCTACCTGGCGGGACTGCTGCAGACGCGTCCGAGTCGCGTGCAGTTCTGCGTCCATGTAGGCGGGATGGCAAACCAGTTCCCACGTTCCTTCGGGCATTCGGTTCAATATGGCACAGAGCGCGGTCTCTTCCAGGATTCCTGTAGCTGCCACTCCCAGACAACCATCCGTTGTGACAAATTCTCGCTCATGCGCGAGCTTCCAAAAATTGTGGCGAAAGCTGCGGAGCAGGCGAACCTGCAATGTACGAATGGCGCGCGCATCGGGAGTGGCTTTCACGCTCCACGAGGGTTCAAAGGGATTGCGAATGGCGTGGACATCGCAGACTTTCGCGGCGCGCATGACTGCATCGAGAACTGTGGGAAACATGTGCGCGTGCTTATGAGTGTCGACATGGGTGACGGAGATACCGGCTTGTTGCACCCGCAGGATTTGCGCAATGGCTTCCTGCTCGATATGCGCTCGATCGATGCGGCCCAGAGTAAGATCGCGGACGAATGCTCCCAGAGTTGGCCGGAAGCGGGGTTCGCCGGTACGGTTGGCGGTGGAATCGAGCAGGGTAGGAACGGCTGCTGGATTTGCAACCGGCGAGCCATCCACCAGCATGATATGACACCCGACTCCAAGTGAGCGGTGCTGCGTGGATAACTCGACTGCTTCAGAAAAGCGGGGAGCAGCCGCCATCAGTGTCGAGGATTGGAGCGCGCCCAATTGATGCAAATGGATGATCGCGCGATTAATGCCATCCGTGAGACCGAAGTCGTCTGCATTCACAATGAGGCGGCGCACTCGATGAGTCTACCAAGATGCAGTGCCATCGATACTTGAGGGTGTAAATCATTTTGTGTAAACGATCTTTTCTAATGAGGGAGAGGAGATCGTATGGAGATGGACAAGGAGTTGATCGACCGGCTGCTGGGGGGGGTTACCAGAGGCCG
>JAKAAZ010000009.1 GCA_021802085.1 Acidobacteriota bacterium
TTGAGCGGGAGCGGGCGGCGAGTTCTGCTATATTGAGAAAGTAGTTGTTGGGGACGTAGTTCAGTTGGTTAGAATGCTGCCCTGTCACGGCAGAGGTCGCGGGTTCGAGCCCCGTCGTCCCCGCCATTAAGTCAAGCGGATTGTTAGACTTAAGGCGAAGTAAAAGTGGCAAGTTTTACCCGTGAGGGTGCTGAAGGGTGCTGAACGATTTCAGCACCCTTTTTGCGTGCGTCTATCACTTGATCTGAGGGTGCTGGCGAGGGTGCTGAATCTCCGGCCATCAGCATCTCTACCACCTTGTTGTTGGCCTCGCGCTTGGTCGCGGAAATGGCCCGCGTGTAAATTTCAAGCGTGATTCGCGAGTTGGCGTGACGCAGCAGTTCCTGGGCGGTTTTCAGGTCCGCCCCAGCCGCTCGCAGATTGGTGGCGAGCGAGTGCCGGAACGTGTGCCAGCCGATTACCTTCCCCGTGATGCCTGCGCGCTCCAGTGCCGGCCGGATGACCCGTTTCAGGACCATATCCGGCGTCACTGGCTGCTTGCCTTCCTTGCGAACGGAAGGAAAGAGGAAGTGGTCGTCGTCGCCGTAGGGCGAGATTTCCCTCCAGGCGTACAGGCAGTCGATGACCGCCGGGTGCAGCGGAACCGGCTTGCGGCTGGCTTCGGTTTTGGTATCTCCGAAGCGTCCGCGGACGCAGGAGCGCAACACGTTGACCTGCATGAGGACCGGATCGACGTTCCTCCAGGTGAGCGCCACGAGTTCAGAACGCCGCAGCCCGGTACTGGCGGCAAGCATTACCATAGCCTTCTCGCGGAGCGGCAGCTCGGCAAGTAGCGCGGCGAATTCGCCCGGCGTGAGCACATCGGGCTCACGCAGACGCTTCGCTGAACAGCGGACCTTGGTAATCGGGTTGTGGTGGATCCACTCGTAGCGGATGGCGTGATTGAACACTGCCGACATAACGTTGCGAATCTTGCTCCGGGTTCCCGGCGCAAGAGCGAGCGAGTGCAGCCACTCCTCGACCTGCATGGTTCGAACGTCTGAGAGAGCCTTGTCGCCCCACTTGGGAACGATGTGGTTCTTCAGATATTGCGAAATGCCGTGGATCGTGGCGAATGCCTTACGATCCGGTGTCAGCTCATGCAGGCGATAGTGGGCTACGAGTTCCGCGACCGTCATGGGGACGCGAACCTCGGCGTTGATGTTGGCGCGAAAATCGGCAACGGCTTTTTCCGCATCGCCGCGCTTCGGCAACTCGATCACTGTGCCGATGGTGCGTTTGCGGTATCTGCGTGTCCCGCCAAATTCGTCGTACCAGCGGAATACCCAAATGTCCGGGCCGTTTTTGCGCTTCAGTCTCAAGAGGCTTCCCTGTTGAAAGCGGCTCATGCGATCCTCCGTGCATGAGCGCCGATGGCTGCCTCTATGGTAGCGGGCGGCCGAGGTCTTCCGGTAGTGGAACCTTGAGCGATCACCCATTCCACCAGTTCGCTCTCCACAAAGCGCCACATTTTTCGTCGGCCTTCGCCCATCGGGTGCGACGGCACGTAGCCGCGCCTTGCCCAGTAAACGAGGGTCCGTCGATCCATTTGCAGTACCTTCGCTGCTTGGTCTGGATTCAGAAGGGGAGGTTTCTTCATAGGCGACTCGTCGCATTTGGCTGAGATCTGGCGTTTCGTCTTTATGCGGTGGCTGCTGGCTCTCAGCCCCGTGCTTTCCACAAGGGCGAAGGAGTTGTCACTCGTGCCGTTGTCCGCCCTCTGAAGACGAGAGTCGCCCTCCGTATCCACAGAGTCCAATGAAAAATACGAGGACTGTTATGCCGAACGCGCATAACAGAGTGCACTGGCGACAACCAATGCGCATTGAAGAAGCATCAAAGTCAACACCCGCTGCCCGAACTATCGTTGCACGCACCCGGCGGTGGGACCCCTCAATCCGTCGTACCTCCAGTCGGTAAGCTGTTCCTGCCTCAGGTCTTCTCTCGGCGGAGGACAGCTATGGTTCTCCCAGAACTTCGTTGGGTGCAGGCGGCAATCGTCCTCGCGGAGGAACTGAATTTCTCCAGAGCCGCGGTGCGCCTCGGCATCCACCAGACTGCCCTGAGCAGACACATCGCGGAACTCGAAACTCTGCTCGATAAACCTCTCTTTGAGCGCGATCATCGAAAAGTTGAGCTGACCGCTGCTGGTCGGAAGTTTGTTGCCGACGCGCGACCGGCGATTGAACTGATCGAGCGCGCCATGGTTTCGGCCAGAGCTGATTCGGACAGCGCCGGCGAAGTTCTCAACATCGGCAGGTCCTCTTACACCGACCCATGGCTGGCCGCGGCTATTCGATCCGTTCATCTGCCGCTTTATCCGGGCCTGCGGATCAACTGGTCAAGCCGGTATTCGCATGAGGTCGCGAACGAGGTCATCGCCGGAACGCTCGATCTGGCGATCACGACGGGCGTTCCCGAGACGCCGCCGCTTACGTTCCTGAAGCTGGCGGAGCATCCTCTCTACATTGCAATGTCGAGGCATGATCCTCTGGCTGTCCGTCGCGAATTGAGGGTTATAGACCTGCACAACCGGGTCTGGATTCTGTTTGCAAAACAGGTGAGCCCGCACATGTATGACTCCGTAAAGCGCACGGCTGCGAAGGCGGAAGTCGAACCTTCGGAGCTGCATCACGTCACGGGTGCGGAAGAAGCTGTGCCGCTGATTCTGGAACGTGGTGGATTGGCATTCCTGACGCGGGCCGGAGCATGGCGGATCGCGCGTGACGGCATCACCATGCGTCCGCTTGCCGAAGAGAATCTGCTGCTCGTCACGAACCTTGCCGCCCGTGCCGACAGCAAATCGCGCCTTGTGCGGGAGTTCGTCAAGGCGACCGCACAAAAGATGGAGAGTCTGCGTAAACCTGCGCAGGCGCGACTACCCATGAGTGCCTGATCGAACATGGGGGCGTTTCATCGACCTCACATTACGCCGGCAAATCCCGAATCTCGATGTTCAAGGGACCATCCATACCACATCTTGGGCAATGCACAATCCCCGAACTGAGTTCATGATCCGCAACTTCTTCTCGCGTTCGCGAATGGCCGCAGTGGATACAGATGTGGAGATGGACCAGGTCAGCTTCGTTTTCACCCAAGGCTTCATCGCTCATGACCTTAAACTCCTGCATCGTCAACCAAGGTCTTTCTGTTTAGGATGATTCACTTCAGGTCGGAAAGACTCGCCATTCACGATTCTTTAACAGAGATGTCCGAAACGGCGGCGACCAGGCGGTCCGGCAACCGCAACGCTCGTGGATGGCACGCGGGCCGAACAGGCCGGGAGTCGTAATTACCAAAGCAGTTGCTAAGAGAATTTATGCATTTCAGAAATCGTACCCGGGTAGCGTACAGCCGCCGTGTTGGGCGCATTCTGAAGCGAGCAAATCGAAGTTACGCTCAAACGATTTGTACTCGCGGTAGTTCTCGACCGCGACGGTCAGCATCCAGGAACAGATTCCCGCGAAGAGGATCAGGGCCGTCCACTGTTTAACGGATCGGGATTTCCGAAAGGCCGCGATCATAGCCCCATTTTCCACCGGATCAGGCCGGACCGCAAATCGCTGGGCCTCCTGGTCCAGTTGATACCGGCAACACCACGGTCGGAAATCACAAGAAGCCTCCGGAGATCACCTGTTGCCTTCCCAATGGAAATGTGGCATTCTCCTGTTGGCAGCCAAAAGAGCAAAGAGGCGGTGCTGTATTCCATGAAATCGAAGAAGGACGTACAACCGGGGACACTGGCCCTGATGGTATTGAAGACTCTCGATGTGCTTGGGCCGCTGCACGGGTACGGAATTGCGCGGCGCATCGAGCAGATCAGCGGTGATCAGCTTTTCGTGAACCAGGGAACTCTCTATCCTGTACTGCTTCGGTTGGAGCAGGAGGGCGCTGTGGAGTCGGACTGGGGGCCATCCCAAAACAATCGCCGCGCCCGCTTCTATCGGCTGACCCGTGCTGGACGCAAACTCCTCGAAACCGAGAAGCGCGATTGGGAGTTGACAGCGGCGATCATTGCCCGCTTCTTCGAGGTGAAGGCGGAGGATCTGGCATGAGAACGCTCAATCGATTCTTGATCCGTCTCCGTAATCTTGTCACCGGAAGGCGTGGCGATCAGAGGCTGCGCGAAGAGCTGGAGGAACACGCAGCCCTTCAGACGGAAGAAAACATTCGTGCGGGGATGCATCCCGAGGAAGCCCGTCGCCGGGCGCAGCTGAAGCTTGGCGGCGTCGAATCGGTTCGGGAGCAATACCACGCGGAAGAAGGGTTACCACTTGTGGAGCATCTGATCTGCGACCTTCGGTTCGGGCTGCGGCAACTGAAGAAGTCACCGGGGTTTGCGGCGACGGCGGTGCTGACGCTGTCACTGGGGATTGGCGGGGTGACCGCGGTTTTCAGCGTGGTTTACGCGGTGCTGTTGCGGCCGCTGCCGTATCCGCAGGCGAGCCGGCTGGTAGTGCTGCATGAGGCGATGGCGCACTTTGGCGGCGCGGCGAATCTGTCTGCGCCGGATGTGCCGGTGTATCAGCGTAATAGTCACGCGTTCACGGCGGTAGCAGGGTTTATCGGTGAGGGTTACGACGTGACGGGAGCGGGCGAGCCGTTCCGGGCGGATGCGGAGCGGGTGAGCGCGCAGATGTTTCCGGTGCTGGGGGTGGCGCCGCTCCTGGGGCGGCGGTTTACGCGGCAGGAAGACGAAAACAGCGCGTCGGTGGCGGTGATCAGCTACTCGTTGTGGAAGGAGCGGTTTGGCGGGAGCCAGCATGTGCTGGGCAGGACGATTGATCTGGACCTGCGGCCGTACACGATCATTGGGGTGATGCCGCGGGGCTTTGAGACGCCGTCAGGATTGGGAGCGATCGCTGCGCACGACCTGTGGGTGCCGCTGAGCCTGACGCCGACGGAACTGAAAAACGAGGCAAATGACCTCGACTACGGCGCGGTGGCGCGGCTAAAGGCGGGCGTGACGATGGCCCAGGCGCAGCAGGATGCCGAACGGGTGCTGAAGATCATTCAGGCAAAGGTGCCGGAGGCACATCTGTCGATCAGTCTGGCGGGATTGAAGAAGCAGACGGTGCAGGACGCGCGTCCGCTACTGCGGACGCTGCTCGGGGCGGTGGTGCTGATTCTGCTGATCGCGTGCGCGAATCTGGCGAATCTGCTACTGGTGCGGGCGGCGGGACGGCGGCGAGAGTTTGGAATGCGGATGGCGCTGGGCGCGGCGCGGAAGACGATTTTGCGGCAACTGCTGATGGAGTCGTTGCTGCTGAGCACCGCGGGCGGGGTGGCGGGGCTGGGCATGGCTGCTGCTGCGGTGCACTGGGCGGGCGCGGTTCTGCCGGGTTCTCTGCCTCGGCTGGGAGCGATTGCGATCGACTGGCCGGTGGCGCTGCTGGCGTCGGGGCTGGTGGGCGCGACGGGCGTGGCGTGCGGGCTGGCTCCGGCGCTTGCGAGCGCGAAGGCCGATGTGCTGGACTCGCTGCGTGAGGGCGGGCAGTCGACGGGGCAGGGGCGGTCGCAACATCGGCTGCGGAGCGCGCTGGTGGTGGGGGAGATGGCGCTGGCGCTGCTGCTGCTGGTGGGCGCAGGCCTGCTGCTGCGCAGCTTTGCGCGGATGATGGAGACGAATCCGGGATTTCGGCCGGAGCGGACGGTAACTGCGTCGGTGGCGCTGCCGAAGCAGGCTTATCCCACACAAGAGAAGGTGGACGAGTTCTTCAGGAATCTGGGAGCGAGGCTCCAGGAGCTGCCCGGAGTGACGGAGGTGGGGTTCGGGTCGAATATCCCCGTAGTGGGGCGGAACTCTTCGCGGCTGTTTGCGGCGCAGGACTACGTTCGCAGGCCGGGAGAGAGTTTTTCCATCGCCTCGAATTATCTGACGACAGGAGAGTATTTCCGCGCACTGAAGATTCCGCTCATCGAGGGGCGGTACTTCAGCGCCGCGGACGACGCGGTGGGTGCGCCACTCGTGGTGATCGTCAGCCAGTCGCTGGCGAAGCGGTATTTTGCGGGTCGCGATCCGATCGGAATGCACATCAAGGTGGGGCCGAATTACCAATACCGGATGCCGCCGATGCAGGTGGTTGGGGTAGTGGGCGACGTGAGCGATAATCCTGTGGGTGGCAAGCAGGATTTCGAGATGTACGAGCCACTGTCGCAACTGGCGGCGGATCTGGGTCCGATGGGTGCCCTGATTGGGACGAAGGGCAACATGCACGCGGTGGTGCGGACGACCGGCGATCCGCAGGCGCTGGAGGGGGAACTGAGGAGGGTAGTGCACCAGGCGAACCCCACACTGGCGGTGACAGATGTGCAGACGATGGAGGAGGTGATGTCGTCGACCGAGGCACCGCGGCGCTTCAACACCTGGATACTTACGTCGTTCGCCGCGATTGCACTGGGGCTGGCGATGCTGGGAATCTACGGTGTGCTGGCGTACGCGGTGACGGAGCGCACGCGGGAAATTGCGATTCGGATGGCGCTGGGGGCGACGCGCGGCGAAGTAGAGCGGAGAACGCTCGGCGGCGCGATGGCGCTCGGGTTGATGGGCGTAGGTGTGGGACTGGCTGCGTCTGTGGCGCTGACGCGGTATCTCGCGAGCCTGCTGTACGAAGTGAAGCCGCTGGATGGGTTGACGCTGGCAGGAGCGGTTGTAGTTCTCCTGGCGTGCGCGGCGACGGCGGCTCTGCTGCCGGCGCGGCGGGCGGCGAGCGTGGATCCGATGCAGGCGCTGCGGTCCGAATGACGATGCGGCGCTGGCCGTCGGGTGGGCTGGAGATGTCGCCCCGGCGGTCGTCCGGGGCATCGCATGAGGGCGGGCAGACGGGCGGCGGGCATAAAAATGCGGAGCCGGTCTTGCTGGCTCCGCGAGGGACTTTTCTGTTGGTTGGCGATTACGCTGCGGCTTTCTTCGCGGATTTCGATGCCGACCTGGGCGCGATCTTCTTGCTAGCTTTTCCCTTCTCTTTTGCCGCGAATTCCTGCTTGACCGTTGCGGAGATGGCGTCAACGTCCACCTTGTAAGCGTGCGCGGCGTCGCGAAGAACCTTCGCGGCGTCGTTCTGGTTGTGCATGGACAGCAGAATGACCGTTTCCACCAAAATGCGGCCCAACTTGCTTTCTTCGGCTTTGGGCAGAAAAGCGGCCAGCAGTTTCGCCGGGGCCTCGCCGCCCTTGGGCTTGCCCATGCTGTGCTGTCGGATGAGAACAGCAATGCGTCGTTCGTCCAGCATCGCAGTTAGCCGTGCGACCACAAACAGCAAGTCGCGTTTCATCAGGCGGACAGGAACCGCATCACCGATGGCTTTGAGGACACGCAACCCGGTAGCCTGGGCCAGTGCCTCTTCGCGGCGGCGCTTTTCCTGCTCCGCTTTGAAAGCGGCGTCGGCGTGGTTGCGCTGATTCTGCCGCTTCGGGTGATGGATGGGGCAGTCGGGATTGGCGCACACCTTGCGCATCTCGCCTTTCTCGCTGCCCTCGGCGACGATGGCCTCGGCGGTGTACTTGCACGTCTTGTACTCCGGCCAGTCGCGCTGTTCTTTCTTTTGCGGCTTGTCCTGCCGGACTTCGACGTACTTGTTGCGCGGGATGGCCGCGCTGCCGTCTTTCGACTGGCCGTAGGCGGTGCTGATCTGTACCAGCTTCGGTTTCGCGGCGACGGTCTGCTTCACAAAGACGTCCACCTTGGCGGCGTAGCAGTTCGGGTCAGAGCAGGAATCGTGCCGCGTCCCGATACCCTCAAAGAGAAGCGTGTTGTGGCCCGTGCGCTTCGGGCATTCAAGGCAGGAACCCGCTTCCGGCACAAGCTGCGCGTCGTCTTTCGGGAACGGCGCGGCGGCAAGCTCCAACAGGATGTTGTGCTCAATCCATTCGCGGAGATTGCGGACGGGCAGCAGAATCCGTTTCGATTTGCTGCCGTTGCTGTAGCTCTCCTGCCAGCACGCCGGGAGTGCCTCCTCCTGCTGTTTCGGCTGGAGCTTTGCCAGCAAAAGTGCGTGGCCTAAGCCGATTTCGTCTTTGGCGAAGGCTTCGGTGACTGCGGGCGCAAGCTCGGTCAAGCGAACCCGAGAGAGCACATACCCCGGATGCTTGCCGCACTTGGCTGCAATCTGTTCGATGGAATACTTCGGCTGCTCCAGGCGCAGGAGAGAAGCGAAGCCTTCGGCCTCTTCCAATGGGTGAACGTCGCGCCGTTGCAGGTTCTCCACGATGGCGATTTCAAGGCACTGCGCATCGGAGAGTTCCCGAATGTCCACGGGCACGGATTCGACCCCGGCCCGCTGCGCGGCACGGTAGCGCCGCCTACCGGCCACCACTTCATAGGTCTGCGAGTTGATGGGGCGCACAAGCAAGGGTGAGAGTACGCCCTGTGTGCGGATGGATTCGGCAAGCTCGTTCAGCGCCGCCTCATCGAAGATACGGCGCGGGTTGATGCTGGACTCGATCAGGCTGTCGAGCGGCAGGTTGCGATATTCGGATTGTGTCTGTACTGCGGTAGTCATGGGGAATGCTCCTTTTCAGGTTGTCGAACGTGAATGCATGAGCGGGCGCGGCCAGTACCCGCCCGTGGAATGGCGGGTTAGCGGCTGTGGCTGTGCGCAAAGGCTTCGTAGTAACCCTGTGCGCGGAGGTTCTTGTCCCACAGCCGCGCGAACTGCTCGTGCTGCCGTTTCAAGCCGGCGAGCGTAAACAGCTTTTGCTCGTCGTCGCGGTAGCTCGAATACTGCTCGATGCCGAGATAATCGTTGCGCCAGTAATAGGGAGACAGGACGGTCTCGCCTCCGTCGCGCTGCACTTCAAACAGCATTTCGGGGTCACGCATCGGGTCGCCGTTTTGCTTCCCGTAGTGCGCCACGGAAATTGTGGGCAGACCGTTGGGACCGCTGGTTTCGATGTCCTCGATGTCCAGCGGCATCCACGGCGGGTTGTCGATGTGGAGATGGAAGCCGGGTTGAAGTTCCCCGGCCTCCATCAAAATGAGGGCCACGGTTCGCATTACGCCACCTCCCGAACGGCATCACTTGCAAAAGAGGCATCCTCCACGCGGAGGGCGCGGAGGATGGTGGAGGCGGTGCGCTGGATGACCTCAAGACTCTCGGCCAGCAATGCCGCGTTACCTTTGTAAAGCTGGATGTAGTCGCTGGAAGCCGTGCCCATCTCCAGCCCCACCGCCTGACCCACGATGAAGGCCACAGCCTCGGCCTCGGTTTCGCGCACCGTGCCGGTGGTGAAGGTGCGGCGCTCGGCTTTGTGCAATAGCTCGTGCGCCGTCTCATGTACCAGCGTGGTGAACTCCTCGGCCTTCGACTGGCCGGGCAGCAGGGCAATCTTGCCGCCGTAGGAAACGCCCAACGCCGGGGCAATCCGTTCGTTGAACTCCAGTGCGATATTCTGCGAGGCGAGAAAGCCCATCAGCCGGTCGTGATTGCCGCCCACGTCGCCGCTGATGGTGTGGTTCAACTCCGGCAGGTCTGCGCCTTCGGTCTGTTCGTAATCCCACACGTACACGGCGCGGAAGCCGATAAGGACGCGCTGCGGCTTGCCGTCCGCCTCCTGCTCCTGCTCGTCTTTCCGGCGGCGGTAACCCACCACGGGCGCGAGAATCTGGATGCCTTTCTCGCCCCGCTTCACGAACCGGCCCAGTTCCTTCCACGTACCGAAACCGGCTACGCGCGTAGCTGTCGGGCGCTGCCGTGCAATTTGCAGAATGTTCCCGAAGCTGTAATTGTGAAACCGGGCCATCGACCCGAGGTAGTTGGCGAGGGTTTCGCTGTGGCCCGCCTCAAGCTGCTTGATGAGGTAGTCCACCGCCTGTTTGATGAGTAATTGCGTGGGGTTGTCCCGCTGCGCGGTGCGCTGCTGATAGGGCGAGTCGCTGCGGTTGTTCCGCTGCGAAGCATTTTTCCTGTGCGGCGCGGCGTGGATGCCGGTTGCGCCATTGCTGGCGGCGGTGGCTGCGTTGCCTGTGGTGCCGTTGCTGTGCTTCATGGTGATGCTCCTGCTCAAGCCCCGAAGGGCCGATTGGCGTCCAGAAGCAAGAGCACCCAAACCAAATTTTTTTCGTTGAGAGCTCCCGCTTCATGGCTCTTCGCAACGGGCGGAGGCGGAAGGTTCGGTCAAGGGCGCCGGTCTGTGGCGTTCATCGCAGCGCAGCGGAGACCCTTGACGGGTTCTTCCGCCTCTGCCAGGCCCGTTGCCTGAAGCGGGGGCGCTCGGACGAGAAGAGAATTTTGGTCCTCTTCCTTATTGCTGTACGCTCATGCGCACGCCGGGGCCGGGCGTTGCGGGGCAGGAACAGGCCCCGCTGGGATGGGTGGCGGAAGACGCTGGTGCTCTTGGGCGGCTGGAGCCAGGGAAGGTGCGCCTTCCCGATATGAGCCGGAAATGGTCAATGCGGGGCTGGCGGTTCACCACAATGGTGTAAAGTGGTGGACATGCCAATCGAACAGGACAATCAAGTCAAGCGAAAGGTGCGCGTGCAAAGCTATGAAAGCGATGAATGAATCCGCAATTCGCGCATCAATCAGTTTTCCTCCCGGCCTCTACCGTACTCTGGAGGAACTCGCACGACAGAAAAAGGTATCGGTAGCTTGGGTCGTGCGCGATGCTGCCGAACAGTACCTTTCCAATCAAAAGCAGATTAGCAAGCAAAAGTAAGGTTGGACGAAAGGCAAGTAAGTGGCAGGTATTAGGCTCAAAGAGATCGCGGCCGGGCAAAATCTTGCGGGTGTTGAACCCATGCAGATTGTCAGTGTCGTGGCCACCATCCCCCAGGGCAACGGCGCGCTCCAACTCATCTACAGAACTCCTGATGGCGGGATGAAGGAACGGCTTCTTCTCAGCGCCGACGAAGAAGCCATTAGCATCGCTGCGACTGAGCGCCCCTTCTCCTTCGATGGCAACGGGGCAGAGTTCCAGCTCGCTTGCGAGGCCAAGCGGATCGATTTCGCATTTCTCTTTGACCCCATGATGGCCGTCCATACATCCAACGTGGAACCGCTTCCGCACCAGATTACGGCCGTTTACGAGTCCATGCTCCCCCGGCAGCCACTGCGCTTCGTCCTTGCGGACGATCCAGGCGCGGGCAAGACTATCATGGCCGGGCTTTATATTCGGGAACTCATTATGCGGGCCGACGCGCGCCGGATTCTTATCGTCGCGCCAGGTAGCCTCGTCGAACAATGGCGCGACGAACTGTTCGAGAAGTTCGGCTTGGAATTCAGCATTTACTCGCCTGCGCTGGAACAGGCGACGCCCAACGCCAACCCGTTCGAGAGCCACCATCAACTGATCGTTCGTCTGGACCAGATTTCCCGCAACGAGGACTTGCAAGAAAAGCTCTGCGCTGCCGGATGGGACCTTGCCGTTTTTGACGAGGCGCACAAACTGGCGGCACATTATTCCGGCTCAAAGCTCGACAAGACCGCGCGCTTTGAGTTCGCTGAAAAGCTGGGCGCGACCACGCGCCACCTATTATTGATGACCGCAACGCCACATAACGGCAAAGAGGAGGACTTTCAGCTTTTCCTCTCTCTCCTGGACTCCGACCGCTTTTACGGTAAGTTCCGCGACGGCGTTCACAAGATCGACGCGTCTGATCTGATACGCCGCATGGTCAAAGAGGAATTGGTTCGCTTCGACGGCACCCCGTTGTTTCCCGAACGCAAGGCATATACCGTCAATTACAAACTTTCCGACCTTGAAGCGGCGCTCTACGAATCCGTTACCCACTATGTGCAGACGGAAATGGGCAAGGCGGACCAGTTGGCAGGCTCCCGTAAAGGTTCCGTCGGCTTCGCGTTGACGGCTCTGCAACGACGTCTAGCGTCCAGCCCCGAAGCGATTTACCAATCTCTTAAACGCCGCAAAGAGCGGCTTGAAAGACGCCTGCGCGAGGAAAAACTCGGGATACGCGGGCGCGAGGCACTTGCCGAAACGCTGCAAGACGTTCCCGAAGATGACGACGACCTCAACGCGGAGGAACAGGAAAACCTTGAAGAAGAACTGGTAGACCAAGCGACCGCGGCCGCCACAGTTTCAGAGCTAGAGGCCGAGATCAAGATTCTGGACAGCCTTGAAAAACAGGCCAAAGATCTGGTGGCCTCCGGCCAGGATCGCAAATGGGACGAGCTCTCGAAGATCATCCAGAACAGCCCCGAGATGCACGACGCCACGGGCAAGCAGCGCAAGCTCATCATTTTCTCGGAGCATCGGGACACGCTGAATTACCTGCATGAACGGATTGCCGGCGTCCTCGGCAACCGCGATGCCATCGTGACGATTCACGGCGGCACACATCGCGATGAGCGCAGGAAGATCCAAGCGATGTTTCGATCCGAGCCCGATGTGCGCGTTCTTGTTGCCACTGATGCTGCTGGTGAAGGCGTCAATCTGCAACAGGCCAACCTGATGGTGAACTACGACCTGCCATGGAACCCGAACCGGTTGGAACAGCGGTTCGGGCGCATCCACCGCATCGGGCAAACGGAGGTCTGCCACCTTTGGAATCTGGTTGCGCGGGAGACGCGCGAAGGCGACGTGTACCACCGCCTTTTGCAAAAGCTGGAGGTCGAGAGCGATGCCCTCAGAGGCCGTGTGTTCGATATTCTCGGCGAGGTGTTTGAAGAAACCAGTCTCAAGGACTTACTCATTCAGGCCATTCGCTATGGCGATCAGCCGGAAGTGCGTGCACGGCTGACCAGGAAAATCGACCAGGCGCTTGATCGCGACCACCTGAAATCTCTCCTCAATCGGAACGCGCTCGCACAGGAGACGATGACGGCAGATCGTCTCTTTGCTGTGAAGGAAGAGATGGAGAGGGCGGAAGCCCGCCGCCTTCAACCGTTCTTTGTCCGCTCGTTTTTCCTGAAAGCGTTTGACGCTTTGGGCGGCGCCGCTCATCCGCGTGAAGCGAGCCGCTTTGAAATCACCCATGTTCCAGCCGCCATCCGCGAACGCGACCGGCGCATTACCGGACGCAACCGCCGCGAGCATGAACCTGTGCTCAAGCGGTATGAGCGTATCTGTTTTGACCGCGATGCGATCCAGCCGCTCGACAAACCGGGACTGACCCGCGCCGTCCTGATGCACCCAGGCCATCCGCTCATGCTGTCCATGTCGGACATCATTCTTGAGCAGCATGCCAACCTTTTGCGGCAAGGGGCAATCTTGGTGGATCCGGCGGACGAGGGAACCGACCCGTGGCTGTTGTTCCTGCTCACGCACGAGGTCAAGTCCGGCGACGGAACGGTTCTGTCAAAGCGTCTTCAATTCGTGAAAGTCGCGCCGGACGGTTCCACGAGCTTCGCAGGATGGGCACCGCATCTTGACCTTGTGCCGCTGGATGACGCGGAACGCGGACTCATCAAGGACGTAATCGACGCTCCGTGGGCCGCGACCAATCAGGAAGCGCGCGCCGTCAGTCTTGCCGCTGAAACGCTCGTCCCCGAACACTTTGCCGAGGTTGCCAATCGGCGCATCGAACAGGTGGACAAGACGCTCGCCGCTGTCAACGACCGTTTGCTCAAGGAAATCTCGTTCTGGCAGGACCGCTGGATCAAACTGAGCGATGACCTTGCCGCTGGTAAAGGTGTGCGCCTCAATGTGGACAACGTAACGCGCACGATCAAAGACCTTGAAGGCCGCTTGGAAAATCGTAAGCGCGAACTCCAAACTATGCGCCACGTCGTCAATGGAACGCCTGTTGTGCTTGGCGGCGCACTTGTCGTTCCAGCGGGATTGCTCGCCAACAAGCGCGGCGAGGAACCGACCGATCCTGTTGTTGCCGCCTTCGCCGCAGACGCGGCAGCGCGGGCGCGCATTGAGAGGGCCGCGATGAACGCCGTGCGTGCAGCAGAGGAATCGCGCGGTTGCCGCGTGGTGGACGTATCCGCTGACAAGTGCGGATGGGATTTAACGTCCTACCCGCCCGCCATCGACGGCAAAATCCCGGAGCCACGCCATATCGAAGTAAAGGGCCGGATCAAAGGAGCCGCGACGGTCACGATTACCCGTAATGAAATGCTCTACGCCTTCAACCAGGGCGAAAAATTCCGGCTTGCCGTAGTGCTCGTGGGCGACGGCGATGCCGTCGAAGGCCCACACTACATTCGCAACCCGTTTGACCGTGAGCCCGGTTGGGGCGTGGCGTCGATCAATTTCCACTTGGGCGACTTGCTCGCCCGCGCAGAGGCTCAATAAGAAATGACGCAAGCTATCAAAGCGCCGAAGAAGCTGATCGAAGTGGCATTGCCACTCGACGCCATCAATGAAGCGTGTGCTCACGAAAAAATGCCGGGCATTGGGCCACATCCGCGTGGCTTACATCTATGGTGGGCGCGTCGCCCTCTCGCTGCTGCTCGCGCCGTCATCTTTGGGCAGATGGTCAACGACCCGTCCTGGAAGTGGGAGTTGGAACATCCCGGTGAAGCGCCGCCGAGCAACTTAAAAGCAAGTTGGGCCGCGAGCCGCAAAAGGCTTTTCAGTATCATTGAAGATCTCGTGAAGTGGGAGAACACGACCAACGAGGATGTGTTGGAAAAGGCGCGCGCGGAGATTCGCAAGTCATGGCGCGAGACGTGCGAACTCAACAAAGATCATCCGCAAGCGGCTGAATTGTTCAATCCTGAGAAACCGCCCGCCTTCCACGATCCCTTCGCGGGCGGCGGGGCATTGCCGCTTGAGGCGCAGCGGCTTGGGCTTGACGCCTACGCTTCCGACCTCAATCCTGTGCCGGTACTCATCAATAAAGCAATGATCGAGATTCCACCGAAGTTTGCGGATAGACCGCCGGTGAATCCAGAAGCGCACTCAAAGCGTGATCGTATCGTGCACCCTTGGAAAGGTGCCGAAGGACTCGCGGAAGATGTGCGCTACTACGGCGAGTGGATGCGCGACGAAGCACTGAGGCGCATCGGCAACCTCTATCCACCAGTTGAGATTACAAAGGAAATGGCGACGGACCGCCCAGACCTCAAACCTCTCATCGGTCAGAAACTGACAGTGATCGCATGGCTTTGGGCGCGCACAGTGAAAAGCCCAAATCCGGCCTTTCGACATGCCCATGTGCCGTTAGCGTCAACCTTTGTGCTTTCCAATAAGGAAGGCAAAGAGGCGTATGTGGCACCAGTCATCGACGGTGATAAATATAGCTTCGCAGTAAGAGTCGGAAGGCCTCCCGACGAGGCCAAGGACGGAACAAAACTTTCACGTGGAGCAAACTTCCGATGCCTGCTTTCCGGCATACCTATTGAGCCGCAGTACATCAAGTCAGAAGGGCGCGCTGGTCACATGGGTACGCGACTCATGGCTGTAGTTGCTGATGGGCCGCGTGGACGTTTGTATTTATCTCCATCGACGGAAGCGGAGTACGTTGCACAAGAAGCAAACCCATCTTGGAGTCCTGAAACAGCTTTACCCAACGACCCTCGCAATTTTTGGACGGTGGATTATGGGCTTTCAACCTACGGCTCTCTCTTTACCCCTCGTCAGCTTACGGCGTTAACAACACTTTCTGATTTAGCACAGGAAGCGCGCGAACGGATTGAGCGCGATGCCATCGCAAGCGGCGCGTCTAACGATAGTAGAGGACTTGATTCAGTCGGTATTAGTGCCAGAGCATACGCTGACGCAATAACGGTCTATCTAGCTTTCGCCGTAGACCGTTGTGCAGATTTCAATAATTCTTGTACCCGCTGGGTCCCAGGAAACCAAAAGGTGATGAACCTTTTCGGTAAGCAGTCGATAGCTATGACTTGGGATTTCCCCGAGGCGGCTATTCTCAATAACACAGTAGGCGGCTTCCTTCCCGCAGTTGAGTTTATCGCGGAGTGCATTGGGAAACTGCCTCAGCGTGGATTTGGAGAGGCGAGTCAACAAGACGCGGCAACGCAATCCGTTTCCTTGTTCAAAGTGGTTTCAACGGACCCTCCCTACTACGACAACATTGCTTACGCCGATCTTTCAGATTTCTTCTATGGTTGGTTGAGGCGCGCGCTGAAGCCAATATTTCCGATATTGTTTGCTACAGTTGCCGTTCCAAAGGCGGAGGAATTAGTCGCCACACCATACCGTCATGGGAACAAAGAAAATGCTGAAGCATTTTTCCTCGACGGAATGACTCGGGCCATAAGCAGACTTGCGAATCTTGCAAGTGCTTCATTCCCGGTAACGATCTACTATGCGTTCAAACAATCCGAAACCAAAGTTGATTCCGGAACAGCATCGACTGGCTGGGAGACATTTTTGGAGGCTGTCATCCGTGCGGGCTTTGCAATTAAGGGGACTTGGCCGCTCAGAAGCGAGCAGGAATATCGCATGATCGGAATGGGAGCGAATGCTCTCGCCTCAAGTATCGTGCTTGTCTGTCTTCCCCGCTCAATAGATGCAATTTCAGTTTCTCGCCGCACCTTCATCCGTGAATTGAATCAGATTCTCCCCGATGCACTTGACGAGATGACGCGCGGTTCTGGCGACGACCGTTCACCCGTTGCCCCTGTGGACTTGTCACAAGCCATCATCGGCCCCGGCATGGCCGTGTTCTCTAAATACGCCGCTGTGCTAGAAGCCGACGGCACGCCGATGAACGTGAAGACGGCCTTGCAACTTATCAATCGCTTTCTCGCCGAAGACGACTTTGACCACGACACGCAATTCTGTCTGCATTGGTTCGAGCAACACGGATGGAGTGACGGCAAGTTCGGCGAAGCCGATACGCTTGCGCGCGCAAAGGGCACCAGCGTTGACGGCGTGAAACACGCCGGCGTTGTCTATGCGTCCGGCGGCATCGTGCGTTTGCTCAGGTGGTCGGATTATCCGACAGATTGGGACGCCGAGACGGATGACCGCCTGCCCGTGTGGGAACTCTTGCACCAGCTTATCCGCGTGTTCAAGACGGACGGCGAGACGGGCGCGGGTAAAGTGCTCGCCGCAGCTCAGGGCAAAGCGGAAGCGACACGCCAGCTTGCCTACCGTCTGCATACGCTTTGCGAGCGTGCGGGCTGGGCCGAGGATGCGCGCGCGTATAACGAGATCGTGACAAGCTGGAGCGCGATTGAGGCCGCTGCCACAGCCACGCCAGTCGAGAAACAGACGAGCCTGTTCAGCTAGAGAAGAAGGAAGCCATGAAGCCTTGGAGAGAGATAACGGTTCCGCACAAGGATGTTCTTGAAGGGACATTCCAGCAGTCGGAGTTTGCGGCGGACATCACCGCCGTCCATACCGGCAAGGCCAGCCGCGAATATCAGGACGCGGTTGCTTTCTATGACCGCACCTTCATCACCGAAGGCATGCGCCTCTTGCTTACGCAAGTGGCGCAACGGCTCTCCGGCAAAGGCGGCGAGCCGGTCATTCAACTCCAAACGGCATTCGGCGGCGGCAAGACGCACACTATGCTCGCCGTTTATCACCTTGCTACGCGCAAATGCCCGCTCTCCGACCTTGCCGGTATCCCTGAGATCGTCGAAAAAGCGGGACTGATGGATGTGCCGCAGGCGCGTGTCGCCGTCATCGATGGCAATGCCCATGCACCGGGCCAGCCGTGGAAACACGGCAAACAGCAGATCAATACGCTGTGGGGCGAACTTGCCTGGCAGCTTGGTGGAAGCGAAGGTTTCGCCTACGTTAAGGACTCAGACGCGGCGGGCACGTCTCCCGGCAAGGGCGTATTACAGGAATTGTTGGCGGCCTATGCGCCGTGCGTCATCTTGATCGACGAACTTGTGGCCTATGTCCGGCAGTTCCCGGAAGGTAAGACCCTGAGCGGCGGCACATACGACAGCAATCTTTCCTTCGTCCATGCGCTTACCGAGGCGACAAAACTTGTTCCCAACGCGATCATGCTGGCTTCGTTGCCGGAATCGGAAGTTGAGGCCGGAAGCAATCGGGGTATCGCCGCGCTCCGTGCATTGGAAAAGACCTTCGGACGTGTGCAGGCGCTTTGGAAGCCGGTTGCCACCGAAGAAGCCTTTGAAATCGTGCGCCGCAGGCTTTTCGAGCCGGTACGCGACCCCGCCGCGCGCGACGCGGTGTGTCGTGCTTTTGCAGACGCCTACATCGCCGAGGGTGCGAAACTTCCGTCAGAGACGCAGGAGGGGCGATATTACGAACGGCTCACGCAAGCCTATCCGGTCCACCCTGAAATCTTCGACCGGCTTTATGAGGACTGGACGACGATAGACGGGTTTCAGCGCACCCGCGGCGTTCTGAAACTCATGGCGAAGGTCATCTATCGCCTTTGGAAAGACGGCAACAAAGACCTGCTCATCCTACCCGGTAGTCTGCCGTTGCAGGATGGCAGTACGCGCAACGAATTGACGTATTACCTTCCCGTTGGCTGGGATGCAGTCATCGAACGCGACATCGATGGCGACCGCGCTGAAACAACTGAACTTGAGAACAAAGAGCCGCGTTTCGGCCAGGTGGAGGCCGCGCGTCGCGTCGCCCGCACGCTCTTTCTCGGAAGTGCGCCATCATCATCCCCGACATCGAAAACCAACATTCGCGGCATGGATCGCGCGCGCATCATTCTTGGTTGCCTGCAACCGGGCCAGACCTCATCGGTATATTCGGATGCTTTGAACCGTTTGGCCGACCGACTTCACTATCTCAATAGTTCAGGCGACAAGACACTGGACACTACGCGCTTCTGGTTCGACACTCGCGCGAATCTGCGCCGCGAGATGGAAGACCGCAAGCGCCGCTTCGACGAGAAAACCGAAGTGCGCGGAAAGATTGGTGACGCTTTGACTCAGAGCGTGGGTAATGCCACGTTCTTTGATGGTGTTCATCTGCTCACGCCGCACGCCGACGTGCCTGACGACGGCGCCTTGCGGCTCGTCGTTCTCCCGCCGGAAAGCTGGTACTCCCGCGAGGAAGCGCGACCGGCGACAGACGCGGTTCTGGAGTGGATGCATAATAACGGCACTAAGCCACGGCATCGTCAGAACAGGTTGTTGTTCCTTGCCGCAGACCACGGGACGATTGCACGCCTCAACGACGCGGCGCGTGTTGCGCTCGCGTGGGGTTCAATCGTCTCCGACGTGGAGGAAGGGCGTCTCAATATAGACCGATTGCAGGAGACGCAAGCCAAGAAGGAGCTACAAACCGCAAAGGACGTGCTCCCCCGCGCGGCGCGCGAGTGCTACAAATGGCTGCTTTGCCCGGTACAGGAGACACCGGCGCAGAAACCGACGGTCGAAGCCTTTTCGCTGAATACAACGGGCAGTTCGGTAGGCCGCGAGCTTGAGCGCGTCGCCACTGAAAACGAGTTAGTCATAACGGGATGGTCGCCCATCCACTTGCGGACGAAACTCAAGGAACTTTACTGGAAGAACGGCCAACCGGCGGCACTCGCTTCGACGTTTTGGGAAGACACGCTTCGCTATCTATACCTTCCGCGATTGAAGAACCGCGATGTTCTATCTCAGGCCATTCGCGCCGGAGCCGCGACCAAGGATTTCTTCGGAACCGCCTATGGTCAGAGCAACGGCAAATACGACGGATTCAAATTGGGCGACGCGAGCATTCAGATTGACGACACGCTTCTGCTGATTGAACCGGATGCCGCAAAGCTACATGAGGAAGCGCAGACGCCTGCCTTCAAACCTGTACCGCCGACCGGCGGCGATCCGGGGCAACCGGGCGGCCGGATACCGCCACCCGGCGAGCCGGGTGGCGTCGGTTCAGCCCCTGGAAAATCAGGAACGCCGGTTCCAGCCGCTCCAACATCTTTCCACGGGACCGTGGACGTTCCGCCCGCGACCGCGAAGATGCGCCTCGTCCAGATCGCAGACGAGATTGTTTCTCTTCTTGCATCGGACCCCAATGCATCAGTGAAGGTGGTTGTTGAGATTTCGGCTGAATTTCCTGGTGGCGCGAAGGAAACAGTCAAGCGCGCTGTGTCGGAGAACGCTAACAGCCTTGGTTTGAAAAGCGCAGATTGGGAGTGAGGTGAGCAACTCGTCAGAAAACAACGCCCCGCATGCAGCCGCGAGTAGCGGCACGCGGAGCGTCGTGTTCATCAGCAAGGCGACGCCTGAGGACGATGATTTCGTGTTGTGGCTGGCCCCGCGCCTTGAGGCCGCAGGGTACACGGTGTTCGCGGACATTCTCTCCCTTGAAGGCGGGGACCGCTGGCGCAGGGAAATCACCGGCACCCTGCAAAACAAGGCCACGAAAATGCTCCTGTGCTGCCGCGACGCCACCCTCGACAAAATCGGCGTCCAGGAAGAAATCAGCATCGCCACGGACGTTGGGAAGCAAATCGGCGACAAGCGATTCATCATTCCGCTTCGCCTTGAGGTCTTCAAGAAGCTTTTCGGCATCAGCGACCTTCAATGGGTCGATTTTCTGGGAAGCTGGGCCAGGGGCCTGCACGACCTTCTGGACACGCTCGAAAGCCAGAACGTGCCGCGCGCGGCGACACCCGCCATCAATCCCAGTTGGGAGAACTACCGCAAGCGGCTGGCCATCAAGGTCGAGACAAAGCCGGAAGTCCTCACCTCCAACTGGCTGCGCGTCGCCAGCCTTCCCGACACCATCCGCTACTATTCTCCGCCGGGACCGGTCAATCTTGAATTGATGGAAAGAACGTGCCGCGACAGCGCGCTCCCCGCGGAAGCCTGCCATCGTGGGTTCTTTTCGTTCGCGTCGCCGGAGGAAATCGCGCGCGACTTCGCCGATGTCGCCCCGTTTGAAATCCAGTCCGAACACAGACTGCTGGAATTCATCGCGTGCGGCAGCCCATCGCCGATGATAGAGGCGCGCGAGTCCAAGAACCTTGTGTTTTCCATGTTCCGCCGCGCATGGGAGAACTTCTGCCGTTCAAAGGGACTGTACGAATACCTGTTCGCCACGCAGACGGCGTTTCACATCGGGGAGGCGCAGGCCCCGCTTGGCAAGAAGATTTCCTGGGGCCGGAAAGAGAAGCGCCGGTCGTCCATGTTGCGCAACGCAGCCGGGGGCCGGGTCTGGCAGTACGGCGTCTCCGCGACGCCGGCCTTCTGGCCATATCCGCATTTCAAGCTGAAGGCGCGTGTGCTGTTTGCGGAACTCGCCTCCAGCAATCGCGCCGGTGCCGTCATCGGCGACAGCGATGAACAGCATCGCTTGCGGCGGACTGTCTGCAAAGGCTGGCGCAATAACGCATGGCATGGCCGCCTGATGGCCTATCTGGAATTGCTGACGGGCGAGGCTCCCTACATTGCGGTGCCGCTATCCGGCACCAGCGCCATCACGCTTGACCGTAGGCCAATCCCGTTCACGTCGCCAGTTACGACCGTATTGCCGGACATGATGGAAGACGACGCGGAGGAAACCGACGATTCCACGCTCGCCCTGTTCAACGTGGAGGATGAGGCCGATGAACCTGCCTGACAAACCCCTCAAGGTCATCCATCTCGACGAGCCGGACCTGACGTTCGGCCACGACCAGACCTGCGACCATCCGAAGGATGGGCTTTTTCTCTACGGGCCGAACAGCGGTCCCACGCGCACGCGCGAGGTTTCCGTCGGCGTCATTGGCACGAAAGACGGGCTTTCGTATTTTCGCAGTTGGGCGATTACGGCGGGCGGCTACGTGCCCGTGCCGCCGCGCAAGAAGACCGACAAGGAACATAGGCTTCATCTCTCGAATTTTCCGGGACTGGAAGAAGCCTTCGGCATTATGGTCAGCCCCGGCGAGTTCGTTCAGCGCACGGTGGATTACAACACGCTTGACGACGCCACGCACACGGCGAACCAGCACGAGGCGGTGCGCAAGGCGGTAGACCTCTACGTGAGCGAAATCGAGCGCTATGACAAGAACGAGGAAAAGACGGTCGATGTCTGGATGTTCATTCTCCCCGAAATCATCTTCCAGCGGTGCAAGCCGCTAGCGCGGCGCTCCGGTCTTGAACTGACGAAGGGCGAATTCGACAAGAGCCAGAAAGAGAAAACCGACCTTCCGTTGTTTCAGGGCGTCATTGACCAGAGCGCCGAAGACATCTTCGACGACGTGCCGGATTTTCATAGACAAGTAAAAGCGCGGTTGCTGAAACTCGGACACACCTCGCAGCTCATCCGCGAGTCCACGCTGGCACCTGAAAAATTCCTGAATAGCAAAGGCTATCCGAAACGCGGATTGCAGGACCCTTCGACGGTCGCGTGGAACCTGGCGACCGGGCTTTACTATAAGACCCAGCCGATACCGCCGTGGAAGCTGGCCCACGTCAGGCCGGGGGTTTGCTACATCGGGCTTGTGTTCAAGATGATTCCGAATGACCCCCGGCAGCACGCCTGTTGCGCGGCGCAGATGTTTCTGAACGACAGCGACGCCGTGGTGTTCCGGGGCGCGAACGGCCCGTGGAAGACCAGCGACTATGAATTCCACCTGCAACCGAAGGAAGCGCAAAACCTGATTGCCAAGGTGCTCGACACATTCAAAGAGAAGCACGGCGCGCCGCCGAAGGAATTCTTCATCCACGGGCGTACCACCTTCAATGAAGAAGAATGGAAAGCCTTCAGGAAGGCCGCACCGAAAGGCACGAACGTCGTTGGCGTGCGCATCAAGGAGACACACGGCGAGTCCAAGCTGTTCCGCGATGGCGATTATCCCGCATTGCGCGGAACCGCCATCATCCTCAACGACCGCAACGCCCTGCTTTGGACGAACGGCTTTGTGCCCAGGTTGGATACCTATATAGGTCCCGAAACGCCGAACCCGTTGTCCATCACGGTTCTGCGGAGCACGGGAAGGCGACCCCACATTCGTACTGTGCTCGCAGACATCATGGGCCTTACCAAGATCAACTATAATGCCTGCAACTTCAACGACGGCCTGCCTGTCACGATCCGCTTTGCGAATAAGGTAGGCGAGGTGTTGACGATGGGTTCTGCTCGGGACGCGGACAAACAGCCACTGAAGTTCTACGTTTGAAACCGCATAGATCGACAGACTTGGAATGGGCACATATTGTCGGTTGCGTTCCGATTATTTCGGCGCGAGATGGTCGTTCGGCAACGGCGCGGTTTCCTGCATTTCTCATATTCCATGTGCAACATTCACAAAGGCGCATCCCGACGAGACTCCGAAGTTCTGATCGCCGGGTGGTTTCGACGGTAATGTCGGAGTAGTGCCCTGTCGACATCCTCAATGCGGCTGCTTTGGGTTGTCGTGGTCGCACGGCCTGGGGCATCGCAGGCGAGACACAAGTCATGGCAGGAGTAGAATGCGAACGAGTGGGCCAGCACAACAGCGGATAATTGGAACAATCGAACGTGCGAAGAGTTTCGATCGGCAGATTCGAGTTTGACGTCCACCCTCTAGAACAGCAGACACTGGAGGCGGCATTTGACCGCCTTTACAGAAGTGTAATGGTTGAAGAAGCGGAGCCCCAGCTTGACAGTGAATTCAGAGCCGCCGCGTCTCAGTATTTCGATCGCTACGTCGTTAGTCCCGACGCGCCGGCAGCACACGACCATTACTTTTATGGCTTTTCGCCGCTTTGGGCCTATTTTCGTAGCAAGGGCAGGCTCGATTGGGCTGAGAAGATCTGGCAATTAGCCCTCGATCCGGCTAGAGAGTGGGAAGATGCGCATTCGGGACAACAGATTGACAAAGGGGTTCCCTACTATTTCTGGGCAATAGCTGCTCTCTTGAGGGGAGGTATTGACAGTGGCTATGTCCTGGCACATCAAGCTGCGGAAGAAGACAGCCGGACCTCGTCTGGGATCAAATACCCAGATACTCCAGCTTATGCGTTAGTCAGTCTCAACTATGACAAAGTCAATCAAGCATTCAAGGGTTGGGTCGATGAACAGGCCAATTTCTTCCGGGTGTTCATCACGGACTATTGCAATGTATACGGACGACCTTTCAGCATCGACGACGTAAGAGATAAATTCCTTCGTAATCCCCCGAATCACGACGTAGTCTTTCTTCTCACTCACACACTCGCACGGCTGAGGGAAATGTCGGAGATACCTTGCAGGGCCAAGCAAAACCAATTTGTTGGCCAGCTCCAGCTGAATCTTCTCTTTGACCTTTTGCTTGTCATCGACAATGCAATAAAGCAAAAGAACATATCCAAATGGCAGTTCGTCGATCACGGCACCTTTCTTCTCGATCATGCTGGTCATGCGCTTCCACAGATGGGAGAGATTAATGCTCAATTCAAGGCTAATTTTGGGTCGTGCACCACAGACGCACTCGACGGCAAACTGATGATCTTTGGAAGAATTCTTGATAGATTGCAGTGCGACGTTGCATTAGCCTATGGACTCAGAAACCGCGGAGCGCACAAGGTTGAATCGGATTCAGTCATCTGGAACGATTTCGACCGGATTGAGAGATCGGTGTTTCGGACCTTGTGCGCCACGATAGATTATCTCTATTGATGCCATTCCAGATCTCAAAAGTGGCGGTGTGTGTTGCTGTGACCGAACCAGAGGCCACTGCTATCAGGCGGCTTGTGTGGGCAATTGCGATTTTGCAGACGTCGTCTGCAAAATTCGCAAATCTGGATCAGTCCATTCCGAGTTCCCGTCCAATGTGCGCAGATTGATTGATTTCAAACGCGGCAGTCTTGGTCACCTCCGTGCCAAGATGCTGAGCGAGTTTTGTAACGTCGTCAGTGAAGATTGTTGCTTCATGACTGGCGCGTGAAATCGCCACGTAACCGAACCGGGAACTGAGCAAATCCGGATGCACGCTTGTGTCGGCGTGAATCAGGACGCGCTCGGCGGTGAGTCCCTGGGCACTGTGGCTGGTGACCGCGTAACCGTGGTCAAAGTGACGGTGGTCGGTGGCATTGAATTCGAGCTGTCGATTGTCGTCGAGACGTGCGGCGACATGGCCGTCAGGCTGAATGGACTCGATCACGGCGAGATCCCGGTTGGCGACGCCAAGTTGCTTGTCCGGCGCAGTGAACTGGATGCGGTCGCCGGGGGCGAATTCGTGTGCCGCCTCCCTATAGACGCTGACGCCGGCCAAGCGGCGCGGATCATAAGTGACGAGTTCGCCTGATTCCTTTTGAACCGTTAGCAGGTTATTTGCGGGATCGACGGCGGCAACCACGGCGTAGGAGCCGGCTTCGATTCCCGCAGCTTTGCTTCCGCGGGCGAAGCGGATCGTTTCGCCCGGCTCATAGTGGCTTGCCCAGGCGCGTTCCGCCCCGGTCATGTCCTGGCGCTGTGCAAGGATTCTGAAGCTATGGTCATCGGGGGACAGCGATCCGTTTGCCTTCAGTTCTGTGCGAACAGCACGGTTGAGGTCGCGCCGGGAGGCATTGTCGGGTGAAACGATCAGAGTGTTTGCTGGCGACTCGGCGTAGGCGCGCGCAATGGCTCTTATTCGTTGCTGCGGATCGGGCATTTCCTGAACGCGGCCCTGATTCTGGAGCAAGTCGAGGGCCGCAGCGGACCGGCCACGGGCCACCAACTCGACAGCGGATTTGAGGGCCGGATCGCGCTGCCGCACAATCTCATCGAGTTTCGCGGTGCGCATCCCGGCCTGCTGCAACTGCTCGAAGGGACGGCCCGCTTCGACGCCCTGATGCTGACGTGTATCCCCGATCAATAGCACGCGGTCATTCTGTCCAAGACGGGTAAGGAACTCGCGGACCTGGCGCGTGCTCGCAAGGCTCGATTCATCGACAAAGTAAAATCGGTGCCTGTCCGTCCCGGTCTCATTGGCGCGGCTGCCTGCAAGGAAACCCTGCAAAGTGCCTGCTTCGATCCCAGCCTCGCGGAGCTGGCGCGCAGCGCGCGAAGTCGGAGCGAACCCCTGTACTTCGTACCCCTGTGCCTCTGCCGCGGCACGCAGCACGGCAAGCGCCGTGGTCTTCCCCGAGCCGGCATAGCCTTGGATTCCCTGGACGCGATCCGTCGAACTGAGCACTTCCTCGACTACTGCTTTCTGAGCCCGATTCAAGTACACGTGATCCTCCGCTATGCGGTAGGCGTGGGGCCGGTCCAGAATGGGCTGGACCTGGCGCTGGCCTTCCTGAACCCGATGCAAAATTTCGCGTTCCGCCTCGATGGTCCGGGCCGTCGTGAGCTTGCGGCCGGGCATGGAGTGAGGCCGCTCCACGGATTGAAATTCGCCGGAGGCAATCCGCGCGTTGAGGTTGGCGCGCACCTGGCTGTAGACGATCTCGCCCATGCCGCGGCGCAGAGAATCCCGAACCAAAGCACGCTCATCGACCACGGCTTCGCGCTCGAAGTTCTTGTCTCGGGAGAAGGTGACCGCCTCCCGGACCCGCTGCGGCAGATTCATTTCCTGGCTTTGCGTCCGGACGCGCGCCTGCGCGGCGTGGACCACGGCTTCGGCCTGATTGCCATATTCCGCGGCCAGTTTTCGGTGCGCCGCCATGACCTCCCTGAGCGAGTGGATTTCCTTGTGGTCCCGCGTCGAATGCGCCGCGATCTCCGCGGCTTCCTTGCCGTTTCGGCCGGTTCGTTCAAGATAATCGCGTATCTGCTGGCTACGCGGGCTCGATGCGTCAAGGTACTCCTGCGTGTAGCCCTTGATTTCCGGGGCTCCGCTTCTGCCGACTGCGATTTCGTACCCGAGCTGGCGCAGGCGGTAGGTCAATTCAGACTGGTAAATCGCCGTGGCGAATTGCTGGGAGGCGAAGAGGCTCTGCGGCTGCAATGCACGGTATTCGCCTGTCTCGCGCTGGGTCAGATTGAAAATGACCGCATGGGTGTGGAGCTGCGGGGCTGCGTAGCCGTTCACGGGGCGCGCCGTGTCGTGCTCGAACTTGGCTGCGATGAACCTGCCCGTTGCCTCGGCGGGATGATTGCCCCCGATCCGGGCCATAGTGTACGACTCCAGGTGTTCGAGGGCGGTACGCACCGCCTCGCGGTGCGCCTCGCGGACGCGGTAATCACCGCCGACCAGAGCGGTCAGCGACACCGACTTCGGCGCGGAAAATGTTGCATCCCACCCCGCGCGGTGTTCCATCGTTTTGATTGTGTTGCCGTCGGCGTCCTTATATAGGTAGGAAGCGCGCTGCCGGACAAGCTGCTCCCCCGTTCGCGGGTGCTGACCCTGGCTCAGCCGCGCAAAATCTTCGGCTGAGACGGCGCCGGCGAGTGCAAATTTCACCGCCAGACGCCCCTGCCACTCCCCGGCAATTTCGCCACGCTGGGACCAGTAGTTCTGTTCCTTGGCTGTGAACTCCTTCTGGTGGTAGCTCTGCGCCTGGCCTGCCGAAAGCGGCTTGGAGATGGTGAGCATACGGCCTCACATCGTGGTCGTATCGAAGGAAAGAGCCTCCTGCTGCTCCTTCCCGGCACGTCTTGCTTTTCGCTCTGGAGGCTTCTCACGGACGATGGGCCGAACCACGTCGCGAAGGTCGCGCTTGAAGATTTTCTCTGCGACTTTGGGCAGTTCCACCTTCGGGAGACGGAAACGTGTGACGCAATTTTCGTACTTGAGGTATCCATGCAGGTCGGGCAGACCTTCGATCTCCGAGGCCATCACCAGCGGTTCGATCTGGCGGTCAAGGGAGAAGCTTCGCCCGCGCCGCGTGCCGTCGTAGCGGCTCTCCTTCAGGCGTTCGATCTCCACTTCGCCGATTGCTTCGCTGATCCACTTCGCCGATGGCGGGTCGGTCACCCGGAAATACATTTTCGAGCTTGGCTGCGAGAGCATCGCGCTGGCTTCCTTGCCGTAATGCGCTTCGATCTGCGCCGGGTTCTGGAACCCGAGAACAATCGGGTTCCCCCACTTACGGCTTTGCGTCAGAGCCGTATGCAGCACCGGCAGCTTATGCAGGTCCGCAAGCTCGTCGATCACAAGCCATGTTGGGTGGTGGTGCGGTTCCGGCTCGTTCAGCAGACGCATGACGAGCCAATCGAACCATACGGAGATGAGTGGCCGCAGCGGCTGGAGGTAGCTGGGAAAGCTGGTGATAAAGATCCATCCCTTCCGCTCGCGTTCCCATGCTCTGGCCGTCCATTTCGATGTCGTTTTCTCGACGGGCGGCAGGTACCGGAAGGCATTGGCCACCATGCCGAGCGCGCTTAACACCCCGCTGCGCTGCGCTGGCGCGAAGGCATCGATCAGTTCCTGCATCTCGGTGCCCTGGACCTTTTTCTCGATTACGCTTGGGTTCGACATCCACGCCACGAGCTGCGCCGGGCTGGGGCCGAATGTGCAGAGGTAAGCGAAAATTTTTCGGGGCGCATCGATGAAAAACTGGTTGATGTCGTTCTCCGGGAACAGAGACGCGGCCATGGTTTCCGCCTCCGCCATGTCCTCCACCTCATCGACGGGCGACCAGTACGGGCAGCGGGTATCGATCGGATTGAGCACGATGTCGCCGCGTTTTTCGTCGAAGAACTGCTGGAGAAATCCCGCCGAAGAGTCGTATACGATGGCGTTGTCGCCACGGGCCTTGACCTCCAAGAGAATTTGCCGGATGGCCGTGGATTTGCCGCTGCCGGTGTCGCCGATCATCGCGAGATGCTTATTTTCGGCGAGCGCCGGGAGGCGGACGACGGTGCCTTTCTTGTTCACCGCGAGGCCCAGCCCATGCGATTGGAACCGTTCGGTGAAAGCCTTCGGCTCCAGCATCTCCGGCCCGCGCAGTCGGCGTCCGTAGCGGAGCCGCCTGCGCCGGGCAACGTCCCATCCCGCCGTAAAGCAGAGGCCGATCGCCAGCAGGCCAAGCGTCGCTTCGATGGGCCGGGAAAAGAGCAGAATCGGGCTGTGGCCGCCGTACACCCATCGGGCAAGGTAAGCATGGAGAGCCTGGTTGCGGTACGTCCGCGCGCGCTCCCGGTAGAGCGTGCGAACTCCCTGACTGAGAGCCAACGGCGAGAGTTCCAGCGGAATGGGTTTGCCACCGGGCAGCACGGTTTTGCCTGGCTCCACATCGTTGTCGAGGGCGGGGCGGGGCTTTCCTCTGGCATCGAGAACATAAAGCAACTGGTACTTGCCGGTGGGCCGGATTGCCCCCGCCATTTCTGTCCGAAGGTAGTAAGGCAGGTAGTAACGTTGGAGCGGCGTGAGGCGGAAATGGAAGCAGAGCCACATCAAAAGACCGCAAAGAACCGCGCTTCCGAATACGGCTCCCCAGGTGTAAACCGGCCCATGTGGAGGCCACATCGTGGACTCATTCCGGCCCCATTTGTAGATGTTGGACATGAATTATTCCTCCTCCTGCCCGCGCCGGGCGAGCAGCTCGCGCGCCTTCGTGTGCTTTGTCGCATGGATCTGCTCGACGAGTTTTCGGAACTGTTCGGCGCTCATTTTTTGGCCCGACACCAGGGGCTGCAGCGCGTTCATCACAAGAAGTTCAAGGCCGACCAGCTCGGTGAATGCGTGCATGGCAATCTTCTCTTCCGCTTCGTCGCGCAACTCCCGTACGATCACATCGCGAACCCATTCGCTCAGCCACTGTCCCCGCGTCGTCGCCATACGTTCCGCTTCCGCCATTTCGATCTCGGAGAGCTTTGTGCTCACGGTCCGGTTCCGGCTGATCTTCGAAGCCTGCCCGCCTGCTTCCTGTTCCCCTGTTTGAGCTGTGTTCATCTGTTCACCTCCGCTGCGGAAGGTAGCCATATAGCTACCAGCCGTCCGTAATTGCCTTTGTTTTCAATCAGTCTCTATATAGCTACCAAAGTAGCTATACAGCACCCTTTCAGGGGTGGAGTGTCGAAATAAACCCGGTGCGCAGCACCGCACCTATTGCCTGAGCTGGAATTATTCATTACGAGGACGTGAATCATGGGTAACCTCGGATGATTTGG
>JAKAAZ010000210.1 GCA_021802085.1 Acidobacteriota bacterium
GCCGGGAGCCGAATTGCCCCATAGCGCGACCGACATGGCGCCTATCAATAACAATCTGGACCTATCCTATCCAGCCGGAGTGGGAGCGCCGTACTACTACCCAAATCGGACCATGGTTGGTTTTTCCAGTGGTGCGGGTACCGGTCCTATCGTGATGCCAGTGGTCGGAAACTGGACAGTGCCGCCGGAGCGTAGTTTTTCCGTCTACGACAAGGCGCGCGAAAAATCCTCGCCTGGGTACTATTCCGTCTATCTGGACGACTTCAAAACGAAAGTGGAAATGACCGCGACCACATGGACTGGAATTTATCGGTTCACGTTCCCCAAGACCGAAAAGGCGCACGTCCTGCTCGACCTGGGCCGTATCGGCGGGGATATTGAGGTCGTAGGCGACCATACTGTACGTGGCCAAGCCCAACTATCCGCGAGGCGGCAGCGTGGAGCGGGCGCGAACGATGCATACTTCGTTGCGGAGTTCTCGCGACCGTTCAAGCTATTTGGCACATTCAAGCAACTCCCTCCGCCCCCGGGACAAACGCGAGGGTCATTCTTGGGTGATAAGGATGTTGAACCCGACGCGCGGACCATATCGGGGCACTATGCCGGGGCCTACGTGCAATTCGCCACTGCGGATGGCGAACAGATCCTGGTGAAGATCGCGCACGGGCGAAGCTACGCCGATGCCGAAGCAAGGTTGCAGTCGGAAGATCAGGGCTGGAACTTCGATGGTATAAGGCGGCAGGCAGAGGACGCATGGGCCAATAAGCTCGACCTGATCGAAGTGAAAGGTGGGACCGAAAAAGAAAAGATGCTCTTCTACTCTTGCCTGTATCACTCCTTTGCCAGCCCTCGCCTGATTGCTCGGAAAGGAGAGCAGTTTACTGGGCTGGATGGCAAGGTCAGGACGGCAGAGTATGACTTTTATGGTCCGGTGCCGTTCTGGGATACTGGGCGCAATCAAATCGTTCTTCTCACCCTGTTGGAACCTGACGTCAAGGTGGACATTCTGCGTTCGCAACTGGATATGGCTCGCGAGTCAGGGTACATGGGCACCTCGTTCCATGGTGACAATGCCGTTTTTATGTATCTGGGCGACTGGGAGCGCGGGCTTGATTTTGACAGAGCTGCGGTCTACGAATATCTGCGGAAGAACGCGATGGACGTAAACGGTCCGAGAAATTATCTGGCGGAATACATGAAGCAAGGCTGGATTTCAGATGTCATCCCCGACGGCAATCCCGATCCTCCCTATGCTGGCGGAAAAGCAGGTGTTGCGACGACGCTGGAATATAGTTGGGACGACCATGCGATGGCGCTCTATGCCAAGAAACTTGGCAAGGAAGACGACTACAAAATGTTTCTGGCGAGAGCGCACAACTACCAAAACGTATTCGATCCCTCGGTTGGTTTTATGCGCGGCAAAATGGCGGACGGCCAATGGATTTCGCCATTCGATCCAGGAGAGCCGTACTACAACTTCATGATGAAGGAAGCCTCGGGGTGGTCCACGCTTTGGCTCGTTCCTCAGGATGTCCAGGGCCTGATCAACCTGCTGGGTGGCCGCCAGAAATTCACCGCGAAGCTCGATGAGTTTTTCAGTACTCCTTACGATCCGAAAGGTATCTGCCGCGACTGCACCGGAATGATCGGGCAGTATGTGCAGGGGAACCAGCCGGATCAGCAAGCCGCGTATTACTACGACTGGGCCGGACAGCCCTGGAAAACGCAGGCGTTGACGCGGAAGATTCTAAGTCTGATGTATGGCAGCGACAAATATGGCCTGGCATTCCCGGGAATGGATGATCAGGGCTCAACCTCCTCCTGGTATGTGATGAGTGCGATGGGCTTTTATCCTGTCGATCCATCGAGTCCGGACTATATTCTGGGCAGCCCAATCTTCGATGAGGCGACGATCCATATGGGCAAGGGCAAAACGCTGGAGATCATCGCACGCCACAACTCGGCGAAGAACATGTATATCCAGTCGGCTACACTGAACGGCAAGCCGTGGAACAAACCGTGGTTCAGTCAATCCGATATTGCGAATGGAGGAGTCCTGACGCTCACCATGGGGCCATTGCCCAACAAGGAATGGGGTAGCGCTCCCAATGCCGCTCCGCCATCCATGTCGGAGTCGGCCCGGTAAGATCCAAGCCAGTTTTGGCTCTGTTGACATCCTCTGCGCAAATAAGCGCTGTCGTCCTGAGCGAAACGAAGTGGAGCGAAGGATATTGTGGCTTTCGGACAGCCGCGAGGTCCTTCGCCTGCGGCTCAGGATGACAAACGATTCGCAGCAGAGAATGTCAACTGAACCACCAGTTTTCATATCGCAATAGGGCCGAAGGACGATCTTGCTCATCGCGATGGGAAACGCCCGTTATCATAGGCAACAAGCGCATCCGTCTCATGCCGAAGTTGGGCTAACCATCGCGCGCAAATCGCCGTCCTAATCTCACAGGCGAATATTTGGAGGAATCTCTGCCGCAAGCGCGCGAATCTCAAATTCATTCCACACGGATTCCACCACCGTGGCTAGTCGGCATGGCCATATTTCCCTTCGGTCTGGTGGTCGGGTTCACGATCACCGCACTGCCTTTTCTGCTGACCAATTTAGGCGTCCCGCTGTATAGAGTCGCCACCACCAGCGCGATTGTGATGTCGCCAACCTTCTGGGGATTTCTATTGCAGCCGGTGATGGATACGGGACTGACGCGTCGCGCCTACTGCTGGATTACCGCGGCCATTGCTGCGATTTGTCTGGCGGCAGCGCTCCTCCTGCTTTCGCCTGCTCATCTGGGACCAACAACCGCATTGCTGTTGGTGGCGGAGTTGTCCATGGTGTTATTTGGCGGCGCGGTCAGCGGCTGGACTGCGGAATTTACACCGGATTCATTGCGCGGCTCGGTGAGCGGATGGACCAATGTTGCGAACCTCGGCGGCGGTGCGCTCGGCTCATTGGCCGTTATGTCTCTGGCGCCGCACATCTCTCTATATTGGATTGGATTGGGCCTGGCTGGATGCATTGGGCTCGGGACCTTGCCAACTATGCTGCTCCCGGAACCCAGGAAATCCTCATTCCGCTTTCGCCAGATCTTTACCGACGCGGTGAAAGCTACATGGCGAGCCTCCAAGACAAAGGAGTGCATGACCGGGTTTGCGCTCTTCCTTGCCCCGGCCAGTGCTGTAGCCGCCATTAACCTGTTTTCGGGAATGGGCAGGGACTTCCATACCAGCGAACATACGGTCATTTGGATCACAGGCGCAGGTTGCGCCGTCAGCACGTCCCTGGGAGCACTTTTGGGCGGCTATGCCGCAAACAGGATTTCACGCGGATTCCTGTATCTCTCCGCCGGCATAGGGGCCGGCTTGATTGCGCTCACGCTGGCATTCTCTCCCCACACATCCGTATCGTTCATTTGGGGGGCGCTGCTATACAACGGCATCGCGGGCGTTGCCTATGCTGCATTCAACGCACTGGGCTATCAACTGGTAGGGCAGAAGAGCGCGGTTGCCAGCACGCAACTCGGACTGTTTGCGGCGGCCACCAATGCGGCCATCGTCTATATGACCTGGGCAGACGGGCAGGGCTACAAGCACTTCGGGCTGCGAGGGCTTTTGTTGACGGATAGCTTTGCCAGCATCATCTCAGCGTCCCTTTTGCTGCTGCTCCTGTGGAAGCAACTGAAGAAAAAACCGATCGATGCAACGGAACTGCCTGATATGCCTGTCGCCGCTGACCATTGGCCATTGGAGTCGGAGGCGTAGGACCATCGCGACTAGGTCGCTGCGTGCAGAAGGAATTGGCAGACGCACCAGACTTTAGGAACCGATTTCTGTCATCTTGCAGGTTGTCGCAGGATTTCGCATTATTGCGGGCACGACCGAAGCGGCTGCGGCTGGCCGCATTGGAAGAGCGCATCGCCCTATGGAAGGAGGCCTTGCGGCTGCTGCCAGTCGCTACATGAGAGAAGGCTGCGGCACGCGTATCGACGGATTTTCCTGAGCCAGTTTTGATCGACCCAGGCACAACTGTGTCGCAAGTTGGTTCGCGGAGCTACTTGCCATTCTTGCTGCGGAGGTAGCCGCGAGTTATGACCGGTCTGCGAAGCCAGATCGTCGATGGAAAGCCTCCTCCACGGCCAAACGACCATTGTGTTTGCCTGTCCGCTACCTTGCCGACGGATTAGGGACCGACACACCATCCAGCGCTCCTCGACGTTGCCATTCATGTTCTCAACGCCACATTGGAAGGTGCATTTCATCATTGACGCCGATGCTTTCGGCCGCCCATAGACCTAACTTCAGCCTCCTGCCGCTGCTGGGCCATCCCCCAAACTTCGCATGCTCCTCATCAGTTAGCGGCGGTCTTCGGGCTCCCAGGATCCGGGGGAGAGAGGCGCGCCGAACGGCCTTGGCGAAGCGCCTGGCGGTGTGCTGATATCGCCCTTCGTCTGTTTCAACTGCGCATAAGCTTCGACAACTTGGGGATGAAAAGACGGCATCTGCGCTTCGAGGTCTTGCAAAAGTTTCGCTACAATCTCCGGATGGAGCTTGGCAACATCATAGCTTTCGGCGGGATCCTGCACGATATTATAGAGTTCAGGATGCTGCAGCCATGCGCTTCCTCTTGCGCCAGTAGTCCGATCATTGAGATAGATCTCCCCTTTAATTCCCTGCGCAACACGCAATTTCCATTCCTGGTCTCGAATACAATGCACATCGAGTCCGTGATTCCCCATAGGACTGAAATAGAGAAGCGGCTTACGTTCAAGTGTCTTCTCACAGCCGCCGAATACCTGCGAAAAATCGACGCCATCCAGAGGCTTAGGCGGAAGCGGCAGGCTGCACAGGGCGGATAAGGTCGGCAGGATATCGAGATGGGAGCACCAGGTATCCACCACTTTTCCGGGACTTAGGGTTCCTGGCCATTCCGCGACAAACGGCACACGGAAACCGCCTTCAAACGTGGATGCCTTCCGCCCTCGCAATAGTCCCGGGCTGCCTTGATACCAGGGACCGTGGTCGCTTGTAAAACAGATCAGAGTGTCGGAGCTAAGGCCCTTACGCTCGACCGCGCGCAAAATCTCGCCAACGCCCCAATCGATCTCCGCAATCGCATCGCCAGAATTCCCGAACCCGGTTTTGTCGCGAAAGCGCGACGAAGCTCGCGCCGGATCGTGAGGATAAGAAAACGCAAAATACATGAAAAATGGGCTGCCGTCGCTCTGCTCGATGTACTTTACTGCCTCTTCCGTATAACGCGGCGTCAACACTTCACGATCCGTGTCCTCCTCGAGTATTGTCTTGTCGCGGATGAGCGGAAGTGGCTTCATGTCGACGCTGTATGGAACGCCATAGTAGGAATCGAAGCCCCGGCTTGTCGGCAGATATTCCGGCGCATCTCCCAGATGCCACTTGCCAATAGCCTTTGTCTTGTAGCCGCGGGCATGAAAGAGATTGGAAAGTAACGTTTCATCGAGAGAGGTTCCGGTTGGCGAATGTGGACCGAATGCTCCGGTCGTGTTGCAGCGCAGCCCGTAGCGCCCGGTAAGCAGGGCGGCACGCGAGGCGGAGCAGATCGGATGGGCCGAGTTGTACCTGGTAAAGCGCAGGCCATCCGCCGCCATCGCATCGATATGAGGGGTTGGTAGCTTCGAACCGTAGCAGCCAAGATCCCCGTAGCCCAAATCGTCACAAATCATGAGAATCACGTTGGGGGAACGTTCTGGCCGGCGCCATACCGAGTTGCAGGCCTGAGTGCTGCTGGCCACAGATGGTAAGGCGGAAGTTACGGCTGGCGCCGCAAATGAGGCGGTGAGATATTTAACAAAATTTCTTCTGTCAAATGGCATGGTAGTCTACTCCCTCTTCTTGATTAAAAGGCGATGCGAACGGACAGTTGCGCCTGCCGTCGAGCACGCGTGAGATACCACCGTGCGAGCTATGTCCAACCTTGGCCCCCAGTTCGGCGAATTGAGGATAACCTTGATCGTCAGTCGAATGATGACGACATTTTAAAACTCTCTCAATCTCAGAACGATATACGCGCGGCGAGTTGAAGCATCCGGTTATTCAGCGACGTAGCAGTCACGACGCCGAACGACGGAGTTCCGACGGCACTGCCCGGCTGCTGAAACTGAGGGTGATTCAATGAGTTGAACGCTT
>JAKAAZ010000010.1 GCA_021802085.1 Acidobacteriota bacterium
GCACCACTTCCCCCTCTTCTACAGTTTCATCCGATAACAGCGTGTAGATAGAGTGTGTTACGGAAGTTCCAACCCATCTTTAGAGAGTATAATTCTCTCCGGGAAAATCAGTCTGGCGAGGCTTGGGAGCCCTTCTTCAGAAATCCAGTTTCGTCAAGAATCAGAACCGCATCCGGGCTGCCCAGCTTGTCTCGCACATACTCGCTGAGCCGCGCCTGCAGCGCATCGGCGTCCCAGCGTGCGCGGCCCAGCAAACACTGGCAACGCATCGCCGATACACTCGGCCACCTGCCAGCCGTTCTTGCGCTCGCAGCCGCTCAACAACCCTTCCAGATAGGCCAGACTGCGTTCCCGCGCTTCGGTTCGCGCAAACAGATCACCCATCCGCCGATGCGCGCGCATCAGCTCGTCCTTCCAACCTCGATCGTCTTCTCCATCGCCTACGTGGAAAGCCTGCCTGAGCACCTTGCAGCCTATCATTTAGTTACAACTGTAGTACCAGGAAGGACCTGGGGCACCCAGCTACTGCGGGGGGTGTAGGCAGGATTTCGAGCTGGTCTCCGGTTTGGATGCCTCGCTGCTGGATCGATCCGGCAGGCAATTCGACCACAGAATGGATCTTCCAACTCACTGGGCTGATCCTCCACGGGCGAAGCCTGGGCCAGACCGCATGCACCCGATGCTGGCGATCGAGCGCGACCACGTCGATGGCAAAGAGCATCCCGAAGGTATGCACGCCGGAGGAGGGCCGAATCCATAAGCCAGCATCCGCATCCAGCCGCCTTCGGCCCAGCAGTCCGATCAGGCGCATGAGGAAGGTATCGGCCAACGCTATCCGTGTGCCGACCGTGGTCGCCCGCGTCTTGTTCGTAATCGTTACCAGTTGCATTGGAATGGACAGCTGCTTCTTTCTCGGTCGTGCCGGCCGATGCTGCTTCGGGTCCTGCCGCCAAGCGGATTTTTCTCGCAGGCATCACTGAGTCCATCACAGGGCGGCTCGCCGCGACGAGCCGCAGCCTCTGTGGAACTCCGGGATACACAGACAGAAAATCCGCTGCTACGCTGCTCTCTTCTTGCGGCGAAGAACCAAAATTGCCAGCACCGCGACGAACAAGACTCCTGCAATCGCTCGAATACCCATACTGAGGTCCATAGTTGTACTCCTTTCTAAAAAATGTCAGGGCCGGAATGCATCTCGATCAGGCCGATTTTTTCTTTCTGCGCAGTATCAATACGCCGAGAACCATCAGGAAAAGTACCCCTGCAACAACACGCACAATCATGGATGTGGCCATCGCATTCCTCCTTTCTGGTGAACTAAATTTCCCGCTCTCCAAATTCCGCGCTACCTTGTGCCCCTTCGGTGGGTCGCTCCGATGGGGCTTGCATTTAGTTGGTCAAGCCAGTAAGACCGCGCCCGATGCTCAAAACCGCGGGCGCCAGCAAAACGATAAACATGCTGGGAAAAATAAAGAGGACCAGGGGAAAAATCATTTTGACGGTCGTTTTTGCCGCCATTTCTTCGGCCCGCTGGCGGCGCTGCGTGCGCATACCATCGGCAAAGGTGCTGAGGGCTCGGGCAATCGGCGTTCCAAATTTTTCCGTTTGCGCCAACATGCTGGTAAACGAAGCGATGTCGGGAAGCAGGGTGCGATCGGCCATGCTTTGCCACGCCTCCATGCGCGGCTTGCCGGCCCGCTGCTCCCGATTGATCTGTAGAAACTCCTCATTGATTTCCGGGTGGCTGATACTCAACTCCGTACCGACACGCAACATCGCCTGGTCAAGCCCAAGCCCTGCATCCACGCAGATGACAAGCAGATCGATCGCGTCTGGAACACTGCGCCGGATCCGTTCCCGTCTGCCTTTGACCGCGTGATCCAGCCAAAAGTCGGGAGCGAGGTACGCAACCGTCGCCAGGCCGGCGACCCACAGGAAGGTATTGGACGGAATAAAGCTGGCGGCGACGATGGCGGCCACCGGACCCAGCATCTGGGCTGCAAAATAGATTTCCATGGGCCCGTTTCCGCGCAGGCCGGCACTCACGAAGCGCTGCCGCAACCGATCGCCTTCGGCCAGTCCAATCTTGGCGCGGGTTTGACGCACGATGCGAAGCAGCGACTCCTGCAGGCGTCTCGTGCGGTTGACGCGCTGCTCCGCGGATTGCGCGCTCGCCGTTACCTCCAACACGCGTCGGGTCGAACTCGACGCAGCCGGAATGACCAGCGAGACGAGGAAAAAGCTTCCGCAAAACAACGCACCCGCCAGAGCGAAATAAAAGAGGAAAATCATGCTGTCTACACCTGAATATTGACGATCCTGTGAATGAAAAAACCGCCGATGAGAATCAGTCCAGCGCCCATGTACAACAGCTTGTGACCGACAGGGTCGTGGAGAAGAATGCGCGCATATTCCGGGTTGATCAAATTGGTCAGAACCAGCATCAAAACGGGAAGCAGGCTGAGGATCCAGCCGGTCAGCCGCCCCTGCGCGGTACGGACACGAACCTCGCCTTCAATACGAATGCGCTCGCGGATCACATGCGTGGTGCGGTCGAGAATTTCAGTAAGATTGCCGCCCGTCTCTTTCTGTACCAGCATTGCCGTGACCAGAAAGCGCAAATCTCTTGAGGGAACCCGGTCGGCCATTTGCAGCAGGGCATCGCGCAGCGGCAGGCCGAAATTCTGCTGCCGGAATACAGCATTGAATTCCGAACCAACGGCGGCTCCGGACTGTTCGGAGAGGACCTCAATCGCAGAACTGAGAGAATGGCCGGCGCGCAGCGCGCGCGCCATCAGGTCGATGGCATCCGGCAGAGCATTGTTGAATGCCAGCAGCCGTCGGGCGCGCTGCCGTTTCAAGAAAAGATAGGGAGTGAGGACGCCGACGACGCCGACGATCCCGTCCAGCAAAACCGCGGGAAAAAATAAATAAGCGCCCAGAAACCCGAGTGCCCCCGCGGCGATGCTATAGACCACAAGAGTACCGACCGTCCAACTGCTGCCGGCCTGCATCGCCAATATTTTTAGATTCGCGGCAAACTTGAACCGATCGAGGAAGTTGTCCAGCCATGGGAATTTCCCCGCCTGGTCCAGCTTCAGAATCCGCTCCGCATCCCGTTGCCGGGTTTTGTCGGCCAGGCGCGCCAGTTGGATGTCGCCGACCCTCTGCTGCACGGACTTCTCCCATCGCGTCTGGCGCGTGAAAAATGCGACCAGCGCAAAACTGAGAAGAAGTACGGCGAGGAAGACGAAAACAAGCAGCATACAACCGACTCCTAAGCTTCCATCGAATGGTCTATCAGATTCAGCGGCAGGGAAATTCCCGAAGCTTTGAGTTTCTCGGCGAACTTGGGAACGATGCCGGTGCCATAGAACCTGCCCCGCACCTTTCCCTGGCTGGTGATGCCCTGTTTTTCAAAGAGGAAAATGTCCTGCATGCTGATGACCTCACCGCTGGTGCCGGTGATCTCGGTAACATGGGTGACGCGGCGCGTGCCATCGCTCATGCGTGATATTTGCACGATCAGGTGGACGGCGGCGGCGATTTGTTGGCGAATGGCCTTCTCCGGCAACGCGACATTTCCCATCATGGCCATCGTCTCGATTCGGGAAATAGCTTCGCGGGGATTGTTGGCATGGATCGTGGTGAGAGAGCCGTCGTGTCCGGTGTTCATGGCCTGCAACATGTCGAGGGCTTCCTCGCCGCGCACCTCACCGAGCACAATGCGGTCGGGACGCATTCTGAGGGCGTTGATGACTAGCTCGCGCTGCCGCACCGCGCCGCGACCTTCCACATTGGGAGGGCGGCATTCGAGGCGCACCACATGCTTCTGCTTCAGTTGCACCTCAGCAGAGTCCTCAATGGTCACGATGCGTTCGTGCTCGGAAATAAAACTCGACAGCACGTTCAGCAGGGTGGTTTTGCCGGCACCGGTTCCCCCGGAAACGACAATATTCATGCGCGCCCGCACCGCGCCCTTCAGCGTCTCCATCATTTGCGGCGTCAGGCTACGATTGCGCAGCAGGTCCTCGACTTCGAGCGGGGTGCTGCCAAATCGGCGAATAGACAGAATCGGACCGTCGACTGCCAGCGGCGGAATGATGATGTTGACACGCGAGCCGTCTTTCAATCGTGCGTCCACCATTGGGGAGGACTCATCGATGCGCCGGCCCACGGCCGAAACGATTTTGTCGACGATGTGCATCAGGTGGGTATCGTCTTTGAAGACGATGTTGGTTTCTTCCAGAATGCCGCGCCGCTCCACATAGACCGTGTTGTAGGTGTTCACCAGAATGTCGCTCACGGTTGGGTCTTGCAGCAACGGCTCCAGCGGTCCCAGCCCGAATACCTCATCCATCAGTTCTTTCGCCAGCCGGTCCCGCTCCGTCGCGCTGAGCGGAATTCCCTGTTCCCCAATCAATTGATGAATCAGATTCATCAGCTGGCGCTTGGCGGCGGGATTCTCCTGGATGAACGCGAGCTTTTCCAGATCCATTTGCTTGATCAGTTCCTGGTGGACGGCGGACTTGATCTCCTGCTGCGTCTTCAGCGAGACAGACTTCGGCAACGGCGTGGGGAGAGCGCTCCGGTCGGGTGTGCTCATAGAAAGTACGGCTTCAGCCATAAAGGCACCTCTCAGTATTGGAACGAGTTGTCATGGAAGGATTCACCGTCATTTCCAGAAAGCGAAGAGCTTTCGTTTCGGCGTCTCTGTTTCCGGGTTGGATTGCGCGTGCACCATCCGGTTGGCCCATTTGCTGATCTTGGTCGTGAACTCCGACCGCCGCTGCGGAGAAAGCGGTTCGCCGGCGTTGATGGCGCGAATCAGCTCCGCGTAGCTATTCGGAATGGTCACAGAAACGGGAAAACTAACCGCGCTTTCCACCTGCTCCGCGCTCACTGCATCGTTCGCGGTAGAACGGTTGATGGCGATCCGCAGCTTCGGCGCTGTGCGGGAATCCAACCCGAAATTTTCGACATGGCGGGACAGGTCGCGCAAGGCCGCCACATCCGGTGTCGCCACCAAATAGACTTCATCGGATGAATCGATGATGGCCGTATTGATATTCTGGGTTTCCAGCGAGGAATCGAGGACCACATAGTCGTATTGGGTACGGAGAAATTCAAGCACATGTTCCATATCATTCGGACTGCTGCTATATCGGACCGCGCAGGTGTCCGGGGAAGGAAGCACATCCAGGCCGCTCGGGTGGTGCGTCAGAAAACCGGCAAGCAACTCGACATCCAGACGATCGACATTGCGAAGCAGTTCGTCGAAATAATACGGGTTCTCCGTCAAGCCAAGGTATAAGCAAACGTGTCCAAGCTGATGGTGATGGTCGATCAAGAGCACTTTTTTCCGGTGCTGGCGAACCAGGAAGATGGACAGGTAGACGGCCAGCGTGGTGGCCCCAACGCCTCCTTTGACTCCAAACAGCGCGATGACGCTTCCCGTATTCCTTGGTATATCGGGCGAGGCCGTTAAAAACCGCGCCTGTAACCTGCCTACCACCTCGGTGAATTGAGACAGGCCGAACGGGCAGTGTAGGAATTCGCTGCATCCGGCTCGCATCGCCTGCAGAAGAAGTTCCTCATTGCTGTGCTTTGAAACCGCGATGATGGCGATTTTCCCCGGTAACATCTGATGCAGAATTTCCGCCGACTGCGCTGCCTCCTCTGGATTGCTGTCGAAATCGATGATGGCAATGCATGCGGCAGAGTCTTTCACTTTCTGCGAGAATTGAGGGCGCTTTTTGCGGCCCATGTAGTCGTGGAATTCCCCGGCAAACTCTGTGTCGGCGGCGTAGGCGCAGCCGTCCATGACGTTGGCCACCGTGCCTTGGTCGACGCGGACGGTGAAGACCGCAATCCTTGCCGAACCCGAGTTGGAGAATTTCGTCGCCATGGATTAAGGTTGCGCGGCTTTCTTGACCGCAGGGGTCAGAGAGCGGTCGAATTGATCCGCGCCCATGTTGGGAAGCGACATTTTCGGCGTGGAGGGGTGCGTGTCCTCGTGCAACGGGTCAACAATGTAGGCAGTCACAATCACCACCAGGTCTTCGATGGAATGCGTGTTGTTTTTCGACTTGAAGAGTTCGCCCAGAATTGGAACGTTGGCGATCCCCGGCGTCTTGTCCAGAAGCACTGTGGTGCGGTGATCGAGCAATCCGGAAATGCTGAAGCTTTGTCCATCGCGCAACTCCACCTCCGTCTCAGCCCGGCGAGTAGAAATGGCGGGCACGGTGAAACCGGAGAGGGTGACGGTATTGGTATAGTCGAGCGCGCTGACTTCCGGGGCCACCTTCAAGAGGATGGTGTTATCGGAATTCACGGTGGGAGTGAACTTCAGTTTGACACCATACGGCTGAAACATGATCGTGACGGCAGCAAAGCTGCCCACTCCACCTTGAACCATGGGATAAGGGAATAAGCCGCCGGAAAGAAAGTCTCCTTCATGCCCGCTGATGGTAGTGATGGTCGGCTCCGCCAGGATCTGCAGGATGTTTTTCGCTTCCAGGTCCGCCATGGCCGCGCCAATGTTGAGCTTGGAGTTATAGAGCAGGAAATTGAGCGGATTGCTGACCGCCAATCCCACCTGGACCGGACTTCCGCCCACCCCCGAGACGGTGCTGGTCTGGGTGGTGCTGGCGCTGCTGAACTGCTGAGTGCCGGTGGCCGCCGTGTTTCTGCCGCCGCTGAAGAAATCGAAGCCGAACTGGTTCAATCGGGTCCGGTCGACTTCCGCGATGCGCACCTGCAACCGCACCTGCTGGGGATGGACATAGGTGACGGCGAGGGAGCTGACCACATCTTTGGAATAGGAAGAGGCTAGCTTCATTGCCTCCTGGTACGCAGGGTCCCCGATCGCGGTGCCGGACAAGTATACTTTTCCCGCCTTTGCCTGAATGCGAATATCCTGCCCCGGCAACGCTTCCGCCATCGACTGGCGAAGGGCCGCGACATCCAGGTCGGCCGATACGGTGTAGAACACGGACTGCCCGGAGGCATTCCAGAGGGCGACGCTGCTGACTCCAGGGGCCTCGGCTGTCAGCACCACCTCATTCGGACTGGGAATGAAGGACTGCAACACAGTCGGGTCGCTGACGTAGACGCGATGCAGGCGCTCCATGGTCTTCAGGGAAATGGAATGCCCGATGAGCAAATGAAAATTCTCCGCCACCTGTTGCGACGGCTGCACGTCGGCTCCGGGGGCAAGACCGGCGAGGAAGGGCGCCTGAGGTTGGGACGACGAGGTGGACGGCGTTGCGGGCAGCGCCGCAGGCAGGTGTCCGGGCAGCGGCGCTGCCAGGTTGTGCGCCTGTGCGCGGGCAGGAATCGTCGTTGCCATACCAAGCAGCCACAGGAGCAGGATGGAAGTGCCGCGTCGAGTTGGAGTTCTTCGATTCAAATGCTTGTCACTCAAAAACACCGGTTAGAAGCTGGTTGCGATTTGTTTGTTCCCCAGCACGGTCTCGACAACATAGGGCGGCGCGCGTTTTGCCCGCGCCAGGGTACGGGTGACCGCAGCCGGGATGACGCCGGTGCCGGGGATGAGCTGCGAAAGCGCGACCGGGGCATCGTTGACCTGTCCCTGGTCGGCGCCGTTGCGCAGAACAAAATGAATTGTGCCTTGCGTGCTGGCCAGGACTACCCGTTCCGCATCCTCCGGCTGTACCAGCAGCGTGACCACGTTGACACTGGCGGGTTTGCCATCGGGATTGGGTTCCACCTGATTTCCGGCGGCCAGAACTTCCGCATCCTGCAAGACCGTGGCTGTGATAGGTTCGGGGGATGTACCCGAGCGATAGGTGACGAGAACATCCACGTGGGAACCGGGAAAGAGAAATCCCGCCACGCCGACGACTTCGTCCGACCGCAGGGCAACCGCACGCATGCCATCCGGGATTTTTACCGTCAGGCCCATGCCGGGAATCGCCAGGTCGCGATCGAGGATCGGCGCGCCCGCTGCCAGCGGATAGAGGAGCGAACGTCCGATGACATCCTGCGGCTTGAGGAAAGCGCCCACCAATGGAATCGATACCGGCCACGCCACAGTCTCGAGCTTTTCCGCTTTTATGACTTCTCCCGCATCGAGTGGAGCGGCTGCCGCAATATATTCCTGCGTGACCACGGCCGGTCCTCCACGCAGGTGCAACTTTTTGCCGAGCAGGAAGGTGCAAGCCCCCGAGATGACGAGGGCGATGAGAAATGCCGAGCTCAATCTGCGCTTGTTCATCGTGTTATTTGAGCCCTGCCTGCATCCATAGCGTGATCCAGCATCCGGCGGCGATGGCAACTCCATAGGGGAGCCGGAGAGTCGCGGGGTTGTGCATATTCAGTTCCGGGTGCGGCATCGCTCCCGCGATGGCATGATGCTGCACCAGGACTCCTACATTCCGCAGCGTGGACTTCAAACGTCCGCGAGTCACGGCGAGAAACAAGGCGAATACTCCGCCAGTCAAGACAGTGGCCAGAAAAATCTCCTGCAGATGGCCGAAACCGGCGATGCTGGAGACCGCGGCCATGAGCTTGACATCGCCCGCGCCCATGCCGCCGGCGAGAAAGAAGAAGAAAAAGACCGCTCCTCCAACCAGCCCGGCAGCCGCAGCCAACCCCATCTGCCGCCACCCGCCCGCGCCGAGATGGAACATGAGCGCGAGCGCGAGCGATGAGCCTGTGAGGAGATTGGGAATTCGCCGTGTTCGAATGTCCCAAACTGCGCCGACGGAGGCGCAGAGTGAGGCACACAAGAGAACCATACAGTCCGGGGATAGCAGCTTCATGTCAACCCGCAAGAGAAAATGTGACGGGCAACCGATACGTTTCCAGCGTGCGGAAAGCGATGTTTCTGTCTCTGCAATGTCTGCGCATTGTCAGGGGGGAGGGCTGTAAGGATTGGCGAAAGCATTGAACCTGCCGTCTCACACAACCCTTACAGGCTGAATGAAAAAGCTGATCTTCCTGCCCCGCCAGCTTAAACGGCACTCGTCAGGGTGGTCCCCACGCTGTTGAAGGCAGTGCCAATATCGGTGGCAAGCGCCTTCATACCGGTCACTGCTCCCAGTCCGATCAAGGCCGCGACCAGCGCGTACTCGATCAGGTCCTGACCGGAATCTTCTTGTACCAGGCGGATGAAAAGTTCTTTGAAAGTTTTCATGTGATATTTCTCCTTAAGCATGTTCTAGTAGTTGACTTCACCGTGCGGCCAGCGGCCTGACAAGTCCTGTTTGGAACTTCACAGGCCCTCTGACTTTTGTGTCTGTACAATGAATCCTACTCAGAAGTCGTCCGGCAGTAACAGAAATCTTGGTTACCTAGTGGTACGGAAGTAATGAATCTGAAGAGTCAACAGGCGGAGGTATTCCCAAACGAGAAAAAGCGCGGACTTTCGGCTTATTGCAGCATGCCAACCTTCAGCAGTTCGACGGAAGGCGCGGGATTCAACGCCAGATTCACGGCGCCATTGCCGTTCAGGCTGATCTGGTCAGCCACAACCTCGCCAAGAATAAACGTCCCAGTGCTGGAACCTCCACTCAAAGTGAAAATATCGGAATAGCTGCTGGAATGGAAATAGAGCGAGCCTGAAAAAGACATAGCACCCGAGCCTCCGAACACCGGTTGAGCAGTGTTGGCGTGGTCCTGATACATCATGATTCCGCGGGAACCCGGACTGCCACGGGAATCGCTGGTGTCGCCGCCAGCGTCCCAATAGGTTCCATTGGTCGCACACTGCCCCCACAGTACATTCCCATTTAGAGTGCTGGGCATGTTCAGGGCCGCGCTCGGCGCGCTTCCATCGCAGGTCAAAGATGCGGACGGTACCGGGATCAATGCAGTATTCGTGCCCGAATTTCCTGAGATATTGATCGACCCGGAATAGAAGTAGAACATGAGACCATCGGTTTGCTGACCCACGCTGCTGGAAAGTGGACTGCAACTCGGTTGGCAAGGTGTCGCCATCCGCAGGGTAGTGCCACCTGAAACTGCCAGCGAACCGTCCAGGTAATAAATACCGGGCAGGAAGATGTAAGTCTGATTGCCACTGATTGGAATGCCATTGGGATAATAACCCGGCGAAAACTCCATGCAATTACGGCTCGGATCGGGACAACCATCCTGTCCCGCCATCGACAGGCTCTGGGCTTTTTGCACGGTGGTTCCAGCAGTCCCACTGATGGGTGTCTGGGACTTGACGCTTGCCGGTGGCCCAACGCCGGCGTAGGGGTCGCCGACTGGGAAAGCGCCGCCGCTCCAGTGTCCCGTTGTTCCGCCATTGAAACATGCCGTCGAAATTTGCGCAGGACCACCTACGGCCGCCACGTCGGAGCCCGTGCCTTTCGGTCCTCCCGCGCTGGTGTTGATGATGCCTGACTGGCAGTCGATGGCCGTAGCACTATCGGAGTTGACCTGGAGCGCGCGCTGCGGGCCACCGATAATGTTCAGGGTCGTCCCTCCGCCACCATAATAAAAGGCGGCGGATACGGTGGGATTGAGCACAACCACTGGCGCGGCTTCTTTCTCCTGCGTCAGCCCGCAGGTACAGGATGCGACCACTTTTTGATACGTCGTGCCGTGGATGGTGTACAGAAAATGGGTCTTTACATTTTCTGCCACCATCACCTGCAGAAATGGGTAAGAGGTAATGGAGCTGGGAGGAGTGACGGTGCCAGAGACAGAAGCCGGGAAACTCCACGTCACCGAATTCGATGCGCTCCCGGCGGAGAAGCCTGCGCCGTTATAGCCGTTGGCATTCGCATAAAAGCAGATCGTCCCTGCGCCCGCAGTACAATTTCCCCCAATTCCGGGCGTAAAGTCCATGGTCGGCAGTGTCATGCCGGACGCCAGCCCGGCCATGTCCAGCGCGCCTGCCTCGCAGGCGGCATCCGCCGCGGTTTGCGCAGCCTGACGATGGAACCACAGGTTCGTCAAATCGACCGCGAAGCCCACCATGGCCAGCAGGAACAGTGTCAGCATCAAGAGCAGAGAAACCATGATCTGCCCGGATTCCAGCGTATCTTTGCAATCGTTGGTGGGCGCCTTGGCGCCTCTCGTCTCGTTTTGATTGCCAGTCCGCATCCGGGGTGTCCTGTCTTCCACTAATAACTAATAGATGATCCGTCCCTGCGCGCTCAGTTGGACAGACTGAGCGATGCCGGGCAACTTGATGTAGGGCACATAGGTGTAATTGATGGTGACATTCACGCGAGAGGGGGGGGCGGAACTGGCATCCGGATAGGCCACCTGGACTTTCATCTGCGTCAGATCGTGAAACGAATTCGCAGCGGAACTGTCGACGACGGAAATGACGTTGGCACCGGAGGAATCCGCACAGCCGCTACTGGGCCCGCTGCAATTTGTGGTATCTGTTCCATGCACGATTGCGTAGCGAACCCCCTGACGTGCCGCATCTCCCAAGACGCTATAGGTGTAGGTGAGCATGCACATTTCAAACAGCCAAAACACCATGGGGAGGACCAGCAGCAGGGACAGCGCGGTTTCGACCACCAGCGAGCCCGCTTCGGATCCGAACCGTCCCGTCTGTCGATCGCGATGGAACGGGCGGCGAAAAAGAGCCGACACAGCCCGACTGGCTAGCCTTGCGATGTGCCGCGGTTTTCCGGATGCTCTGTGCAGCCATGATGCCGATTGCGTCATTTAATCCAGAACCCTCATCGAAACCTGCCGGTGAAACTTCATGGTCGGTAGCAGGGAGAAAGAAAAAAAACTGAGAGGAATCGGCGGCTGCACGGTATAGGTGACATCCACGCGGTTCAACAGAAAGGTCGGGGCTTCGGGATCGGCGGCCGGGGTGTAGGCGGCGCCCGAGGGTCCATAACTGGCGCAGTTGGTCACATTGCCGGTGACTCCAACGCTCTTGGAGCATACCTGAACGGTGGTCGTCGACGACGAGCCGGCCAGGCTCCCAAGATCGCCGACCGCCAACGCCGCCACCGAGGTATTCGTCGCGATCGGGCCGGCTGCCGGCAGGGCACTTTGCGCGGGAGATACGAAGCCCTGGATGGAATACTCCGCCGCAGTGCGCGCCGAAGAGGTGAGGTTGGCGGCAACGATGAAGAAATATCCGAAATCCACGGCATAGGCAACCAGCAAAATCAGGATGGGCAGGAAAATCGCAGTTTCCAGCAAGCTCTGCCCGGCGTCCCGCCGAAAACTCAGCCGACCTCGTTTCGCTCGCATTTCTGTGCGTCCTTCCATACCCTCTGCACCATTGACTGAGATATCCGCCGCGCCTGTTTTCCGGGCGACTCCATACACCATGGAGACCATGTTTGCGCTTATTCTTCTCCATTCCGAAAGCAGTACCTTCGTAACGCACGCGCGGGTCAAAGCGAACAGGGTTTTCGATAACTTCGGTAATATCTTGCTACACGAGACATCTCCGCGACTAGGAATTTCGACTTCCCATGGTTACTTGCGTAATTGAAGAGAAGAAAGGCTCCATTCGCTGGCGAACGCCACGGCTTGTGAAGAAGCTATGCGGTTTTCCGGTGCTGCTCGCCGTTCTTCTAGCGCTCGTCGCGTTTCTCGCAATTCCAAAATCCATTGCAGATCCCGATATCGGCTGGCATCTGCGCAATGCCGAACATCAACTGCACGCTCACGCCTTCCTTCGCCAGGATGTCTATTCCTTCACGACGCATGGCAAGCCGTGGATGGACCATGAATGGCTGTCGGAGATTCCTTTCTACCTGGCGTGGCGAGCCTTTGGCCCGCGCGGGATTTTCTTCGTCACCGTGGCGGCGATTGAAGCTATCCTGCTTGGCATCCTCGGGCTCGGGTACCTGGAATCGAAGAGCATCAAGGCTGCTTTCCTGACCTGCTTCGCGGCAATTTTTCTGGCGGGCGTCTCCTTTGGCCCCAGGACATTGTTGTTCGGCTGGATGTTTCTCGTGATTGAGTTGGGTATCCTGTACAGTTTCGAACGCGAGCGCGATCATCTCTGGGCGTTGCCCTTTGTCTTTTTGCTGTGGGTCAATGCCCATGGTTCCTGGATGATCGGGCTGGTCTTGCTGGGCATCTTCGTTGTGTCCGGTTTGGTGGAAGGCACATGGGGATCGATCGAGGCGAGGCGATGGACGCACCCGCAGATGTGGAAGCTTGCCCGGGTTTCCGTTTTGTCGGTGCTGGCGCTGTTTGTCAACCCTTATGGCTGGCGTCTGGTGCTGTATCCGTTCGACATGGCCTTCCATCAGAAATTGAACATTGCGAACGTGGAGGAATGGAAGAGCCTGGATTTTCATACACCGCGCGGCAAGATTGTGCTGGGCACGCTGGCGGCGGTCATTCTGCTGCAACTTGTGCGGCGCAGAAAATGGATGCTGCATGAGGTACTGTTCGTGCTGGTCGGGACCTATGCCGCGCTGACCTACTCGCGCTTTTTATTTCTCGCCGCTATTTTGGTGTTGCCTTTTCTGGCCAAGGACCTGGCGGAGTGGATGCCGTATTATGCCGACCGGGACAAGCCGTGGTTGAACGCGCCGATCATGCTGGGCGCGATGGTCGCGCTCGTGCTGCTGTTTCCCACCGATCGCAAATTGAGAGACAGCGGCTCCAGCCTGTTTCCGGTACAGGCCTTGACGTATCTCGAACATTTTCATCCCCAGGGGAACGTTCTCAATGACTACCTGTGGGGCGGATATTTGATCTGGAACGTGCGGCAGGTGCCCGTCTTTATCGATTCCCGCGTGGATGTTTTCGAGCGCAATGGCGTGCTGGCGGATTATCTGCATGCCGCGCGCATCCAGGACAGCCTGCAGATCCTGGACAAATATTCCATTCAGTATGTGCTGTTCAGCAACCATGTGCCGCTGAGCTATCTGCTGGAACATACGCCGGGGTGGAAGGTGGACTATCAGGACAAGACAACCATACTTCTCGAGCGAACGAAGCATCTGGCGCAGGGAAAACAATGAGCCCCGCGATAGAGACCGGAATGGCTGACCACCCCAAGGCACGAACACCGAGCGCACCGGGGACCACGGTTGGGATCGGACACGGTATTCTGGCTTGCGTTCTCTATGCTCTTGCCACTATCCAGTTGGTGTGGGGCTATCACAGCCGAGTGCCGTCGTATCTTCGTCTGGACGCGTATGAGAACGGGCTTGAACGCACGCCATTCCAATCAAGGATTCTGATGATGCTGGTGTTGCGATGGGCGCACCACAGCGCATTCATGAACAAGCTCGCCGACATTGTTTCGGCGGGCACGCCGATCTATAGATCCCATATTCGTCCCGAAGCGTTCGTCCTTGCAACCACGGATACGATGGGCGTTGTTCTTGCCGGCTGGATGGCAACGCGCATCTATGAAGCCGCCTCCGAGCGCCGATTGCTGACCGCGTACGTGTATCCGCTGGTGCTCGTCTTCTGCGCCACCAGCTACGTACTGCTGCCCTTGCAGTCATTTCGTTTCTACTATGACCTGCCGAGCCTCGGGTTCTTTTCCGTGGGTCTCTATTTGATTTACTTTCGCAAGAATCCGCTGTGGTTCGCGGCCTTATTTGTCATCGCCACCATCAACCGTGAAACGACGCTGATGCTGTTGTGGTTTTTTGTGCTGGCGGCTGTCGCGGAGGGATATGCGGTCGACTGGCGCCGGGCTTACGCGCCGCGAACGCTTGCCGTGGTCGTGCCGCTGGCACTGTACTGGACTGGATGGCACATCTTTGTGGGGCGAATGTTCGCGCATAACCATCTGGAATGGATACGCCACTATGTGGTGAATGCGGTTTTGCTGGCGTGGCCGCCGGCATGGCCGCAGATGTTGAGCGCGGGCTGTTTTCTGATTCTTCCCATTCTTGTCTTCCGCCGGTGCGTGAAGGACGCAACGCTGCGGATCTGGCTATGGGCGCTGCCGGCATGGTTCGGCATCATGTTCGTCTACGGCATCCTGGTGGAAGTCAGGATTTTTGGAGAGCTGATTCCCTATCTCGTCTGCATGGCGGCGCTGATCGCGGAACAGACCATTCTAGGCCGCATCGAGAACGATGCGGGAGCCTGCCCTGAGCGTAGCCGAAAGGTTCAGAATGACTCCCTTTCACAAATAACTGTACCTACTGTCAATCCGCTCTAGAAGCTCAACGCTTCAGCACTTCCCGCGCGATCACCAGACGCTGGATTTCACTGGTGCCTTCGCCGATGGTGCAGAGCTTGACATCGCGATAGAACTTTTCCGCGGGATAATCTTTGATGAAGCCATATCCGCCGTGCAGTTGTACGCCTTCGTCGCAAATCTTAACCGCAACCTCGCTCGCATACAGCTTGGCCATGGCCGACTCCAGCGTGGTCTTCATGCCTGCATCCTTCATCTGCGCGGCGCGAAAGGTGAGCAGCCTGGCTGCGTCGAGTTGCGTGGCCATATCGGCGATCTTCCACTGGATTCCTTGAAACTCGCTGATCGCCTTGCCGAACTGTTTTCGCTCTTTGATGTATTTCAATGCGGCGTCGAAGGCGCCCTGCGCCATGCCGAGTGACAACGCGGCAATGGAGATGCGGCCACCATCCAGGACGCGCATGGAATCGATGAATCCCTCGCCCTGCCGACCCAGAAGATTTTCCTCTGGAATCTCACAGTCCTCGAAGATCAGCTCCGAAGTATCGCTGGCGCGGAGGCCAAGCTTGTTTTCCTTCTTGCCGGAGCGAAACCCAGGCGTGCCTTTTTCCACGATGAAGGCGGAAAACCCATGCGAACCCTGCGATCGATCCGTGACGGCAATGACGACGGAAGCATCCGCATAATGACCGTTGGTGATGAAGGTCTTGTTGCCATTCAACACCCAGCGGTCGCCTTTTTTTACTGCTGTGGTGCGCGCGCCGCCCGCGTCCGAACCCGAGCCGGGTTCAGTGAGACCCCACGCGCCCAGCCATTCTCCGCTGGCCAGCCGGGTCACATATTTTTTGCGCTGTTCTTCCGTGCCAGCGAGAAAGATATGGTTGGCGGCCAGCGAGTTGTGAGACGCGACGATGATGCCGATCGAGCCATCCACGCGCGACAGTTCTTCGATGGCGATGACATATTCCACGTAGCCCAGGCCCGAACCGCCGCATTCCTGGGGAAAGATGACGCCCATCAATCCCATGCGACCCAGCTCCTTCACCAGGTCCGCGGGAAATTCGCTGGCTTCATCCCAGCGGCTCACGTTGGGAGCAATCTCGCGGGCGGCGAACTCACGAATCTCCTTGCGCAACTGCTGCTGCTCTTCAGTGAACAGATGGAACTGCGCCGCAGACTGGCCGGACTGTTCGAGCGGATCTGTGCTCATCGGAAGCCCTCGGGAAAACCATCGAGTGTTTATGATACATTCCGCAGTGGACTCTTCTCGTGACGGCATCGGTGTTCTACGAGACGATCAAGGAACCGCATCGTCCGAGAAGTTGTATTCGTTCCCAAGGAAATAATCGCGATGAAGAAATTTCTGCCCCCGATTACGAGTGTTCTGTCTTCCCTGCTCGCGTTCCTGACATGTGCAATCTGCGTTTCGGCTTCGGCGCAGCAGTCTTCGCCGAAAACGGTGGCACCGCCTCCGCCCATTCTGCTGGGTACTGCGTGGTATCCGGAGCAATGGCCGGAGTCTCGCTGGCCCGCCGATCTGGACTTGATGCAGAAGGCCGGCATCCGGTTTGTTCGCGTGGGCGAGTTTGCGTGGAGCACGATGGAGCCGTCGGAAGGCGATTATCAATTCGACTGGCTGGAACGCGCCATTGATGAAGCCGGAAAGCGCGGCATCTATACCGTGCTGGGCACGCCGACGGCGGCACCGCCCGCGTGGCTGACGCAGAAATATCCTGAGACGCTGCGCACGGACGAGGACGGGCGCAAGGCCGAGCATGGAAACCGCCAGCAATTCAACTGGGACAATCCAAAATACCGCGAGCTGGCCCGCGACATCGCTACGCGCATGGCAAAGCGTTTCGGCCACAATCCTTACGTGGTTGGCTGGCAGATCGACAACGAGTACGCTCAGGTTTCGTTCGACCCGCAGACGCGCGGCGACTTCCAGAACTGGTTGAAACAACGCTACGGTACTCTGGACAACCTGAACACGCGCTGGACCACCGCCTACTGGAGCCAGACGTACAGCAACTGGAATCAGATCCCCATTGAAACGGCGCGAGGCAATCCTGGCCTGTTGCTGAGTTGGAAGCGTTTTGTGAGCGATACCTGGCGCAGCTACCAGAAGAACCAGCTCGACGCGATCCGGGAAAACGCCGCGCCACGCCAGTTCATCACCACCAATATGATGGGATGGTTCCAAGGGTACGACCATTATGTGGTTGCCAAGGATCTCGACCTGGCGGCGTGGGATGATTATGTGGGCGAAGGCCACGTCGATCCATACAAAAACGGTTCCACCGATGACTTGACGCGCGGCTTCAAACAGAAAAATTTCTGGATCATGGAGACGCAGCCCGGCCATGTGAACTGGGCGCCAATCAATAACGATCTGAACAAGGGCGAAGTACGCGCGCTGGCCTGGGAGAATATCGGTCACGGCGCCGATGCGGTGAGCTACTGGCAGTGGCGCAGCGATCTGAACGGGCAGGAAGAGTACCACGGCACGCTGGTCGGACCGGACGGCACGCCGGTTCCTCTCTATCCTGAGGTGGCGCGGCTCGGCCAAGACTTTGCCAAGGCTGGACCGGTGTTGGCGGGAACATCTCCAAAATCTGAGGTTGCCATTCTGCACACGTACTCCAGCGTTTGGGCCATCGACTGGCAGCGGCACAATAAGAATTACGACCCGATTGCCGAGATTTTGAGCTATTACCTGCCGTTGAAAGACATTGCGCAGTCGATCGACATCGTGCAGCCTACAGTTGCGCTGGACCACTACAAGCTGGTGGTAGCGCCTGGGTTGAATGTGCTGTCGGAAGCGGCCGCGAAGAACCTTGTTGCATACGTACGCCAAGGGGGCAACCTGGTCCTTGGGCAACGCAGCGGGATGAAGAACAGCGATAATGGCTTGCAGACGGAACGACAGCCAGGACCGCTGGTTCCCTTGCTGGGCGGCCGGGTGGATCAATACTATGCGTTGATCCATCCCGTCCCTGTGAGCGGCCAATTTGGAGACAACACCAGCCAGCTGTGGGCGGAACTGCTGAGCACCAGTTCGCCGGACACCAAGGTGCTGGAAACCTACGGCAAGAGCAATGGCTGGCTCGATGGCAAGCCGGCCATTATTACCCGGAAGGTGGGCAAAGGCAGCATCACTTACGTCGGTGCGTGGATGGATGAAGCCGGCATGGCGAAGCTGGCGCAATGGATGACAGACATGAGCGGCGTTACTCCGGCATTGGCCGGTGTGCCCGCTGGGGTCGAGGTCGATCCGCGCTACGGAAAAGACCACAGGGTTTTCGTCCTGGTAAATTGGGCGTCCGCCCCGCAGACCGTCGCGTTTCCCGTTTCCATGCAGGATGTGCTGAACGGCGGCTCGGTGCAGTCCGTCACGTTGCCGCAGTATGGCGTTTCAGTCCTTTCGGAGGCCAGCCACTAAGATGTCTTTTCTTCGCATGATCCCTCGCTCGCTCGCCTGCGCGTTCGCCTGCGCTTCTCTTTTGGCGGCGCAGTCCACTCCCACGCCGACACCTTCAACGACGGCGCCGACGGCAATACTGCTGTGGCCAAATGGCGCGCCCGGAGCGGTCGGGGACACGCCGCTCGACAAGCCGATCCTCACTCCTTATCTGCCATCCGAAAATCCGACGCGCACCGGAATTGTGATTTGTCCGGGCGGGGGGTATGGAATGCTCGCGATGAGTCATGAGGGCATCGAAGTCGCGCAATGGCTGAATGCCCGTGGAGTCGCTGCATTTGTCCTGACCTATCGCCTGGGCCCGCGGTACCATCATCCAATCCCGCTGCTCGACGCTCAGCGCGCCATCCGTTACGTACGCGCACACGCCGCGGAAGACGGACTCGATCCTGACCACATCGGCATCTGGGGATTCTCTGCGGGAGGTCATCTGGCTTCAACCGCGGGCACGCACTTCGATGCAGGCAATCGCGATGCAACGGACCCAATCGAGCGGGTCAGTAGCCGGCCGGATTTCATGGTGCTCGCCTATCCGGTCATCAGTATGCAGCCCGGAATTACGCACAACGGTTCCTTGCACAATCTGCTCGGCGAGGAGCCCAATCCGACGCTGGAAAATGAACTCTCCAACGAAACGCAGGTCACGCCGCAGACCCCGCCGACGTTTCTCTTCAGCACCACCAACGATGAGGCTGTACCAGTCATGAACAGTGTGCTGTTCTATGAAGCGCTGCTGCACGCAGGCGTCCCGGCAGAGATGCATATCTTTGAGCAAGGTCATCATGGGTCCGGCCTAGGCAAGCGCAATCCGCAACTGCGCATGTGGCCGGTGCTGCTGCAGAACTGGCTGCATCTGCACGGGTGGATGGCGTCGGGAGCCGACTAGCCAGACAGAATCTATTCCTCGCGCTGGAGGACTTCCAGCGCGATCTCCAAGCGGACGCCGCGCGAAGCCTTGAGCAGCGCTGCGTCGCCAGGCTTTAGATTTTCTTTGAGCCACGCGCCTGCATCTTCGGGAGTGGCGACAAACATCGCAGTCGCGCCCGCGGCTTTCGCTCCAGCCACGATCGATGCGGCTTCCCCGCGCACGCCGAGAACGAAGTTCGCCCCGCGCTGACCCATGTATTCTCCAGACTCATAGTGAAGCTTCGAAGTTTCGGGCCCCAGCTCCAGCATCTCGCCCGCGACCACAATGGTCCGCTTGGCAGGCAGGGTGAGGAGCGTGTCGACCATGGCGCGCAAGGCTTGCGGGTTGGAGTTGTAACAATCATTGATGAGGGTTGCGCCGCGAACCCGCAACATCTGGCCACGCTTGTCCGGCGGGGTCAGAGCCTCGACGGCGGCGGCGCATTCTTCGAGAGGAATGCCGCTGGCCAGGCCGACCGCGATGCCCGCCAGCGCGTTGCGGGCATTGTGCTCGCCCAGCAGATGGAGTTTGACTTTTGCGCGCTGCTCGTCCGCCAACACGGTGAACGTTGTGCCTTCCGCACCCATCGGCGTAATCGATTCCATGCGCGGATCGGCGCAGGTTCCCGAGCCAAAGTAAATTGTCTTGCCGGGGAAGTCTCGTCCAAATTGCCGCACGTACGAGTCATCGCAATTGAGGATTGCGGCGCCAAGTCGCGGCAGAGACGCGATCAGCTCATACTTGGCGCGGGCGATGCCAGCCTGACCGTCGGAAAAATTCTCGGCATGGGCGGTGCCCACGTTCGTCACCACACCCCAATCCGGCGCCGCGATTTTGCAAAGCGCGGCGATCTCGCCGACGCGTGACATGCCCATTTCCAGGATGGCAACTTCATGCTCAGGCTGGAGCCGCAACAACTGAAGCGGCAGGCCGTAATGATTGTTTAAATTTCCCAAAGATTTGTGGACGCGAAAACGACGCTCCAAAACCTGCGCGACGGCTTCCTTAGTGGTGGTTTTTCCAGCGCTGCCGGTAATGCCAATCACGCGCTTGCCCCAATGGCGACGCACGGAGGAGGCCAGCCGCTGCAGGGCGGCCAGCGGGTCATCGACGAGCAGCAGACGCTTGCGCATTGCATCGTTGCCATAGCGCGAGAGCTGCGAGCCGGAGATGACAGCGGCAATTGCGCCAGCCTCGATTGCCGCCGGGACGAAATCGTGGCCATCGAAGCGCTCGCCGTGAATGGCGAAGAAAAGGTCGCCGGGCTGAATCGTGCGCGAGTCGATGGAGTAGCCCGACGCCGTGGCCGACGCACGGCGAGGCGGAGACGCGGGCGATGTTCTCGGCGCGAACCCAGCCGTCATCCATTCGCGAACTTGTTCCAGGCTCAATTGCATTGCAATCCTAACGGGACGCGACTGGACTTTCCGTATCGTTCCAGCAACGCCTCTCTCGCCTCCTCAACATCGTCGAACGGAATGGTGGAGCCGCAAAGAATCTGGACTTTTTCATGGCCCTTGCCGGCAATCACCACAACATCATTCTCCTGCGCCGCGTCCACGGCCAGCCGAATGGCGCAAGCACGGTCCGGCTCGACCGTGAACCGCGCGCCGCTTGCCTTTAAACCCGGCAGAATTTCCGTCAGGATTGCATCGGGATTTTCCGAGCGCGGATTGTCGCTGGTGACAACCACAAAGTCGCTGCCTTCGCCGGCTGCGCGTCCCATTTTCGGGCGCTTGGCACGGTCGCGATCTCCGCCACATCCAAAGACTGTGATGACGCGGCCACGGCGCGGAGCCGCCAACTGCCGCGCCAGCCGCGTAACATTGCGCAACGCATCGTCGGTGTGGGCGTAATCGATAGCGACCGTGAATGGCTGCCCGCAGTCTACGGTCTGGAAACGGCCCGGCACGCAGGCGATGGATTCCACCCCGCGCACGATTTCCTCCAGCGTCAATCCACGCGCCAATGCGGCCGCGGAAGCGCCCAGCAAATTCAGCACATTCACAGGACCCGGCAAATAGGTATGCAGATCGGTTTCTCCCACCGGCGTGAGCATACGAAAGCGCGTGCCGTTGGCTGCCAGTTGGACATTCGTGGCGCAAAAATCTCCGTGGTCCAACCCATAGGTGAAAATTTCGCATCCAGCAGCGCGGGCCAGCGAGATGAGCCGCTGTCCGTAGTCGTCTGCAATGTGGATCGCGGCGACGCGTGGCGGAGCAGCACCCTCTCCGGCAAACATTTTCGCCTTCGCTTGAAAATACGATTCCATCGTTCCGTGATAATCCAGATGGTCCTGCGTAAGGTTGGTGAAGATTGCCGTGTCCCAATGCAGACCCCAGACGCGGCCCTGATCGAGCGCGTGAGAAGACACTTCCATCACCGCTTCGGTCGCGCCCGTGGCCACGCCTTCGGCAAACAACTGGAACAGGTCGCGCGATTCCGGCGTGGTATGCGGGGAGGGGCGAATTTCCTCCGCGACGTGATACTCAATGGTGCCGACAAGAATGCAAGTGCGGTCCGCGCTGCGCAGCATCGACTCCAGTAGATACGTGGTTGTCGTTTTGCCATTGGTGCCGGTCACGCCGGACAACTTTAGACGACGCTCCGGATGGCGGAAAAAATTGGCGCTGATTTCGGCGAGCGCACGGCGGCCATGGTCTACACGCGCGATGGCAAGGTCGGGATGGGTCGCGCGCAGCGATTGCCAAGTCGCCTCAAAGTCCGTCACCACTGCGCACGCGCCTCGTTGCAGCGCGTTCTCGACGAAGCGGTTGCCGTCCGTCGTACTACCCTGCATGGCAACGAACAGCACGCCCGGAGCGACATGGCGCGAGTCATACACAACATCGCTGACAGGTGGATTCGATGCCGTGCGCTCTCGAATTTCGAGTTCGCGCAGGACATCGTCAAACTGCATGGGTGAATTTACGATCATGGGGACCGGCCAAAAGTGGTTCTTCTGCATTGAAGCATACTTCGATGCGTTTCAAGAACCTATCCCTCGCAGGAATTATGGCTGGAAGCGCACGACAACTGTGGTGCCGGCGGGCACATGGGCCCCGGCCACGGGGGCCTGCGCGGACGCCACTCCGCTGCCGTAGATGCGGAGATTCAGGCCGAGGTTGGCGGCTGTCACGACAACATCGCGCATCGGCTTGCCGACGAACCCTGGCATCGTGACCGGCGCTCCTGACCCCACCGTTACGGCAGAGGAACTGGGAGCTGCGAGAGAAGACGAATCCCGCACTGGGGCGGTCCTGTTTTGCTGAGCGAGTGTATCGCTGGGCGGTGCGCCCGTGGGGGCCGGGACATTTCCGTTGCTGGCATCGTCAGTACCCGGAGGCTGCACGGGCATTGAAGAATTGTCCGACACGGTCTGCATGTAGGCACGCGCCTCATCGGCATCGGCGGCGGTTGGCGCTTTGCTGGGGGGCGTGCGCAGAGGATCGTCTGGCGGCAGGTTGTTGATCTCCGCAAACATTGCAGTCAGATCGCCCACCTGTTGTGGGTCGCCTTCGTCCTCATCGTGGGCCGCCTTGCGCTGCTGGGCAATGAGCTTCTCCGGCTTGAGCGGTATGTCATGGGGTATGCCGAGATACTCCAGAATCTGCTGCACAACTTCTCCAAAGACCGGACCCGCCACCTCGCCGCCGTGATGACCGCCGCGCGGCGAATCGAGTACGACCAGGACGCTGATGGCAGGGTGATTGACCGGCGCGAATCCGCCAAAAGAAGCGATGTAATCCGTCTTCGAATAGGTATGGGTTCCGGGATCGACCTTCTGCGCGGTGCCGCTTTTCCCTCCCGCGCTATAGCCATTCAATTCCACAAATTTTCCTGTGCCCGCCAGCACCACACTCTCCATCATGCTGCGCATCTCCGCCGCCGTCATGGTTGTAACGACGCGGTGGGCGCCTGCGGGCAGCGTATCCGAAACACCATCCTCGGGATGAAAGGCGGCGGCCACCAGATGCGGATTGCCGCTGAAATCCGCCGTTCTTTCCAGAACGATGGAGGGAGGCAAATACTCGCCGCCGTTGGCAATGGTGGAAATCATGGTGATGGCTTGGATCGGCGTCACGCCGATTTCCTGCCCCATCGCGAGCGAACCGATACTGGAGGCCGACCAGCGATCCGGCGGCCGCAGTAATCCCCGTGTCTCCGCCGGGAGTTGGATCCCGGTACGCTGGCCGAAACCATACGCGCGGATGTAATCGTAAAAGCGCTGGTCGCCGAGCCGCAGACCGATCTTGATGGCGCAGACATCGCTTGAATGTTCCAGTGCCTCTCGTACCGTGATTCTGCCGAAGGAGTGCCAGTCGTGAATGAGGCGACCGGCGACAACGATTTTTCCTCCCTGGCCATCCACCACTTCGTCGGGATTGGTCAGGTGCTCGTTGATAGCAGCCGAATAGGTGACCAGCTTGAAGACCGAACCCGGCTCATAAATATCGCTGACCGCCGGGTCGCGCAACATGGAGGAGCGGATGGCGTGAATTTCGTTGGGATCGAACGTAGGGCGGATCGCCAAGGCAAGAATCTGCCCGGTATTCGGGTCCTGAACCACGATCGTTCCCCGGGCTGAGTGAGTGCGCGCGATGGCGTTTTCGAGCGCCTTTTCCGCGATGAATTGCATGTGGTCGTCGAGGGTGAGGACCAGGTTTTCACCCGGTGTTGGCTCGCGGTCTACGCTGCTGTAACTTTGCCGGCGCGCATCGACCGCCGTCAGCACGCGGCCAGGAGTGCCGTGCAAGGAAGCATCGAAGCGATGCTCGACGCCGCCCAGGCCATTGTCGTCCATGCTGACATAGCCCAAAACCTGCGCCGCCAACTGATTGTCGGGATAGAAGCGCTTGAATTCCTTCTGGAAATAGACGCCCTTCAGGCCAAGGGCGCGTACCCGAACCGCCACGCTGGCATCCACTTTGCGCGCAACCCAGGCAAAGTCGCGCGAGCGATGCAGACGGGCATCGATGTCATGGGCAGTCGTGAAGCGATCTTCCGGGTCCTGGTGGACGATGCGCGCCAGTTGGCGGGACGCGGCATCTTTATCCGCGATTTCGCTGGGAACCGCGAAGACGGAGTCGACCAGCACCGTCATGGCCAACGGTTGCAAATTGCGGTCGTACAGCACGCCGCGCCGCGGAGCAATCTGAAACGACCGCGATTGCTGGCGCAATTCGCGCTGGGCGTAGTCCGCGTGACGGAACACCTGAAGCCATACCAGGCGAGCCGCTATGATCGTCACCCATACGATGAGGACGGCAATCAAGGCAACGAATCGCAACCTTGGAATGGGAGCGGAGAGCGCCTGCTTGGGTTTTCGGCTCATGCCATGATTCGATCCCACATGTTGGATGGGCCTTGCGACCACTCAACACCGCGTGGCCGCTGAAGAATAGCTTATTGGTTCGCCGGTACCACCGGAATGCTCATCGCCGCCAGAACCGGTGTACCTGCATTGGAATCCATCGCGCCTGGAGTGACAATCTGCCCGGGCTGGGGTGACTGCATACCGATCTGGTGAGCAAGTCGATCGATCCGCTCGGACCGCTTCAGTTGAGCTTCCGTCAAACCTAATTGATGATTTTCCTCTTGCAGGTGCTGCAATTGCACCTTCTCGGTTTCGATGCGATATCCGTACTCGATCGAACTGAAGTGCTGCCAGCTATATCCCATCAGCAGAGCAAAAAAGAAGACCGCCGCAACAGCGAAACTGCGCATCTCGCGCTTGCGCACTGGGTCCTCTGCCTTGACCAGGCGGGAATTGTCGAGACGCTTGTCGAAAAAAACCTCGGGAGTGGGTCCGCGACGGGCGCGCTGTTGTGCCGCGAACAGCCAGCGATTGTGTTCCATCACTGCATCTGCACTCCACTGACCCTTCTCCCGAAGTCTATCGATTACGACGCCTGCTGCTGCCATAGCATTTCCTTTACCGGTGGTTCCTGGTTGACCCGCGGGCTGATTGATGAATACCGGCCGCCGCGGCGACCGATAAGGACTAGAGCGCTCCGTTGAGCGCAGCAGCCACGGCGACACAGGCTGCAACGACAAAAAGCCCAAACAGAACTGCCCCCCATGCTTCCATGTGATTGTCGAAAAAATCATAGATATGCGACATAGCGTTCCTCCTCGAATGGTTGGTTGAAGTTGAACGACGGGGCCGGCACCGCTACCGACTGCCCTCTCGTTACGACCGCTGGCCGCGTGCCGTTGCACTGGCCTTGATTTCGTTTGCTGCCACTTCTATCGTCCTCACCCTCAGGCATCCCCTTACCACTCGGGCCAGGCTCGTTGAGCTGGTGGGATTGGGGACGTTCACTGTATGCTGTTCTTTCGCCTGAAAGAAGGGTGGGACGAGCCCGGCCCGACCTTGTTCGGCTTAGCCGCCAGTCCAGCTGTGCCACAAAATTTTTTCCTGCTGTTTCACCGGCTGCTTCCCGCTTTTCGCCGGCTTTTCTACCCGTTCCGCCGCCCGTAACTTGGCGCTGCGCGCACGCGGATTATTGCGAATTTCTTCTTCCGTCGCGGTCACTGGTTTCGGCGTCAACACCTTCCAGGTCCCGCTGGTCTTTCCCTCTCGAAAGGCATCTTTCACAATGCGATCTTCGAGCGAGTGGAAACTGATGGCCACCATTCTTCCCCCCGGCCGCAATAACAGCGGCGCCTGCCGCAGCAAGGAAGCGATCTGATCGAGTTCCCCGTTGACATAAATTCGGAGGGCCTGAAACACCCGTGTCGCGGGATGAATCCGATCACTGTGTATTGCCGGGGCGCTGCTTGTAACCACTTTGGCAAGTTGTGCCGTTGTTGTTACCGGCCGCGCCCTGACAATTGCTCTGGCGATTCTCCGCGACCTCCTCTCTTCTCCGAATTCGTAAATCAGATTTGCGAGATCCTCTTCGCTCACTTGATTTACCACTTGTTCGGCAGTCACCCCGCTGCGCGGATCCATCCGCATATCGAGCGGTGCGTCTGCCTGAAAACTGAATCCTCTCTGTGCCGTGTCCAGTTGTAGCGAGCTGACCCCAAAGTCGGCCAAAATTCCGTCGAGGCTTTGTGGTTCCGCCCAGCTCGCCGCTTCCGCGAAGGCTGCCGCGTGGATTGTGATGCGGGGCATCTGGTCGTTCAGTTCCGCCCGCAATGCCGCGAACCTCGCTTGTGCGCTTTCGATGGCCTCCGGATCGCGATCGAATGCGATCAGGTGGCCTTCCGGACCCAGCCGGCGGGCAATCGCCGTGCTATGCCCACCCAGGCCGAGCGTTGCATCCATGTAGGTGCCGCCCGGCAGGATTCGTAAAAATTCGATTGCTTCTTCTAAAAGAACCGGCACATGTCGTCGACTCCGACCGTGCGCCCCCTGGGGGGCGATTTCTTCCACTGCTACAACCCGAACCTGGCCAGCGCTTCCGCATCCGACTCCGTCAGCGGATTGGCTTCCATGTTCTGGCGGAAGGCATCCAGGTTGGTGACTTCTAGATAGGTCAGTTTCCCGAACACCACCACGTCGCCGATCACCTTGGCCGACTCCCGTAAAATCTGTGGTACCAGTACCCGACCCTGCGTATCCATTTCCGCCATCTGGCCGTAGTAGCTGACCAGATCCAGAAATTTTTTCTTCGACGGATTGGAGTTGGGCATCAGGGCCAATTTTTGTTCGATCTTTTCCCATTCCTCGATGGGATGAACTTCCGCTGTTTTTCCATCCTTGCTGGTGATGTAGAACTTGTTCCCGTACTTCTCTTCAATGTGGCGCTTGAATTCCGCTGGCAGCTTCAGACGACCCTTCTCATCGACCCGGGTTGGATGATTGCCGCGAAACATGCCATGTGCCTCTTCCGCCCTACCTGTAGAAACCGAGAAATCATCAACCCAGCTCCACTTTTCGCTGGAGCCGCGCCAGCCTCAATCTCATATAACCACTTTAGACCACTTTCGTCCACAACTGTATCGCAAAGAATGTGTTTGTCCAACAAAAAATTGAGTTGACGAAGGAATTTATTTGTGGAGAGGAGATGGAAAACTCCGGAACTAGTGGCTTTGGCTGCGAACTGGCCCCGCCGATGGTGTTGACGAGTCAGATTCCGCTGTGACGTTCGTACTTGCAAACGGCTGCGGGACAGGGGCGGCGGAGCAAAAAATGTCGAATCAACACAGAAAGGTTTCCTCGTCTCGCGCCAGGGAGAGGATCCGAGATGGCTCGGCTACCGGTTGTCAGGTTGGCATCCAAGTGAGTGTCGGCAAAGCCTTCATTGGATGGCGGAGCCAGGCATCATCGGTTGATTTCACAAACAGTTTGAGGAGGGTATCGATGCATCACTACTATTATTTCTGGGGAATGCACGCCTATTGGTGGGTCTTCTGGTTCATCTTGTGGGTCATGTTCTTTTCGTTCATGATGCCGGTGACACGAACCAGCTACCGACAAATGCAAACGCCCCTGCAACTGCTGCAAAGGCGGTATGCCGCCGGAGAGATCACAAGCGAGGAATACGAAGAACGCCGGACCAAACTCCTGCGGGATGCAAACATGAGATAAAACCACGCCGCGCATCGAAACCCTGCGCCGCTGCCCGCACGAGCAACGGCGCAAGGGCTAGCCGCAAACTCAGTGGATGGAAGCCTGCACGGCGGAAGGTCGCCGGGGCAATACCAGCCATGCCAGATAGATGACAATCAGAATGTTCGCCAACAGGAGGAATAGGGTCCAATGATTGGGATGATGGATCAGCTTGATCGCTTCCAGCGGCAACAGGGCCACCGTCAGGACCAGTGTGAAGTATTCCGCCCAGCGCTGTTCAAGCACCAGCCCTGTGCCCTCAATGAAGTCCAGCGCGGCGTAGATAAAAACCAGGGCGCTCAACTGCTTCAGTCGATGAACGTTCAGCAGGGACGCCTTTTCCAGCAGCCTGGCTATCGCGATTCGATCCGGGTCCAGGTGCAGCGCTTCGACCATCTGCAAAGCAAACATATACAGGTCGCGATGGATCATGCGCAGCAGTCCAAAGCCCAGCGCCACGAAGAATGCGCCCTTGAGCAGCTTGAGAACGCCAATCAGCTCCAGCCAGCGATGGCGCTGAGGATGACTTGGCGCGGGCGAGTTTGCCGCGCCGGTCGTCCCCAGGCCGGTTGCAGCACGATTGGTTCCCTGGGGAGGCAAGACTAGAACTTGAACACCAGGCCCACCTGCGGCTCGGCAATGTTGATCAAACTATTCGTGGCGAGAAGCGGATTGCGGTAGCCAGGCGCATGACCCACCAAGCCGCGATACTGAAACCTCATCGACATCATCGCGGGAAATTGCGAGGGGTGATAATCGGCCCCAAATCCATATTCAGCCACAGGATTGATGATCGGCTTTACCGCAACGGAGGGTGTCCCCGGGGGCGCTTCCACGTAGCTGGAGATGTTGCTGTAAATAAATCCGGCCCCGCCGAGAGCGAATGGTTGAAAGCCATGAAATAGATGCGGCATCGTCGCAACATAGTCGAAGGTAAGCGGTTTGGCATGAGAGTACACTGGCCCATCCTGGCTGAGCGTGGCGCCAGAGAAATGCTGGATGGCAGGGTTATAGCCGTAGTTGAACTCCAGGCCAAAAATAGGGCTGAAGATGTGGCGTACCCCAATTCTGAATCCCGGTGCCGGGTCGGCGGATTGCTTCAGGGCTGTGGTACCCGGGATCGGCAACCCGGTCGTGCTGTCCACGGGAACAGCTCCGGTTGCCGTCATCGGGAAAGCCCCGTAGATGTTGACGTTGATGTCCGTGTTTCGAACGATCGCATCCGTCTTTTGAACCAACGTTTTTTGAGCGAACGAAGACGCGACGATGAAAAATCCCGCGGCACACAGCAGCGCACTGCAAGATGCCTGCCGCAGTAAATGTTTGTGAACCATGCCCATATTGTCATGCATGGCGAGCCGATTCGCCAAATCGCGGAAACCGTGCATTCGGGTGGCCGAACTCGCGTGGCCCCTCCCTTGGAATATGCCGGCTACTTCGTCAGGTCGACAGAGAGGATCAGTCCGTTGATCGATTTGATGTTCCTACCCTTTGGTCATCAATTGATGGTCAGTCGCCGCTCGATTCCTTTGACAATTCCATCACTGAATTCCGGGTCTCCACGAAAAGCAAGCCGGCGACGGACTCCCAGTCTTTTCCAATCGAAGGATGAGCCTGAAGGAAGCGAAGGGTAGGCGAAGCGGGTTTTGTCCTTTCGGGTTTTGAGATTGATTCATGCTAGCAGCCGGGG
>JAKAAZ010000011.1 GCA_021802085.1 Acidobacteriota bacterium
AGTCCCACTGTCCAGTCGGGCTGCCATTCAAATAATGCGCCTGGATCAGTGCTTGCTGGATCTCTGTCACCCGCTGCGGATCCATGGTCCGCTGTCCCAGGACCGCGGGGCGATGATGCCTGGATTTGCGACGATGCGCGGTTCGGCCATAGGAAGTGTGGTGCAGGGAAGCACGGTGGCTGGTTGCCTTGCTTCGTTTTGTCGTCAAGTGGCTGACACGTTTGTCATGCGTCTTGGCCGCGGGTATTTGAGAGGATGCAAACGCAGTTCCAGCCAGACTGAGTGCCAGGATCAGAATCCCGGCGGCGGCAGGTACGCGAGTTCGAGGGGGAGGGAACATGGTTGTCAAGGGTAGTGCAATTTTAGACATCCGCACCCTCCAAAGCAAGTGGAACCAGCCCGGCGGTGCATTCATCGACAATCTTCAACGATTGCAATAGAGGCGGAGGCTAATGTCGTGGCCTCCGCCTCTATTTATGGTTAAGCATTTCAATATCAATTGCTTATCCTGTTTCGGCTTCGATCGAATTATGGAAGCGTTCCTCCCACGTAGGTGTTACCCAGAGTGGCATGTTCCGGATCCACAATTAGAAAAACAACGTCGTCGCCCGATTTCAGCTTCGAGGCCATTTCCTGGAAATCGCTTACGTTCGTAATCGGTTGGCGATTCATCTGCAGGATGACCTCACCCGGAGCAAGCCCTTCCACGCTGTCGGCGAACGAGCCCGGACGGATGCCTTGAATCAGCACGCCGCCCGTGATCCCGGCCTTCGAGGCCATTTCCGGCGGCACATTGCTGACGGAAATTCCCAGTTTGCTCGTCCCATTTTGCTGTGGGCCGTTCGAGTTGCCGTTCGGCGCAGTCTGATTGTTCAGTGCCGCCATCATGTCCGCCCGGTTGGCAATGGTGATCGTCGCCGTCTGTTGCTTGCCATTGTGAATGTAACCGAGGGTAGCCGTACTACCCGGCTTGCGAGAAGCAATATCGGAGATCAGATCGTCGCCGTCCTTGACCGGTCGACCGTCGATGCTGACGATGATGTCCCCCGCCTTCAGTCCGGCCTTGGCCGCCGGGAACCCGGGCTGGACCGAGCTGATGATAACGCCGTTCTTGAAGCCATACACATGGGCGACAGCAGGCGAAACGACGGACTGAAAGCTGATGCCGATCGATCCACGCACCACTTTATGCTCGGGCCCAATCAACTGGTTGTAGACATTGGCAATCGAGTTGGCCGGCATGGCGAAGCCGATGCCCTCGTTGCCGGCGGATTGCGTATAAATGGCCGTGTTCATGCCAATCACCTGGCCATCCATGTTGACCAGCGGGCCGCCGGAGTTTCCCGGATTGATGGCCGCATCCGTTTGCAGGAAATGCTGGAATTCGCCAGGGTTGCCGGGTTCAATCGACCGGTTCTTTGACGAGATGATGCCCGCGGTCACCGTCTGATTCAGGCCAAACGGGCTGCCGATCGCAATCACCCAATCGCCCACTTCCGTTCCGTCGGAATTGCCGAGTTTGATGGTGGGCAATGGATGATCCACGGTAATTTTCAAAACAGCGATGTCTGTGTCCTTGTCGATTCCGACCACCTTGGCTGGATGTCCCGGATACCCGACAGGATCGGTGGTAAGCTTCACGTTGATTTTATCGGCTTTATCGATCACGTGGTTATTGGTGATGATGTATCCGTGCGGATCCACAATAAAACCGGAGCCGAGCGCCTCGCGCTCGCCGCCATCCGGAGCTTGCCCTTCTGGCCCCTGCGGGCCGCCAAAGCCGAAAAAGTGATTGAAGAAATCCTGCATCCCATTGTCGCCGCCTTGGCCTTGTCCCGGCGCCTGGCCTTGTCCCTGGCCCGGTGCTTGTCCCTGCCCCTGTCCATCCTGACCATCCCCGTCGGGCGTATTGTCATCCGGCCCCTGCAGGTTGCCCTGGAAGCCTCGGCCGCTGGAATTCTTGGGATAGGAGACGGTATTGATGTTGACCACCGCCGGACCCACCTCTTTCGCAATCTTGGTGAAGTCGGTGGACAAATTGACCGGACTCGGGATCTGCAGCGGCTGCGCATCCGAGCTATCGACGCTCGCTTCTTTTCCATTGACTCCATGGGCCATAACGGACCCGATAAGGATCCCGGCAGACAGCGTCGCAAGGATTGCGAAGGTAAAACTCAGGCGGCGCGTGCGGAATTTCTCTATCCAGACTTTCCAGGCGTTCATGTGTGGTCGATCCTCGTTATCGTTAGGCATACTGTATGTGAAATATTTTGGTGGGGCATCAATAGATCAGTATAGCGTCTCCGCTGCCGGCATCCACCAGGCGGCGACCAGAGGAGCTCATGGTTCAGTTTATTAGACGCACTATTAGGGGAAAGCGTAACAACTAAATCTTGCAGAGTTTTACCTTCTCGATACACCATAGCGACTATCCGGGAGGGGAACTGCTGCTGCACAGCCGGCTTCGTTGCCGCCAGCGCGGCAACACTTCAGCGGCGAAAATACCGAACAGCACCAGCAAAACTCCCAGACCACGGCGCGGTTCCAATCTTTCCCGTAGCACCACAAATGCCGTCAGCCAGGCAAACACCGGTTCCAGCGTCAAAATTACCGCCATATTGGCCGCCGGAATCACCTGTTGGGCCCAGGTCTGGATGCCAAAGGCCGCAGCCGTCCCCAGAATCGCTGTCACCAGCAGGGCAACTTCAACCAGCGGCTGCATCAGCGGGCTTCCCGGCAAAAATGCATGCGCCAGAGCGTCCGGCTGCGGCGGCTCCAGAATGAATGCCGCCATGGTCAAAAAAACCATGCAGAAGCCAATCTGCAACAGGATGAGCTGCTCGAAGCGGACCCTCCCCGAGGCGTGCGCCAGCGCGATGACGTAGAGGGAAAATCCCAGCGCACAAAAAAGTGTCAGCAAATTTCCCAGGCTCTCCTTGCTGTCCGCGGCGAACAGCATCGTCCATCGCGCATGGGACGGAACTGTCAGCAGCGCCACGCCCAGCAACGCCAACAGAGCGCCCGTCCATGCCGGCCATCCCGGCGTGCCGGTTCCCGGAGGCCGCAACCACGGCAGCGTCGCCATCAGCGGGACCATCACCACCACCAGCGATGTAATGAACGCGGAATTGGTGGGCGTGGTGTAGGCGAGCCCCTGCGTCTGGAAGACATATCCGACCGCCAGACTGGCCCCCGCTGCGGCGCCGAACAACCACGCCTGCCGGGTCAGTTGCCGCCACTCCTTGTGGTAGACCAGCGCCAGGCATCCAAAGGCCAGAATCGTGCGCAGCGCGTTGAACCACTGTGGCGCGATGTCGGCGAGCGCTTCCTTGATCAGCACAAAGGTCGCGCCCCACAGCATCACCACCGCAAACATCAGCAGATGGGCGAGGACGTTGCGCGAGATTCTTGGCGAAGCTGTATCTGTCATGGGCGGTTCGATCGTTCAGAGTGGCCGGCGGGAATGGGAACGCGCATTACACTTCCGGCTGTGCCAATGCCAGCAAGAGCAGCAGAATGCGGCGCAAGGCCAAGTCGCGTCCCGCGGCGTCGAACCACTCCTCCAAGGTATGGACACCCCCGCCGCTGCCGCCACTGCCAAGACTGACGGCTTCGATGCCCAGTGAAAGCGGAATGTTCGCGTCGGTGGAGGCAGTACTGACGTGGCTCCGGATCTGGAGATGCCGGTCGACAGCCCGCAGCGTGCTCAGAATGCGCGCATCCTCTCGCAGCGCGGCGGCGGGACGCTCTCCGATGGTTGCGATTTCAAACTGAATAGGGTCCGAACCATGGTTTCCACTCGGCACGTCCCCCGCCGCGCGGTTCGCGTTCTCGACAGCGATTACCACCGCGTCATGGATATGTTCTTCCAGTTGCAGCAGGGGCACGGTGTCGGTCGAGCGCGTATCGATGCGCGCCTCGACCCGCTGTGGAATCGAATTGATCGACGTGCCTCCTTCGATATGCCCTACATTCCATGTGGTTCGCGGAGAACCGGGCAATTGGATTCGGCCCACTGCCGTCAGGACATTGGCCAGGACCAGGATTGGATTGGGCACGCCGGCATCCGTCCAGGAATGACCGCCGGGGCCGCTGATCGTAATGCGAAACCGCTTGCTGCCCAGACCCTGGGTCACGATCATATCGGTGCCCGCGCCGTCGAGAATCACTGCGGAATGAATGCGCGCGGCGAACTGCGATTTCGAGAATATATGTCGCATCCCGCGCAGGTTGCCTTCCCCTTCTTCGCCAACATTGCACGCGAAAAGGATGTCGCGCTCCGGTCGCAACCCGGCGGCGCGCATGGCTGCGGCGATTCCAAGCAGAGCCGTGATACCCGCGCAGTTGTCGCTCGCTCCCGGAATCCGCAGAATGCTACCCTCCTGCATCGGATGGCCGATGGCTTCCGCCGGAAACACGGTATCGAGATGCGCGGAAAAAAGCGTACACGGGCGAGATGCGCCTGGCTCCTGCCCCGTTTGCGCGTTCGCCGCGCCGCGCATCCATCCCAGCGCGTTGCCGCATTCGTCGATGCCAACATTTTCCAGCCCGAGCGTTGCAAATTGTTCCGCCACCCAGCGCGCTCGGGCTGCTTCTCCGAAAGGAGGAGCAGGGATCGACGCCACCTGGCGATGCCATTCGCGCAACTGCATTTCCTGCAAATGAAACCACTGAAACGCGCGATGCACGGCGGGCAGCCCCGCCAGTTGGCTGATGATTTGAAACGTCGAGCTGGCAACGGTTGGCGGCATGAGGAATCTGGTACGCGTAGTCGAAGCCAGCCTCCGCCTGCGATCGACCGCTTCCAGTCTATCGGAGATCGTGTCGTGCAGTTGTCTTGCCCGCTCGCGGCCTCGGCTCAGTAGAGGACCTTCATCAGGCATAGCCCGTTGGCTGCTGCGGTGGGTCCCGCGAGCGAGCGATCGCGTCCCTGCAAAATGCGGGCCATGTCCGCCGCTGCCATGCGGCCCCGGCCGATCTCCAAAAATGTGCCGACAAGATTGCGAACCATGTGGTGCAGAAATCCATTCCCGCGCACCGTGTAGGTCAAAATTTCCGTTGCGCCGAACGCCCACGTATTTGTTTCTGAATCGTCCGAGTTTTCTGCATTCGATGCCGCGAGCAGCGTGCCCAACATATCCGGCATGGGAACTGAAAGCGATTCGCGCCGCCATTCAGACTGCTCGATCCGTCGCACATTCGATCGAATCAGCTCGTCCTCCCATTGTTCCGTGCGTGGCCGTCTAGAGTCGCCCGGCTCTGCGCCCGCCTCCTCGCTTTCCATCCGCGTCGTCCGATCCGGATCAGATGCGGCAAACGAAGTGAAATCATGTTCGCCGAGGATTGCCCGCGCCGCCTCTTGCATCGCCGCCAGATCCAGCGGCCAGCGCCAGCAGGTTACATAGCGCGCCAGAAACGGAGAGCAAATGGCGCCATGGAAGATTCGATATTGATACACCTTGCCGACCGCGCTGTGTCTGGCATGGAATTCCGCCGGGGCCCGCTCCGCGGAAAGGATGCGAATGGAGGCTGGAAGAATGCGATTCAGCGCGCGCTGCAAATTTTCCTCCGGAATCGCAGCCGCCAGCGAAAAGCTCGCGACCTGCCCCCATGCGTGAACGCCCGCATCGGTCCGTCCGGATCCCTGCGGCAGCACACGCTCCCCGGTAATCGCAGCAACAGCTTCCGCCAGCATTCCTTGGATCGTCCGCTTCCCCGGCTGTATCTGCCAGCCGTGGAAATCCGCTCCATCGTAGGCCAGCGTCAATTTCCAGTTGCCGCTTTCCTTCCAATCGCCACTTTCTTTCATCCATCCATTCTCGCCGGGGCCGTTCCATCGGCAGCGTGGGGCGCAGAGGCCCGGACTGCTGCGATATACTCATCCTCGTTAGCAGACTACACGTGGTGCATAGACTTACCTGCGCCGTGGCCGCATTACGCCTGCGTTCGTGGCTTGGACCATCGGTCGTCGTGTGTTCGGGGATTGGCAAAGCTTTGCGGCGGATTTGAGGAAATGTTTTGCTAGGGACTCGACGGGAACCATCCAGCCCGCAATCTCGTACCCAATCCATAGAACGCGCGGAATGTGAGATAAGCTCACTTCGGGGAATCGCTGTTTTTCCCGTTTCAGGCGAACCCTGCTGGGTACGTTTCTCCGCAAAAAGGGAAGAGAGATTCAGAAGCCGGACGGCATTCCGAATCATCTGTATGAATGCATTGCACTGCGGATGACCGCATGGAATCGCTAAACGCTCAGGGGGGCATAGGATTCGTTCCGCTTTGAGCCGCAATCGGCGTGTGCATAGCCACGCTACGTTGAACTGAAAATTTTTGATGAGGAAAGAAAAGGTAGGCAAACGTGAAGACGAAGGATATGCAGAGTGCATTGGTTGCGGGGTTGATGCTGTTCAATATGGTGGTGCCCATGGCCGGCGCTCAGTCCCAGAACTCGAACAATGCCGCGCCGCGGGCGAGCACAACCGAGCCGATGCCCAATGCTCCGGCCGTTGCGGCGGCGACCGTCGCCACCCCCAACCCGCCGCAACCCATCGCTAGTGGGCCCTATGCGCTTCGCCCGACCAGTCAGGATTTTTCCAAGGGGAAATCGCAGTTTCCAAATCCATTTTCCGCCTACACGCACACCACGGTCCCGCCGCCGCGCCTGAGCAACAGCTCTTTGCTCGATTCGCTGTATAAGGACGGCAAAATCTATCTCAGCCTGGACGACGCCATTATGCTGGCGCTCCAGAACAACTTCGACATCGCCATTGCCCGCTATAACCTGGACATTGCTGACACCGATCTTTTGCGCGCCCGCTCGGGCCTTTCCTTCCTGGGCGTGAATACCGGCCTGGTGACCGGGACGCTGGGCGGCAGCACCAGCCCGGTGGCCAGTTCCTCTCCCGCCGCTACCACCGGCGCCACCAGCGCCAGCAGTTCGACAGGCTCCGCCTCCGCCACCACAATTCAGACGGCGGGGGGATCGGGAGGAGGTCCAGGCGGTACTTCCGTCGGCGCGGGAGGCGCGGCCTCCGGCCCCAATGGAATTACCTCTTCCACTCTGGGCGCGGGCCCGCTGGATGTGCCATTGGAGCCGCTCGATCCGGTCGTGTCCGGTACCGTGCAATTGGCGCGAGCATACATCCCACAGACATCCAAGTTTCTTACCGGCACATTTCAGCTCAATGCGAACACGAATGAATACAACTTCAATTACTCGCAAGGGTTTCTGCCGGGTGAAACGATGGCCATCACTTTCAACAACACCCGCAGCACCAGCGACATGAACTCTATATTCGGCAACTTCTACAGCCCTGCGATCACGTCGACCTTCAACGCCCAGGTCACGCAACACCTGCTGCAAGGCTTTGGATGGTCGGTGAACGGACGCTATATCGCTATCACGAAGAACAATCGCCGCATTACCGATGTTGCCTTTCGCGCGCAGCTGCTCTATACCATCGATCAAATCGAAAACGTGTATTGGGGCTTGGTAGGCGCCTATCAGGATGAAAAGGCCAAGGAAGGCGCTCTGAAGCAATCCACCCAGTTGCTTTCCGACGACCGGAAGCAATTGCAGATAGGTACCCTGGCGCCGCTCGATGTCGTCAATGCCCGGGCCCAGGTTGCCAGCGATCAGCAGGCCCTGACCACCTCGCGGACCAAGCTGGAATATCAGCAACTGCTTATGAAGCAGGCCATCGCGCGGAACCTCGATGACCCCATCTTCTCTTCCGCGCCGATCGTTCCCACCGACCGTGTGTCCTTGATGCGGACACCTGAAGAAGACAAGTCCGTCGATGAACTGGTGCAGGAAGCCGACGCCGACAGTCCCAACGTGCAGGAGGCGCTCCTGAGTCTCAAGAACCAGGAGATTACGCTCAAGTCCGTCAGGAATGCGCTGCTGCCGGTACTCGACGTGTACGGCTTTTATGGGGCCGAGGCCATCGGCGGATCGAAGAACCCGCTCATCACCTGCGGACTGATTCCATCGCTCGGCTTCGATCCGTGCTCTGGCGTGCCGGGGATCAACATCCCTTACTCCACTGTGGTCGGCAATCTGTTCAACAGCTCCGGGTCCAATAAAGGAGTCGGCTTCAACTTTACGGTGCCCCTCCGCAACCGCCAGGCGCAGGCGCAGGAGGAGCGAGCGCAGATTGAGTACCGCCAGTCCCAAATGCGGCTGCAGCAGTTGTATGTGCAGTTGCGGATGCAGGTCGTCAATCAGCTCTATGCGCTGCAGAATGACCGCGCCCAGGTCCAGTCCGTCGAGGCCAGTCTGCGGTACGCGGCGCAAAGCCTGGATGCGGAGCAGAAGAAATACCACCTGGGCGCATCCACCACCGCCAACGTTCTGTCGCAAACGCGCAACTATGAAACCGCCCAGGATAACCTGATCGCCGCTCAAACGACTTACGCGGTTGATCGCGCGGCGCTGTCCCAACTGGTTGCCGATACGCTGGAGAAATACAACATCAGCATCACGGATGCCGCCACTGGAAATATCTCTCAGGCACCGCTGGTGCCGGGCCTGCAAGCGCCCCAACCGGAGGCCCAGCCGGAGCCATTGCATCCCGGTCAAACGCCATAAGGAATCAAAGCATTTTCACGGATAGCGTGCCCCATCCTGGCGTAGCTAGGTTGGGAAAGAACGATGCCCGCGTCACAGTAACAGTGAAAATTATTGAGCGTCGTTCTCCCGTTGTACAGAGTGCGGAGCGACAACCCCGAATTCCGTGTTGACCTTGCAGCAACGCGCGCATGGGCTGGAGCGCTATCGCTCCGTGATGCGATCCAGGAAATCAAAAAACTCAGGAAACGAAATTGCCGCCGACTCCGCTCCATGGATCTGCGTATCTCCCTCTGCGCGCAGCGCGGCCACAGCAAACGCCATCGCGATGCGATGATCGTCGCCGGCATCGATCTCCGTGCCGTGCAGCGTCTGCCCGCCGGGCACGTCCAACCCATCGTCGAATTCCTCGACCTTCGCTCCCATGGCGCGAAGATTTTGTGCCACCAGCGCAATCCTGTCGGACTCCTTCACCCGTAGTTCGCGTGCATCGCGGATGCGAATCCCATCGCGCGTATAAGGAGCAATGGCTGCCAGCACCGGCAGCTCGTCGATCAGTTGCGCCGACAGCGCGCCATCGATCTCCGCGCCGTGCAGTCCCGCTGGATTTCCCAGCACTTGCAGCGTGCCCACCAGTTCCGCGTGCTGCTCGCTCAGTTCCAGCACGTTCAGCCGCACGCCCAGACCACGCAACACATCCAGCAGGCTGGCACGCGTGGGATTCATGCCCACCCCGTCCAGCACCAGGTTCGATTCCGGAAACAATGCCGCGGCGCACAGAAAAAATGCCGCCGAGGACAAATCGCCCGGCACGCTCGCATCGATTCCATGCAGCTTCTGCCCGCCCTGAATGCTGACCGTCAGTTTGCTCCGCTCCACCTCGGCGCCAAACGCGCGCAGCGCCAGCTCGCCGTGGTCCCGCGTATGTACCGACTCATGCACCTGCGTGATGCCGCTCGCCTGCAGTCCGGCAAACAGCAGGCAGGTCTTCACCTGCGCGCTGGCGATGGGCGTCTGATAGTCCAGGCCGCGCAGCGGACCACCGTGGATCGTGACTGGCGCATGTCCCTCCGTTAAATCCAACTTCGCTCCCATCGCTGTCAGCGGTGTGCGGATGCGCTCCATCGGTCGTCGGCTCAGGGAGGCGTCCCCCACCAGAGTGCTCGTGAACGGCTGCGCCGCCAAGAGGCCCGCCAGCATCCGCATCGTGGAGCCGGAGTTGCCGCAGTCGAGAGCGGCTTGCGGCGCTTGGAAACTGCCTGCACATCCCTTTACGGTGAAGACGCCATTCTCCCCGCGTTCGACGCCTGCACCCAGCCGCTCCATACACGCGAGCGTGCTGTGTGGGTCCGCTCCGCTGGAAAAATTCGTCAGGCGCGAAGTGCCTTCAGCGAACCCCGCCAACATGGCATAGCGATGGGAAATACTTTTGTCCCCCGGCAGCCGCAGACTCCCTGCCACATTGCCCGCGGGAGTAACGACACGCGTCGAACCGGAGAATGACGAGGCGGATGACTTCATGTGCGACAAAGAAATTTCTCCTTCAAATTTCAGCCTCAGCCTGCCGGTGTCCGAAAAGATTTTCACTTTCCTCCGCGGACGTTCCATTTCAGGACGGCTGATCCAAACCGGAAATCTCATCGTACCGCGAGTGGATTCTTTCGTGGGAATCTCGCGCGACCGCCGCACCATGAAAACAGCAAGAGGCAGCGGCGGACAAACGGACCGGAGCCGCTCCCATCGGGGGATTCATGCTGAAACTCAATGAGTTCAAGACGGGAATTGCAGTTGCCATCGGGCTGGCTTGCCTGTCGCTTCCCCAGGCAGTGGCGCAGAACACCGGCACTGCGCCGACGGAATCCGGAATCCAGCCGCGAGCCATGCAGTTCTACGACCGCGCGGTGCGGGAACTGCATCAGGGCCACGCCGTTCCCTCAGAAAAAGATGCGCTGCACGCGCTCCAAATCGACAAGCATTTTGCCGACGCCGCGGCGCTGGCGGCCACCGCCGCATTGAAACAGCAGCAGTTCGATCGCGCGCGAACGGAAGCCACCCAAGCCGCCCAGATCGATTCCGCGGATGAAAAAGCCTGGGTGATTCTGGCCACCGCCGACAATTACCTTGGCAAGTATTCCGACGCCGCCGATGCGCTCGGCTATGTCCAGCCACAGGATCAGGGAACCTGGCAGGTCGCGTATCAGTGGGCGCGTGCAGAGGCCGGCCAGCAGCATCTGCAACATTGTTTGGACTGGACCAATCGCGCCGCGCTCTCCGCGCCGCCCAACTTCGCTCCGCTGCATCTGCTGCGGGCCAGCGTGTTGCTTGCCATGGGCGGTACCGCGCGCGCCGCCGACCAACTGGAAATTTATTTGCAATTGCCCAGCGTAAATCCGTCCCAACGCGATCTGCTCACCCAGGAACTGCATCGGCTGCGCAAGCTATCGCAGCAGAGTCCCGCCGCTCCGCCCGTCGCCAACCATGCGACCGAATTCAACGTTCAGGCGAACTGAAGATTCAGTTGCCGCTGTTCCAATTCGCGCGATGGAGATGTGTGTAGAATGATCCTGCCTTTCCAACTTTAAAATTCAGAGGCGGATACATGCAGCGTCGCGATTTCATCAAGTCTGTAGTTGCAGTGGGCGGAGCATCCGTACTGGGCCGGGGAGCATCTTTCGCGATTCCTCCAGATCCCTATGCCCCCACGCCGAAGCTGGACGTGAAGCGCGTCCTGATCATGTTCAAATGTCATTTCGACGCTGGCTTTATCGACACCCAGAAGGCCGTCGTGGATTGGTATTTCTCCGACTATTTCCCGGATGCCATTCGCATTGCCGCTGACATGCGCCGCACCGGTGGCCCCCGCTATGTGTGGACCACGGGTTCGTGGCTGCTGTACGAGTATCTGGAGCAGGCCTCCTCCGCCGACCGCCGCCAAATGGAGCAGGCCATTGCCGCCGGCGACATCGCCTGGCACGCGATCCCCTTGAACTGGCAGACCGAGATGATGGACGCCTCGATGATTTCCGGCAGCATCGCTTTGTCGCAGTCCCTCGACCGCCGATTTGGACGCACCACCACCGGCGCCAAGATGACCGATGTACCCGGACACACGCGCGGTTTGATCGCTCCCATTGCCTCTCAAGGCGTCAAGTTTCTCGACATCGGCGTGAACGGCGCGAGCAAGCCTGCGGAAGTTCCTCCATTGTTTCTTTGGAAGGATACGCGCGGATCGTCGCTTGTCGTCATGTATCACCTGGGCTACGGAGCCGTCACGCAGGTGCCGGGCACCGATCTCGCAATCGCCGTCGTAGTTGGAAACGACAACAGCGGTCCCCACCCACCGAATGAAATTGTCGCCATCTATTCTGGGTTGGGCCACATGTTTCCGAACGCTGAGATTGTCGCCTGCGGTCTTACGGAAATCGCCAATGCAGTCGAACCCTACCGCAATCAATTGCCGGTGGTCACGCAGGAAATCGGCGACACGTGGATCTATGGCGTCTCCAGCGATCCCCTGAAGGTCGCCCGGTATAGGGAAGTTGCCCGTCTTCGCCAGGCTTGGATTGCGCAGGGAAAATTCCGCTCCGGCGATGCGACCGACATCGCTTTGATGCGGAGCCTGATTCTGGAGCCGGAGCACACCTGGGGAACCGATACGAAAACCTGGCTCGACTACGACCACTACACGCCGCAAGCTCTGGAGAAAATGCTGGACACGAAGAATTACAAAGTTGTCGCGTTCAGTTGGGAAGAAAAACGCAAGGATCTCTTCGACGGAACTGCCGCGCTTCCCGCGCCGCTAGGCAGCCAGGCTGAGGAGGCGATTCGCAATCTTGCAGCAACAGAACCGCGGATGCCGAGTGGTTCGGTCGTGGCTGCGGGCGAGGACATCGAGACGCCGCATTTCATCCTTCAAGTGGATGCGAAGACGGGAGCGATTCATCGCTTGCGCAACAAGAAGTCCGGGCGTGAATGGGCCTCTCCCGATCATCCGCTGGCGTTGTTTTCCTATCAGACACTGTCGCAGCAGGATTATTCCGACTACCGCGCGAAGTATCTGGTGATGCAGGCAAGTTGGGCGGAGAAAGATTTTGGCAAGCCCAACATCGAACGTTTCGGCGCGAAAAATCAGGACTGGCTGCCCTCCCTGGTCGAGCTGCGCGCGGAGAAGAATGCCGAAGGACATCGTCTCCTTGGGCGCCTGGAACTTCGCGACCCGGAAGCGGAGCAGTCGGGCCGCACCGCATTTCCGAAGAAAATATATGTTGAATTGCTGCTTCCAGACGCGGAACCGGTTGTTCATCTCAATTTCTACTGTCTGCAAAAGCCCGCCACGCGCATGCCGGAATCGCTATGGCTTACCTTCGATCCAGTTGTCAGGAACCAACAAGGATGGATGCTGGAAAAATCCGGCGAACAGGTGTCGCCGCTCGACGTCGCCCGTGGCGGAGGCCGCCAGATGCACGCGGTTTCCAATCACTTCAGCTATACGGACAAGGATGGTTCTTTCACCGTAGAACCGTTGGACGCGCCTCTGATCGCCATGGGCAGCAAGTCTCCGCTGAATTTTTCCCAGGACCAGCCGGACCTTTCCAGCGGCATGCATTGCAATCTGTTCAACAACGCCTGGGGAACGAATTACATCATGTGGTACGGCGAAGATATGCGCTTCCGCTTTCTCTTGCGCGCCTGATGTTGACGGTTTCATGCGCGTGCACCGACGGTATGCTCACGAAACGGGGCGGAACAGAGAACGGTGGCAAAATAATGCAAGCTCTTTGCTAAATTAACTCATGCCCATAAATGCCGATAAACCGCACCTATGGAAGGCGGATACCCGCGCATCGGTGGATCAGTTCAATCAATGGTTCATGAGGTTTGCGCCGAAGGCATACCGCGACACTAGGAAAACGACCATCGCGAATGTCGAGCAGGGTCTCGCGCTTACAAGCGATCTGACCAAGGTCACACCAAAGGTAATTAGAAATCATCCCGGTATTCTTCCGATGTTGCGTATGTCCACTTGCCCACCGCTGGCGCGTGACAGACTGATTGGCCTCGCGGAATCTACCAAGAATTTTGTGGGACTGCTTGAACAGGGCAAGATTCCGTCGCAGCTTTCGCCGCAGCTACTCGAAGAACACTTGGCCAAAATTACGCGCATCTTATCGAAGATGCTTGACGTTGATATCTTCCCATGGTTGGTGGGGCGTCGCAACCCTACCGATGAAGAGCGGTATCGCTCTTCGACCATCGTTGCGGATCGTCTATGCGGCGCATTGGCTGATCCGATTGTGAGAAATGCACAGGAGAAGCGCCAACTCAATCTCATCCAGCAACATCTCAAAGACAAAGGCTACAAGCTGAAGGCACATTCCTCGTCCACTCCGCTGACACAGATGGAACCTGGAACGTTTGCATTTCGCCTCAACGTGCTTGTAAAGCCTGCCAAGGCGAATGCCACTCTCGTCAGAATCCCCGTCGACGTCGTGATCCAGCCGTTACATGCCACTCTGCCACACCTTCCCCTGCTCATCGAAGCGAAGTCGGCCGGCGACTTCACCAACGTAAACAAGCGCCGGAAAGAGGAAGCAACCAAGATCAATCAACTCAAGGCCACGTTCGGCGACCAGGTTGTTTTTGTACTTTTCCTATGCGGGTATTTCGATGCAGCTTATCTCGGGTACGAGGCGGCTGAAGGCATAGACTGGGTATGGGAACACCGAATCGAGGACATGGACGAGCTCGGAATTTGAGGGTATTTATGGAGACCGCTGAACCATATAGTGTTGAAGGGCACCGCCAACATGAACAAGTGCGTCTCGACGGACTCAAGACTGCATCGGAGAGGAACAAGTCCGGCCAATTCGCAACGCCGCCGCCGCTCGCATTAAGCCTTTTGCGCTATGCGAGCAAATTGTTTGGCGATCGCCCAGTCCGCTTTCTAGATCCCGCTATTGGTACTGGATCGTTTTACTCAGCCTTGTCTGAAACCTTCCCGCCTGAGAACATTTACTCAGCGAACGGCATCGAGCTCGACCCACTATTTGCGAACGCGGCGATTGATTTATGGGCAAAGCACGGACTCCATATTCTCGAAGGAGACTTTACACGACAACCATTGCCTGATCGCCGTTTTAACCTCGTGGTTGCCAATCCCCCGTATGTCCGACACCACCACTTGCCTGGAAACGAGAAGGAGCGTCTCAGGGCGAGGTTGCTTCAGTCCTTGCACCTCGAAATCAGCGGTCTTGCCGGCCTCTATTGTTACTTCATGCTTCTCTGTCACGAATGGATGGAAGAGTATGGACTCGCGATCTGGCTGATCCCTTCGGAATTTATGGACGTAAATTACGGGGTTACAGTGCGCCAGTATCTGACCGATCACGTGACGCTCCTACACATACATCGCTTTTATCCTGCCGATGCGCAGTTCACGGATGCGTTGGTGTCCTCCGCTGTAGTGGTTTTCCGCAGATCATCGCCCCTAGCCGAGCATAACGTCCGATTTTCCCTTGGGGGCTCGATTGAGCAGCCTGAAAGTGAGGCACAAGTGCCCCTCCATACATTGCGCCAGTCACAAAAATGGACACAGTTTCCGGCAAACTTGGGCGTCATGAAAACGAATGAACTCACTCTTGGCGACATCTTCACGATTAAGCGAGGCCTTGCGACAGGCTCAAACAGTTTCTTCATCCTCGGTCAGGCCGATATCGACAATTGGCAGATCCCGCGCCACTTCCTGAAATCCATTCTTCCCGGCCCGCGACACCTGAAGGCGGACATTATTGAGGCATTGGCAAGCGGAATGCCCGCAATACCTCAGCACCTCTTTTTGCTCGACTGCAATGAGCCCGAGGAGAAAATAAAGGAAAGCTGGTCGCGTTTTTATGGATACATCCAGATGGGCAAAGAACGGAAAATCCACGAAGCGTATCTCGCCAGTCGCCGCACACCATGGTATTCGCAGGAAAACCGCCCGTCCGCCCCATTTCTATGTACTTACATGGGCCGTTCTCGCAATGGAAAGCATCCATTCCGTTTCATCTGGAATCGTTCTCAGGCTACTGCCCATAACGTATATCTAATGCTTTACCCGAAAGAGCCTCTGCGCGATTTGCTAAAAAAGCATCCGGAGAAGACAGCCCATGTATTCAAGGCTTTACAGCAGATCAGTCCCGAACAATTCATCGCAGAAGGCCGCGTATATGGCGGTGGGTTGCACAAGGTGGAACCGAAGGAGCTTTCAAAGTTACCAGCGCAGATTCTGTGTGAGGGTATAGATCTCGAAATTTCCCCCGAGCGCCAACAACAGTTGTTCGTGTGATGGGTTGGATCATTACCGCACACCGAATCCATCGCCGATGCGGTCTCTTGAGTACTTAACGCTTCACCGGTTTCTTCGGGTCGATCACGCGCAGCGCGATCACGGTTTCGTCGTCGAAATGTTCCACCGGTCCCTGGAAGTCCGACACCGCCTTCAGGATATTGCTGACAATGGTAGCAGCCGAGCAGCGACGATGTTCTTCCAGAACCGCTGCCAGCCGTTCCATGTCGAACATTTCATCCTGATCGTTTTCCGCGTCGATCATGCCGTCGGAATAAAACACGATCATGTCGCCAGGCTGCGTAGACAAAGTGAATTCTTCATATTCGACATCGGGGAACATGCCCAGCGGAATGCCCGTGGCCTGGATCGGTTCCACGCCTTTGGCGCGGCAAAACAGCGGCTGACACCCGCCCGCATTTGCAACCTGCAATGTCTTGTCGTTGTCGTTCCAAATCGCGAACAGCAGTGTGACGTATTGCGCGTCGAGTTTTCTCTCCTGGAGTTGCTCGTTCAGCGCCGCCAGCATCTGCGCCGGGGAAGGCCGCTGGGCCGCCAGCGAACGCATGATGCCGCTGACCAGCGCCGCATACAGCGCCGCCGCAGCCGCCTTGCCGCTCACATCTCCCAGCACGATGGCGGTGCGCCCGTCGCCATAGTCCAGAAAATCGTACAAGTCGCCGCCAATCGTCCGTGCCGGCACAAATTGCGCCGCCAGTTCGGCATGGATGGGCACCGGCACGCTTTGCGGCATCAGGCGAAACTGCACCTTGCGCGCCATCGCCAGGTCTTCTTCCAGGCGCTGTTCTTCCTGCGCCAGGCGCTGATACAGGCCGGCATTTTCGAGCGCAATCGCCAGCTGCGAGGCCAAAGTGCTGACCGCATGGACATGGTCGTCGGTAAAAAAGTTCGGTCGCGTATGCTCCAGGTCCAGCACTCCCAGAACCTTGCCTTTGTAAATTAGCGGCACGGCCATTTCAGAGCGCGTTTCCGCGTGCACAAGAATATACCGCGCATCGTGCCGCACATCTCCAACCGTAATCGTCTGACGGGTGCTGACCGCGGCGCCGATCAGTCCACGCTGGATCGGCACCGGCTCGGAAAATGAACTGTCCGTTTTGCCGAATCGAATCGAGAAGCGATGGATGAGCATGTTACGCTTGTCATCCAGCATCCAGATGGCGAACATCTGGTAGGGAATCACGCGCTGCAACAACTTCCCAACCCTCTCCAGCAACTGCTCCGGGTCCAGAATCGAGGTCAGTTCGCGGCTGATTTCATGCAGCAATTCCAGCGTCTGCGCTTGCCGCGAGATGCGCGTATACAGCCGCGCGTTCTCCACCGCAATGGCTACGCGCGAGGCCGTCAGTTGCAGCAGGTGCAAATGCTCCGGGCGAAAATAATTGGTTTGCTCCGACTGAATATCGATGACGCCGATGACGCGGTTCTTGGTCACCAGCGGCACCGCCAGTTCCGAACGCACTTCGGAATTGGCGTCGATGTAGTTGGAAAGCACGCTCACATCGTTGATCAGCATCGCTTCCCGGCGTTCCGCCACCTGACCGACGACGCCCTCGCCCATTCGAATCCGCAGTCGCTCTATCTCCGGGGAGTGGCCGATCTGGAAACGTATGCGCAGTTCGTTGGTACGGTCGTTCAACAGCAGAATCGCAAAGATGCGGTAGTCGATGACGGCGCGCACCAGGTCCGCCACGCGATGCAGCAGCGTTTGCAGATCCAGCGTGGTGTTCAGCGCGTCCGCAAGCCGGGTCAGGAAGTCGATCTGCAGGGAATCGATTCTGGGTTCGACGCGCGCCGGCTCGGCGGATGCGGGGCGATAGTCGCCCTCAAACGCGTGAGGCTCAATAGCGGATTTCGGCTCGGCTATCTCCCTCGATACCACGGTCGACGCCTGCGCCAAGGGCTTTTGGTTCGCGGGCGCGTTCTCAGACGCGACTCCTTGCGACTCTGGCGCGACGCTTCTTGATACGGATTTGCGTTTGTTGGAACTCATGGCCTGCTCTTCAGCATAGCGCAGTGGGGCAGGATGAGTTCCACAGGATTTTCGCGGCTCAGAGCGTCGATTCCCGCGCCTAATTCGAGGTTGCGGCGCTGTGTTCCGTCACATAACTCTCGACCGCGCGGCGCTGCTCCATGTAGCTTTCCACAATCGCCACGCCGGAAGACGTTCCAATCCGGCTGGCGCCCGCCTCCAGCATGTCACGGACCGCGTCCAGCGTGCGTATGCCACCTGCCGCCTTGACGCCGCAGCGCCCTCCCACCACACCGCGCAGCAGGCCGACATCGGCCACAGTTGCGCCGCCGCTGGAAAATCCAGTGCTCGTCTTCACAAAATCCACGCCCGCGGCCACGCAGATTTCCGAAGCGCGCAGCTTTTCTTCCAGCGTCAGCAGACATGTTTCCAGGATCGCTTTGATGCGTGCCCCGGCATCGTGCGCCAACTCCACCATGGTGCGCATATCGTTTTGTACCGTCGCGTTGTCGCCGCTCTTCAACGTGCCGATCTGGATCACCACATCCAGTTCCTGCGCTCCCAGGCGCAAGGCGGACTCGCCCTCCTCGCGTTTGCAGTGGGTCAGCGAAGCTCCCAAAGGAAATCCGACGACGGAGCCGACCGCTATGCCGGTACCGGAGAGAGCGCTGTGCGCCAGCGCGATCCAGCAAGGATTCACGCACACGCAGGCGAAGCGATAGTGGACAGCCTCCTGGCACAATCGCAGCACATCGGCCGCGGTAGCGTCGGGCTGCAGCAAGGTGTGATCCAGCGTGGCCGCCAGGCTTTGCCAGTCGCGCAGTGCATGGGCGGCGAAGGCGGCAACATCGAAACTGGAGATTTGAAATTCATCGGCAAGATCAGGGGAAGAGAAAGCAGTCATAATCCAAGTGTCCTATCTACAACTCTGGATAAGCGTGCTACTCCCAGACGTCGGTGGGAGCATCCATGGGCATCAAGCAGATGTCCGGCAGGTTGCGGTAGTGTTCGGCAAAATCCATGCCATAGCCGACCACAAAACGATTGGGAATGGTGAAGCCAACATAATCCGTCTCGATCTGGCAGAGACGCCTTTCTGGCTTGTCCAGCAACGCCGCGATCTTCAATGTAGCGGGTCGTTGCGCCAACAACACAGTTTTCAGATAAGAAAGTGTTCGCCCGGTATCTAGAATGTCCTCTACCAGGATCACGTTTTTCCCTTCAATCGGCTGGTCTACGTCCTTGATCAAACGGACAGCGCTGGAACACGTCGCCATCCCATAGCTGGACACTGCAAGAAAGTCGAACGTGCAGTCGACGGTGATGACACGCGCCAAGTCGGCCACAAATAGCGCCGCGCCCTTCAGCACCCCCACCAGCACGACCGTCTGTCCGGCAAAATCGCGGCTGATTTCCATCCCCAGCTCGCTGACCCGCTGCTGGATCTGCTGGCGGGTGAGTAGACACTCGAGTGCTGGCTTGTTGGCTGACTCAGTCATCAAGGCTGAAATCCGCTGCTTCTCATAGGACGAAGTTTTCAACATTGTGTGAGCCATGGTTCCCGACGAATCGGCGCTCGACGGAAATCCGATTCCGTCACGTATCTTATACTGGAAATCAAGGGAATTCTCTCTGCATGTATCCATTTATTCACATCGGGCGTTTCGAAATCGGCACATTCGGCATTCTGCTCTGGCTGGCGGCAGTTTCCGGCTGCTGGGTGCTGTATAAAAATTTCCAGCGCAAAGGCGTCGAGGCGGATGCCATCAACGTCACCGCCCTGGCCACCGTGGCTGGCATCATCGGCGCAAAATTGTGGCATGTCTTCGAGTCGCCTCATTTGTTAATGCAGATTCCGCTGCAACTATTGTTGGATCGCGCCGGGTTTGCCTGGTTTGGCGGCTTGGTCGCCGCCATCCTGGTCTTGATGTGGCAGGGACGCGTCGCCAAAGTCGGCGCTCTCGGCATGTTGGACCTGGCCGCGCCCGCCGCCGCTGTCGGATACGGAGTGGGCCGTCTGGGTTGTCTCAGTTCAGGGGATGGCGACTATGGCATTCCCACCTCCCTGCCATGGGGCGTCAGCTTTCCTCATGGCCTGGTTCCCACCATGCAGCGCGTGCAGCCCACGCCCGTGTATGAATTCATCGCGGCCCTGCTGATCGCCTGGTACCTGTGGCGACGGGGAAGAGTCGACAAGCCGGTGGGAATGATTACAGGCGAGTACCTGGTCTGGACCGGATTGGCCCGCTTCCTGGTGGAGTTTGTTCGCATCAATCCAAGAATCTATTTCGGCATGAGCAATGCCCAGGTCGCCAGCATCGGCTCCGTGATTGCCGGCGTCGTGTTGATCGTATGGGCCCAGCGGCATGCGCGCGCGATCACGCAGGCGCGACGACGGCCCAAGCCGGTAACCCACACCGTATCGAGCTAAGTCTTTTTTTGAGACGCTGTACCTGCGGTTCGTCATTCTGAGCATAGCGAAGAATCCATCCATTGGAAGGCGCCCCATCCTTCCCGCCTCTGCGAGGGGTGGACACAAATTTGCCCGACTACAGCCGCTTCAAAAATTCCTTCACTAGTTCCAGTTGCGGGAACATCTTTTCTTCCTGCTGGAATTCGCGCGAATGGACGCAGCGCCGCCCGCCTCGCATCCGCACCGGATGTTTCAAATGCAGCATCTCATGAAACACCAGATACTCCACTGCGTAGCGCGGCGTCTCCGGCCGGTCGAATACGCGGCTGACCACGATCGTATTGTGAGCAGCGTCGTAATGGCCTAGCTGCCGCCGCGCTGAGTGCGCGCTCCACGTCAGCACCGGCCTGCCCAGCAGCCCGTTGAAGAATTGCCGATTGAGATGATCGAAGACTTCGTCCAGGTCGTAATAACGTCCCTGCGCCGTGGAAACATTCTTTCTCCCGCGACTGCGCCGTACCAGCTCCGCCTGCCTGATCACCGCCTCGCTGCCGAGATGCCGTCGATAGCGGTTGGCATGAATCGGCTCAATCGGTTTGCGGTATAGCTTCGCCAGCAAAATGTGCGCAATCGCGCGCGTCACGCTGTCCGGCGCGCCTTCCAGCATGTCCGAGAGACGCACAAACGCCTTCCCATCGCGCAGCCGGATGGTTGTATTCACGCCGGTGAAAGGGTAGAAGCTGACATCGAACAGCGGCATCGGCGCGCGCGGGCGCAGCAGCCGATACTCGGCAGAAAAAATTTCCTGCAGGCGCAGCGCGGGTGTGGGATGCGTTGGTTCAGGTTCCAGCATGGGAAGCAGAGCTAGGGGGGATGCAGTCAAATCAAGGTTCCCTTCTGCGTTTGGTTCCAGACTTGATTGTAGAGAATTTTGACGGAGGATTACAGCGACAACACTCAGCGGTTGGCGCTCTTCAAACTCAGCAACGCGCGCAATGCATCGCTGCCTATCTTTGCAGCGCGATCAAGCGTTGCCGCGTCTGTGCTTGTTGGTCGGGATATTGATCGTGCGCTACACCGAGAAATTTACGATAGTACTCGATCGCTTCTTTCGTGCGGTGCAGATGATCGAGCGATGTGGCACGCATGAACAAAGTCTCCGGTCCATCGCTCAAAGTCTGCGCGCGACGATCCAGCGCCGTCAGTACCAGCGGGTACTCCGCATTCTTCCAGGCCGCGAACGCAAGCCCGGTCCAGGCGTCCTCTTGAGTAGGTTGAATCTGCAGCGATTTTTGAAATGCTTCGATGGCCGGTCCCCATTGTTGTTCGCGCGTGAAGTTTTCTCCCACCGCGGTCAGCAGGTCGGAATCGTTTCCATCGTCCGCGAGCAGTTGCTGGTACAAGGGTTCAGCCTTGTCCGCTTCTCCGGCGCCGCTCAAAAGATCGGCCAGCATGCGCGCGATCGCCGGTTGATTTGGGTTCTGTCGATGCAGGGTTTGCAGTTGTGCAATCGCCGCTTGCGAGTTGCCCGCGCCTGCCAGTGCCGTGGCAGACTGCGCCAGCAGCGTAGGGTCATTCGGCTCCCGCAGTAGGGCCGGATGCAACGCCGACTCCGCCTCGGCGAATTTTCCTTCGTGAATCAACGCGCGCCCCAATCCCTCGGCGGCTGGTATGGATGTTGCATCGGTGGCGAGCAGCTTCCGATATTCCTGCTCTGCGCCTGGATAGTTGCCCTCCTCCTCCGCCAACTGTCCCGCCAGCAATGTGTCGTCCGGCTGCTCTCCTGTCAACTTGATCGCTGCCAGCAATGCGTCGCTGGCCGCCGCCGGGTCGCGCATCTCCGCATCGACCCGCGCCAGCGTGCGCGCGACGCTGGCAATCGCTTGCCGCGCGTCGCCGCTTGCCGGCTGCAGCTTGGCTGCCAGCTCCAGCTCACGGCGAGCATCCTTCCATTGCTGCTGCTCCGCCAGCACTCGGCCCAGCGCGGCGTGCGACTCAAACTGTTTCGGATCGATGACGATGGCTTTGCGGTAGTCGGCCTCGGCAGCGTCCAATTGATGGCGCGCTTGTTCCACATAACCGCGGTCGTAAAAAATTCGAGCGTCCTCGATCGAACCCGCGGGCTCGCGCTCGATCGCCTTGTTCAGCATAGGAAGCGCCTTGTCGTACTGCCCAAGCGCGATGGCAGTTTCCGCCTGCGACAGCAACGTAGCCGCCGACGCCGGAGCATCCACCGCAGGCGCGGAGGTCCCAGCAGGGAGTGGTGTAGTTTGCGCATGCAATCCCGTAGTGGCCTGCAACAGCGCGGCCGCCATGACACATCGAAGAACAACACATTGCATCATCGATTTCCTGCCGCAACCAAACCGGCGTTTTGTGCAGTCGGCTTCAGTACCTTTGCCAGCCACTGCCCGGTGTGCGAATTTGGAGCCGCCGCGATTTGCTCCGGCGTTCCCACTGCAACAACCTTGCCGCCGCGTTGTCCGCCTTCAGGACCAAGATCGATGATCCAGTCGGCGGCCTTCAGTACATCCAGATTGTGCTCAATCACCAGCAACGATCCACCGCCATCGATCAGCTGCCGCAGCGCCGAAAGCAATTTGCTGACATCGTCGAAATGCAATCCGGTCGTCGGTTCATCCAGAATATAGAGCAGGCGATTTTTCCCGCGCTTGCCGCCGGCGTGACCTCCAGCCGGTTTCGCGTTGGCCAGATGCGCGGCAAGTTTGACCCGCTGCGCCTCTCCGCCAGAAAGCGTCGTCGCCGACTGTCCCAGCCGCACATACCCCAGGCCAACATGGTCCAGCACGCGCAACCGGTCCTGAATCTTGGCATGCCCGGCGAAAAACTGAAGCGCTTCCTTCACAGTCATGTTCAGCACGCCATGAATGTTCTTGGCTTTATAGCGGACGTCCAGAACCCCCGCCTTGAAGCGTGTCCCATTGCATTCCTCGCACGGCAATTCCACGTCGGCCAGAAATTGCATTTCCACCGTCACGGTTCCATCGCCCTGGCAGACTTCACAGCGACCGCCCGGAACATTGAACGAAAAGAATCCAGCGGTGTAGCCCCGTCGCTTCGCATCGGGCAGGGAAGCGTACAGCTCGCGAATGCCATCGAACGCCTTCATATACGTTACCGGATTCGAGCGCGGAGTTCGTCCAATCGGCGACTGATCGACGAGTACCACTCCGTCCAGATGATGCGAGCCTCCCAGCGTGTCATACAGATGGGCCGGGTCCGCGATGTCGCTTTCGCCCAATGTATGTGCCAGCGCGCGATACAGCACGTCATGCACCAGCGTGGACTTTCCCGACCCGGAAACTCCGGTAATGCAGGTCAGCATGTTCAGCGGAATTTCGCAGTCGACCGATTGCAGATTATGCGCGCGCGCTCCCCTCAGTCGCAGCCATGCGTCTCCAGGGGTGCGCCGCCGCGATGGAATCGGAATCGAAAGCTGGCCGCGAAGATATTTTCCCGTCAGAGAATTCGGCGACTCCATCAGCTCCGGCAGCGTGCCCGCTGCCAACAGCTTGCCGCCCAGTTCTCCCGCGCCGGGCCCCAGGTCCAGCAGATAATCCGCCGAACGAATAATGTCCGCATCGTGCTCGACCACCAGAATCGTGTTTCCCAGATCGCGCAAGCCTTCCAGAATATGAATCAGCCTGCCCGTATCGCGCGTATGCAGTCCAATCGAAGGCTCATCCAGCACATACATCGCGCCCACCAGTTGCGAGCCCAGCGATGTGGCTAGTTGCACTCGCTGCGCCTCTCCGCCCGACAGCGTCGACGACAACCGGTCGAGCGACAAATAATCCAACCCCACGTCATTCAAAAAGCCCAGGCGCTGGCGAACTTCCTCCAGAATTCTTCCCGCCACTTCCATCTGCGCCGGGCTCAGTCGAAGCTGCGCGAAGAATGCCTGCGCCTCTCCCACGGTCAGCGCCGTCACATCGCAAATGTCGCGGCCGCCTGTATCTCTGTCGCCGATGCGTACCGCTCGCGCCTCCGCGCGCAGCCGCTTGCCATTGCATTCCGGGCACAGCGCATAGCCGCGATATTTGCTCAGGAACACGCGAACATACAGCTTGTACTTCTTGCGCTCCAGAAGCGCAAAAAATCCTCGTACGCCAGGGAACGATCCATCTCCATTCAAAACAAAATCCTGCTGCGCCGGTTCCAGGTCCTTCCACGCCACATCCAGCGGAAGATTTTTCTCTTTCGCCGCGCGTCGCAGCTCGCCAAACATGGGCCGATATTTTGGCCGCACCCAGGGATCGATGGCGCCCTCGTTCAGCGTGCGCGTTTTGTCGGGAATGATCCTGTCCAGATCGAAGTCGATGGTGTTGCCGAAGCCTTCGCAGCGCGCGCACGCGCCATAAGGATTGTTGAACGAAAACAGCGGCGGTTCCGGCTCGCGATACATGCGGTTGCAATGCTTGCAGGCATACGCGCCGGAGAAACGAAGCTGCTCGCGATCGCGTGCCGCTGGTGCCGCCCCGTTCTGGTCGGCGCCCGGCACAATTTCAAACACCACTTCGCTGCTTTCGCGATAGCCCGTCTCCGCCGCATCCACAATGCGCGCCCGCGCATCCGGCGACACAACAATGCGATCGATCAGAATGAAAATCGGCTGCGAAAAATCCAGCTCCAGCAGCGACTCGGGCGTGGAAAATTCATAGATGTTTCCATTCTGATAGAGCCGATTGAAGCCGCGCTGGCGCAACTCGCCCAGTCGCTGCCGACGCGGATCCACCGGAGCCGCGGCGATCTCCGGCGCGTCCGGCACATAGTCTTTGGCGTACCGATTCACCTTCGCCGCCGTCCGCGAAGCGGCCGCCAGCGCCACCCGAGCAGCCTCCGCTTTGGTGACCGGCTTGCCATCTTTTTTCGTAGAGCTGGCCGCGCGTTTCTTCGCCGACTGTGCGGCTTTCTTCGCCGCTTTCTTCTTGGCTGCCGTGCTCTTATTCTCGTCGCCCACTTCCGGCAATACCACCGGAAACAGCGCCAGGATGCGCGTGCGTTCCGGCAGCGCCAGAATCGTCGTGGCAATTTCATCCACGCTGTCGCGCTTTACGATGCCGCCGCAGGTCAGGCAGAACATCGTCCCGCAGCGGGCAAACAGCAGCCGCAGGTAATCGTAAATCTCCGTAGCCGTCGCCACCGTGGAGCGAGGATTCCGCGTCGTGTTCTTCTGCTTGATCGCAATCGCCGGGGCCAGCCCGTCGATCTGGTCGACGTCCGGCTTCTCCATGCGCTCCAGAAATTGCCGCGCGTAGGCCGATAGCGACTCGACGTAGCGCCGCTGCCCCTCGGCATAGATCGTGTCGAAGGCAAGCGAGGATTTCCCCGAGCCTGAAACGCCGGTCACGACCGTCAACTGGCCGTGCGGAATCTCAAAGTCGATGTTCTTCAGGTTGTGAACGCGCGCGCCGCGAACGGTGATGCGATCCATCGGGTCTGGTACCTGCAAGGGGCTTGGCAGCGTGCAATCCGCACACCACCGCATCTCTCTAGTTTACAGCCTGCTCAGGAAACGGCACCGATGCAGCCAAAGATGGACGGTGGCCCATCCAAGCTGTTTTTTGGCTTGAGTGGGGCAGATTTGCGGGTGTCTCTCCGTGGTATGCTCTCGTAACATGAGCGGATTCAGATTTCAGGTTGTTCAAGTAAAGGACAGCACGCCGCAAGAATGGTTGCGCGTCTGGTCTGGACGGTATGCGGCGGATGATGATCGGGAGCATGGTGATCTGATCGCAAGATACGAATCGTTTTCAGCCGATGATTTTGAACGAATTGGCAAGTGGAAGGATGGCGTGACCACGGAAGGTCGTTGGAAGCCCAACGTGGCATCTGTGGCCTACCCGGTTTGGAAGCAGGCGGCTCAGGAATTGCCCAAGTGTCCACAGAAAAGTGAAGTGGCAGATTTCTTGGACCGTTGGCGCGGCGAAACATACACCGACATATTTCCAGGTAAATCTGTCGTGAAACACTTCGGTCTGTCCCGCGCAACTACGCTCCTTCACTTTGTCAGCGGAGGACATTACCCTATATTCGATTCGCGGGTAAGGACAGCTACCTCCCGACTGGGCTGTTCTCCGGTGCAGGATACCGTCTACTGGTACCTGAATTCATTCTGCCCGTTCTTTTTCGAACTGGCGGCTCTCTGCGAGACGGAAAACGACTTGCGCAGGTTGGACAAGGCCCTCTTCAGCTACGGGGCATTCGAAGGCCTCCCATTCCCAAGCTGACGACTACCTAGAAGCGAGGGCAGGATGAGTTCCATATCGGCCCTGCATAAGGAGAAAAATGAAAAACCCCGCAACCACCAACCTCTTTCTGCTGGTCATCGCCATCGCGTTGATCGCCATTGCCATACAACCCCTGCGGCAACCGCGCCCGGCGCAAGCCCAGGAGCAGACAACACCCACGCAAACCACTGCATCCGATCCGCTCTACATCGAACCCGGCACAGTGATGCTGCGGTCCTTGGATGGCAACACCCAGGTGTTTGGAAAAATGGTTGTCGACCTGAACACTGGCAGCATCTGGGGATTTCCCACGTTGACCGGCCAGCCGTATCCGGTGGATATTTCCAGCACCAAACCGCCCGTCTCCCATCCCATGTTTCTGGGGACCTTCGCCTTCGGAGACATCAACCGGTAGGGAATCATGTTCGCCATTGCGCCCCATTCAGAACGAGTGGATTCGCAATCGGGTTTACTTCGTTCCCAGCGTCTCGGCAATCGCCTTTTCGGCCAGCGGGCTCATCACCGCATAGCCAGCCGCATTGGGATGCACGCCGTCGATCGTCAACTCGCTCTTCATGCCTTGGCCCGCGTTGACCATCGACGAATAATAGTCGAGGTACACATGGCCCTTCTGCGCGCAGTACGCGCGCATCCACGCGTTCAGCCCGCGGATCGCCGGCTTCGGATCGATCCCCGGCCGCCATGGATAATCGGCTGCCGGCAAAATCGACGCCAACACCACGCGGATGCCGTTCGCCGTGGCCAGGTCCGCCATCGCCATGAAATTTTCCTGGATCATCTCCGGCGTGGACGGTCCGGTATTGCCCGCAATGTCGTTCGTCCCCGCCAGAATCACCACGACCTTGGGCTGCAACGCAATCACATCCGGCCAGAAACGAACCAGCATTTGCGGCGTCGTCTGCCCGCTGATGCCGCGGTTGATGTACGGCTCGCCCGGAAAAAATATTCCCGTCGAGCGGCCCCATGCGTCGGTGATCGAATCGCCCATGAACACGACCCGGTTCTCACCGGACGCCGGCGGCGGCAACGCTGCGTTGGCCGCGCGATAGCGGCCCAGGTCCGGCCAATCCTGAAGCATCTCTTCCATGTGCGCAATTTGCTTGGATGTTGGAGGCAATGCCTCAGTCTGCGAAGCCGTGGATGTCGGCGAGGAAGCCGCAACCGGCGCAGCGGTTTGTGCGGCGGCGAGTGGAACCAGCAGCAACAGACAACAGAAAATTTTCATGCTTCCATCCCTTGCTTGCGATTGGCGTTCAGTCCAGAAAGGCCGACTTGGGCGCGCGCAACACCTCAATCAACAGAATGGCCGCGCCAATCACGATGCAGGAGTCGGCAACATTGAAGTCGGGGTAATGATAAGCAAAGATGTTGAAGGCCAGAAAGTCGATCACGTAGCGATACGCCAGCCGATCGTACAGGTTCCCAATCGCTCCGCCCAGAATCAGGGCCAGCGCGATGCTGGTTGCATTTACGCGCCGTCCAGTCCTCATGAAGACAGCCAGCACAATCGCGATGGCAATCATCGAGAACCCAATCAGCATCCAGCGAACCTTCTCCGGCGATGGAGTATCGGAAAACAGGCTCCAGGCCGCGCCGTTGTTGTACACATGCGACAGATGAAAGAAGCTTGGGATGATGGTGATTTCCTGCCCGGAAATAATGTGATGGAGTATCCATAGCTTGGTCAGCCGGTCGGCCACGAATACCGCAACGGAAATCAGCAGAAGTTTCAGGCGCGGATCGCGCGCGGAGACTGCGCTCATCGCAGGTCCTTCGTTGTGCCCGCCGCTGTCACAGCTTCAGCCATAGTAGCCGCGCCGATCGCTTCCAGTGCCGCCACGCAGCGCTCGCAGACCGTGGGCCATTTCTGGCTTTCGCCCACATGCACGGAGTAATTCCAGCAGCGCTCGCATTTCGTGCCGTCGGCCGGCAGCGTCGTGACGAGCAGCGTGCTCGAGCCGTTTTGTTCCGCCGCGGGCGTCAGCTCCACCTGCGATACGTTGAACAGCTCTTTCAAGCTCGATTGATATTTTTCGATCAACTGCGCCAGTCCGGCGGGAACCTCCAGGCGCACTTTCGCTTCCAGCGCCTTGCCGATGCGCTTTTCTTTCCTCGCTTCTTCCAGGCTTTTCAGTACCTCGTCGCGTACCCCTAACAGCTGCTTCCAGTCCGGCAACAATTCCGTTGCGGATGGGGGAGCTAGATCTTGCGGCCGTGGAAAGAGCGCTAGATGAACACTCGGTTCACGGCCGTTTTTTGTTGGGGGACCCGGGTAGTGCTGCCGTGGAAAGAGCGCATGGTGCACACTCAATTCACGGCTTTCTTTCACTGTGGGTAGATATTGCCATACCTCCTCGGCAGTGAAACTCAGATAGGGCGCGGTCAAGCGGACCAGCGCCTCCGTTATACGCCACACCGCTGTCTGCGCCGAGCGGCGCGCGGGATCGTTGGGCGCAAACGTATACATCCTGTCCTTCAGCAAATCCAGATACATGGCGCTCAGGTCGGCTGTACAAAATTCGTTGATCGCGTGATAGACGCGATGAAATTCCATCTCTTCATACCAGCGCAGAACTTTCGCTGTCAACTCCGCGGTGCGCACCAGCATGTACTGGTCCAGCGGCAGCAATTGCTCGAACGGCAGAGCATCGCCGGCAGGATTGAAATCTCCAAGATTTCCCAGCAGAAAGCGGAACGTATTGCGCAGCTTGCGGTAGATGTCCTCCGCCAGCCGCTTCAGCAACGGCATCGTAGCGACAACGTCTTCGCGGAAATCCACCGACGCCACCCACAGCCGAATAATGTCCGCGCCAAGCTGGTCGCCCACTTCACCCGGGTCGATGAAGTTGCCGCGCGACTTCGACAACGCCCGTCCTTGCTCGTCGAGCGTCCATCCACACGTGGCCACGCGTCGATACGGCGCGGCATTCTTGGTGCCGACCGAGAGCAGCAGGGAAGTGTGGAACCATCCGCGATGCTGATCGCCGCCCTCCAGATACAGGTCCGCCGGCCACGTCAATCCAAAGCCCGCCTTGTCACCCAGCACGGCCGCCTGG